>SVDT01000401.1 GCA_015057775.1 Paenibacillaceae bacterium | reverse complement strand
ATAAGAAATACAAGAAAGAACATAATCCAGGAACAGTAAAGCACTACATCCAGCCATTTAATCTGGGAAGAATCGATGATGGAAACGGAGTAGGTACCGTCTGAAAATACAATATCACGTTCCTGCTGGTTGCAGCTTTCCACAATGGTTGTTGCAGTCTCATAGGAGGAATAAGAATCATTCCAGTAACCGGATTCATATAGAATTTCGTCTCCGTTATATATGGTCAGATAGACATATTTATGATTCTTGACCCATCTGGAGATAGCTCTTACATTTTTTACCGATACTTTATTTTTTCTTACGTAATTTTCAAAGGAATCCTGATAGATGTTTAACCGATTCTGTACCGAGTCTTCATCCATGTGCTTCTTTGAAACCATGTAATCTCCCAGGTTATCCACAATCAGATATACGGTGAAGCTTAAAAATGCTCCAAGCAGGAGTACAAGTATCTGCTTATAACGCAGTGAGGATAATGTTTTACCCTTCATCAATCTGATAGCCCTTTCCCCAGACGGTTCGGATAATTAGTGGATTATTAAAATCCAGTTCCAGTTTCTTTCTCAGCTTTAAGATATGAACCATAATGGTATTGGTGGAGGAAGGAAGAAACTTTTCATTCCATACCCCCTCATAGATGGCCTGAGCATCTTTTGCGGTTCCTTTGTTTTTTACCAGATACATTAAAACCAGATATTCCGTATCGGTAAGCTCTATTTTCTGATTTTCCCGGTATACCCAGTGGTTTACCGTATCAATCACAATATCCTGAACATGGACTTCTGAAAGATTAACAGAAGATTCCGATTTCCCTTTGTAGACAACGTATCTTCTTAAGAGAGACTGAATTTTCATAAAAAGTTCTGCCTGGGAAAATGGTTTCACCAGATAATCATCGCCGCCGTTTTCGTAAGCATCGTTTTTATCTGTCTCTTTTGATTTGGCAGTTAAAAATAATACCGGTGCGGAATGAAAGGTTCTGATTTGTGAACATGCTTCAATCCCGGACATACCTGGCATCATGATATCCAGTATAATCAGGTCGATATCAGAATTTTCTCTAACTGCTTTTACCGCATCGTTTCCGTTTGCGGCTTCTAAAACGAGATAGCCTTTGTTCTCCAGCTGTATACGGATTACTTCACGGATATCTGCGTCGTCATCTACCACCAATATCTGCTGTGTGGAACTCATGGACAGATGCCTCCTTGATTGTTTAATCAAGTGAATTATATCACTAATAGATGCAATAACAAGGCAATATAGCCTGATTTAAGAATTATTAAGAAATAGTGAGACATTATTTCCGTAATTGTTTTAAGAATTATTTAGACATTTATAATTAAAAAAACCGGATATGTCATTGGTTATGTGACATATCCGCTTTGGGAGTACTGATTAACAGGATGATTAACCCACTGGCGCCATGAGAATCTTTCCAGTTCCCCGGTAAACATTGACAAGACCTTCCCCTGAAACTGCGGAACCAATCAGGGATTTGGAGGAACGTTCTACCGTGAATTTTAAGGAATTAGACCAGGCGATTGCCATGTTTCCGTCAATTTTAATTTCATCGTCTTTCAATTCAAATTCAATTAGCTCTTCTCTGGGTACCGGGCTTTCTAAAACGGCAATTCCCTGTCCGGTCAGGCATAGGTTAAAGAACCCTTCCTTACCGGCAACTGCTGAGGTCAGTGTGGTTCTTGCAACTACATTCTGTTTGATGTCGGAATCACAGGCCAGGAATAATCCGTCTTCCAGCACCATGCTTCCCCATTCGGAGACCTCCTCCAGAAGAATGTGCCTGTAAGTGGGTTCCAGCATTAAAAGGCCGCTGCCTTTAAATTCCGGCTTTGCAGATGATTCTTTTGTCACCTTGGAAGCAAGTGCCTTACCTAGAAAATCGCCTACACCCTTTATTCCGGAAGTCATGGCAACGGAGCCGGAAGTCCACTGCATGGCACCAGCCTGGACGGTAAAGGAATTGCCATTGAGTTCAATTAAAACCTGCCTTTTTCGGATATTCATCTTGGATGCATAATAGGAAGCGATGGCAGAGCCGGCTTCAACACTTAAATCTTTTTGATGCTCAAATACCTTAACACAGCCACGTTCATTAATCTTAAGCATGTTCCCGTTGTCATAAAGATTTTTGTAGGTTATCATATGTTTTCTCCTTTTATTATTACTCCTTAGAATGTCGTCAGAATTGCTTTATGTAATAAGAAAAAAGGGAAAAGATTAGTAAAAATAAGTTTTTTCATCACGGGGAAAAGCTATGATACATAGGATAAAATATGAGAAGAGGTATTTCAGAACAATTAATATAGCAAAGTTATAAATATGCTGACGAAGGTTTTTGCAGAAGCCAGAAATTTATCTTAAGCATGCACATAGTACTGCCGGGCTGTATGATTCAGCCCGGCAGTTTTCTGATATGGGCAGGTTGCATCCAAAAGAATCTGTGGTATGATAAATCATGAAAGTAAAAAACATGGAACCGGAGGCGGATTTAAAATGAAACAGCAGTACATGGAAACCGCGAAAAGCGGGAAAGACTTAATTGCAGAAATAAATGAGACAATACCAGGGGAAGGACAAGCCGCGTTCTGGTGGCTTGGGCAGCTGGGGTATGCAGCGAAGCTGGGCACAGTTACAATCTATATCGATGCATTTCTCTCGGAACGTCCTGACAGAAGAATCGCACCGCTCTTTGATCCCAGTGAAATAACCAATGCAGATTACATAATAGGAACTCATGATCATTTGGATCACATTGACCGGAATGTCTGGCATCAGCTTTCAGTCAGCTCGCCAAATGCATTGTTTCTTGTGCCGGAGAAGCTGATCCCTGTACTCAGTGAGGATCTTATGATTGATAAAAGCCGCTTTCTGGGGCTTAATGATGGAAAAACCCAGATATTAAAAGGTGGTATTAAAATAACAGGGATTGCATCTGCTCACGAG
>SVDT01000400.1 GCA_015057775.1 Paenibacillaceae bacterium | reverse complement strand
AATTTTGTGACATTTTCTGAAAGGTCATTAGAAGGGATCAGGGAGTTGCTGATGATAAAGTCATAATAATCATTATCCAGTATTTTGTTCATGACAAGCCTGCCTTTCTATATACAGTATATAACCATTTTATGCCAATGGAGTGACCAAATACCTAACAAATGGCGGAATAGGGAAAAAACAAAAAAATAGGTAAAAACAGCATTGACAATTAGTCAGTACTGAGTATAATGAGAATTATAAATAGTCAGTACTGACTATAAAAGGAGCGAATTTATATGATACCATTGTATATACTTGGAATATTACTGCGCTTTGGACCGCAGCATGGCTACCAGATTAAAAAGATCATGGAAGAGCAGCTTGAGGATTTTACCAGGATCAAATTACCGAATGTGTATTACCATCTTGAGAAGATGGAAGCTTCTGGTATTTTAACAGCCATAAGAGATAAGCAAAGTACCAGACCTGAAAAAACTGTTTACTTTGTGGGAGAGAGCGGGGCAGAAAAATTTAAGGAGTTGCTAAAGCAGACTCTGGATATGAATTACCGTCCGGTTTTTGACGCTGACGCCGCATTCTATTTTTCTGAATATCTGACTGCATCTGACTTTTTACAGAGTCTGAATCTTCATATGAGCAAGTTGAAAAAGGTGATTATGGGAATTGAAGATCACAGAACAGAGATGGAAAAAGTAATACCGGAAGAAATGAAGATTTATGCTGATATTATATTTAATCACCATCTGATGCATTACAAGGCTGAGCTAAGCTGGGCCGAAGAATCCATAGAGGCGATCAGGAAGAAAGGAGCAGGTTATGACAGCAGCAAGAATAATTGAAACCAATGAGGGGATTCAGAGTGAAGTGACAGCAGAGATATTCGATGAGTTTGCAAAGGGCATGAGAGATAAGGGGTGGAATGGAGTGGCTGAGATGATAGCTTCCGGGATCAATGGGGGAGATATACTGGAAATAGGCCCCGGCCCTGGTTACGTTGGCCTGGAGCTGGCGAAACAGGTAAAACCCAGAACATTTACTGGCTGCGAGATTAGCCCTGCCATGATTCGTATTGCAGAGAAAAATGCCAGGGAATATGGAATTTCAGCTCGTTATGTACAGGGCAATGGAATGAATATGCCTTTTGAGGATGCCGCATTTGATGGCGTAGTATCCAATGGATCCCTTCATGAGTGGGAAAATCCGGTTCAGGTTTTTAACGAGATCTACCGGGTTCTGCGCATAGGCGGAAGATATTGCATCACAGATATGAGACGGGATATCGGTTTTTTAAAAAAATATATGATATATTTCAATACAAAGCCCAAAGAGATAAGACCAGGATTTCTTTCTTCGCTGTATGCATCTTATACTCAGGAAGAGATGCAGAAACTTCTTAACAGCAGCAAGCTTAAAGGGGGAGTAGTGGTAAAGGATTTTATGGGGTTAAGTATAACCGGTGAGAAGCGCTAGCCGGTTCTTTTCAGATGACAGAATTATTTTTACTATAAAAATATTGACAAGATAGAAAAAAAAGATTATATTGAGTATACACTCAATGAGTTGGTGGTCATTAATATGAAATCAAAAAGACAGATACAAAAAGAAAGTACCAGGCAGAAAATTATTGATACGGCATACCGGATCTATGCAACGGAAGGTTTCTCCGCTTCAACAGCGAGAATTGCCAAAGAGGCCGGGGTCTCACATGGAACCGTTTTTGCCCATTTCCAGTCTCTGAATGATTTGCTGGAGTGCATCATAGGTGAGTTTCAGATCAGCCTTGCTGCTGAATTTCACGATATGGGAGAATCCAGTGCCAGTGTCAGTGACTTTTTGGATGCACATTTAAAGGTTCTCATCGATCATGAGGAGTTTTATCTGCGCCTGATTACGGAGAGAAGCCTTTTGCCAGAAGAGGTACAGTATATGTATGCGGATAATCAGTCCACGATTGCCCATCATTTCAATCTCCTGTTATCAAGGGAGATGAAGAATGGAACTGTAAAAGAGGTTCCTGTCCATATGCTTTTTAATAACTGGCTTGGCATGATCCATTATTATTTATGGAATAAGGATTTCTTTTCCCCGGACGAACCGGTTTTAGCCCGCTATGCAGGAGAATTGAAACACACATTTATAAGTCTGATTACGAAATAGAGGAGGAGAGCGATATGAAGGTATGCATTGCCTGCGGTATGCCTATGGAAAAGAAATCGGATTTTCCACAGGGCGACGAGCAGAAAGAATACTGTGTCTATTGTGCCAGACCTGACGGAACCATGCGGTCTTTTAAAGAGGCGAAAGCCGGTATGACAAAGTTTATTATGGAAACACAGGGGTTTGATGAGTCAGCAGCAGAAAAAATTGCAGTGAGCAGTATGAAGAAGCTGCCCGCCTGGAAGAATGAGTTTTCTAAAGAATAAACAGAGGTACACAAAAAAGAGAGGAGTAAACGTATGCAGGTAAGTAATGCATTTTCAGTATTTGCACAGGAGGTACCGGAGGTTCAGAACCCATGGATGGAGATGATCCACAAGCTGGATTCAGTGAGCAGCCTTGATAAAAAAACAGAGGAACTTGCATATATAGCCGTTATGGCTGTTATGAGGCTGGAGAGCGGTTTGCCTTTCCACGTTCAGATGGCAAAAGCCCATGGAGCCACAAGAGAGGAAATAATCAGCAGCATTCTGGTGGGGCTGCCTGCAGCGGGTAATGTAGTAATTCAGGCGCTGCCCGTTGCACTGGAAGCCTATGATAAGGAATAGAGGATAGAAAAGAGAAGGGAGAAAGCCGTGATTTCGGCTTTCTCCCTTTTGCTTATTCCAGTGTAAGATCTACACGATATTCTGTTTTTCCAGCCTGGAATGGAATCTCATTCCCCTCAATGGCAGAACCATCTACCAGGAAGGATGAAATCTTATTGCCTGTTTCCCCTTTTCTTACTACATGAATGTGATAAGCAGCACCCCTGAATTTACGGATC
>SVDT01000007.1 GCA_015057775.1 Paenibacillaceae bacterium | reverse complement strand
ACCTCGAAGTAGATGGCATTGGAAGCACGAAGATACATCAATGATCCCATAACAGAAGCAGCCGGACCGGAAAGAGCAGTAAGAATGGGACGTTTCCGCATCTCATTGATTTCCATAACGCCGCCGTCACCTCTCATGATCATTAACGGAACTGTAATTCCTGCCGCACGAACCGAACTTTCTGTGGCATTTGCAGTAGACATCATCTTTGGAAGTATGGATGCATTAATTGCAGCCGTACGGGTACGGCGGGTCAGACCATACAATTTTGTAATATCAGAAGCCATTGTTACCGGCACATTTTTCTTCTTTGCACAGTCGTGGATTCGAAGTTCCTCCTCCATGCTGTCTACACCAAATGCCATAGAAGCCACGACTACCTTGGCTCCCTGGTCCAGGAGTTCGCTGATATTCTGATTAATGACATCCTCAGTCAGCATTTTTTTCTTAATAAACGTATTGTAAACCTTAATCATACGTCCTACTTTTTCATCCAGCACAATATCTTTCAGCGCCAGCTGACGCTTTGCCAGAAATCCTTCCAGACCGCCTCCGGCAACGCCTACCACACCGACTGAAGCAACGTCGCCTTCGATAAAAGCATTGGTCGCCTGAGTGGTTGAATGAGCTACGAAAACTACATCTTCCGGTGAAATATTACTTTCCCGCATACAGTTTCTAAAGCTCTGTACAACACCGGCAGCAACGCCATCTTTATCATCATGTGTGGTCTTCACTTCATTTTTCCCAATAATCTCATGGGTTTCATTGTCCATGGCTACGCATTTGGTATAAGTTCCGCCTACGTCAATGCCCATTCGGACTGCTCTGTGTTCACGCTCTGCCATTGTATTCCATTCCTTTCCAGATAGATAAGTCAAATTTTACTAACAAAATTTTCATGTACTGCTCCTCAATTGCAATTGTTGAAAAGCGTCCGGGTGCGCAGGGGGCGCGCCCGGACAGGGGTTATCTTTTGGGGTTTTGAGAGTTTGTCTCCTTGTCCGAGACTGTTATTAAGACAGGAACCAAGCAGCGCCAAGTCCACCTAACATGATGAATGTAGCCACATACTGCAGTATTCCGGCAAAATATGCATTGGGTATGGAGAGCTTTAAGAAGTCTCGTGATTCAACCTTCGAATAAGCAAGTCCCCATGCAACCCAAGACTGAGTAATACAGCTTCCGATATTAACGGTAATAGTCGGAATTGCAAATACCGCATAGAGGAATGGAACTGAGAAAGATGCAACGTTGGAAAGCACACCAAGTGTTGCTGCACCGCAGCCTACTAAGGTCATAGGTCCACGGAACAGACCCATGCATAGAAGTACTGCAAATACAATACAAACAACGATCTCGCTTCTTGGCATTACATTTCCAAGAATCACCTTGAAGTAAGGAGAAGCAAGAGCTGCAACTGAGTTAAACATAGGAAGGGTAAGAAGGAATCCTACCAGCGGAGCGGTATCTACCACACCGTCATAATAAAGCTTGTTTACAAGCTGACAGTTCTCTTTGAAGCTTCCTTTCATTCTTCCGCAAAGGAAAAGTGCAAGGAAACCAGCAATTACGAAACCTCCGATTACGGAGAAGTCCAGCCAGATTTTTAATACAACCGGTACTACCGGAAGAATCAAGGTATAAAATGGTGCATTTTTCTGTTCGGAAGCAGCGCCTCTTGTCTGAGCAGCCCATGCATGAACTGTTTTTGCGCGCTTTAAATAGAAAGCAGCCAGAACAGTAGTAATAACCAGCATGATAATAAGAGCAGCATAGCCCCAGTGAGCAGCATACCAGCCCAGTGTGAATTCAGGCATCTGGTCGGGTTTTAAGAAAAACGCACGATACTGTGTGAAGTTAACCGGATTGATATAAATACCTGCTGCAACCGATCCCATAAATGTAAACAGAGCAACAGATTTTGGAATTCCCAGAGACATAAGAATCGGAAGTACGATAACACCGATTGCAATTACCGGGCCTGCACCTGTCATGGCAGTAAAAATAAGAGCAGTTACTACATTTAAAAGAGCTACTGTTACAAATGGCTTGTCTCCGCCTAACTCAACAGTTTTACGGATCAGGGTTGATGCAATTCCGGTATCCATAAGTACACGTCCAAACCATGCACCCCAGCATACGTTTACCAGAGTTGTTCCCCAGCCTTCTGGTGCTGACTGATAAATCTTATTTAAGGCAGCAATCAGAGTATTGTCTTTTCCAAACTGCAGAATCGGATTGGAAGCAAGAAATGACTCGCTTACAAACAGTGTTCCTCCAAGCGGAAGAATGGTCCAAAGAAGAGTAATCAGCAAGAAGCCGATCATCAGGTTATGGCCTTTGATACAGTAATACGCCAAACCAAAGAATGAAATTAATAAAATAATACCAATAATGTACTCCACAATAATACCTCCTATAACTTTTTATTCCCCATACTGCTGATAATAGTTAACCGGTCTGCCAATAAGCAGCCTATTCTCAAAACCTGGATTCCCCGCTCCTTTCCTCTCATATGGTATTTCTATTTCTAACCGGTCCGGCTTCCTATGCCTGTCCGGAAAAGAACTGTGGGTAAATATCCCGAAGTGTGCCTGCATTCCATAATATAGTGTTAAAATGATTGGCACAGATCAGGCTGGCTGCTTCCGCATCCCTTCTCCTTAAATTATCAAGGAGAAGCCGTCCTTCTACCTGAACATGTTCCCAGCTGGTCAGGGAAGACATATCAATGCGGTAGTTGAATGTAGTAAATTGAAGATAGTTTAATCGCAGCAGATCTGAGTCAATGGTTCTAAATACCTCCCAGGTATATTCCCGTCCGCTAAAAGCGGAAAGAAGATAATGTACCTGCTGCTCTATCACCAGAAATTCCAGGGGATTTTCTTTATTTATCTCCAATTTCTGTCGATTTAAAACCTCTTCCAGCTGTTCAAATTGATTATCAGTTAATCCTTTGCGGCAAATCTCCTCAATCATGGCCTGTTCCAATACAGTATGTGAAAAAACCACCTGTCTGATCCGTTCTAAATCAAGTAAAGTTACTTCCGTACCTCGCTGCGGATAGACTACAATGTATCCTTCTTCAACCAGCTTTGAAAGTGCATCTCTAACCATGGTCCGGCTGGCATTCATCTGACTTGATAATGTATTTTCACTCAGTCGTTCTCCCGGTTTGATCGTCAGATTCAGTATCTGCATTCTCAGTTGATTATAAATATCATTTCTCTGGTTTCCTTTTTCAGCTTCCAATTCTGGCATTTTTATTCTCCTTACTATCAACGGATATGAAATGCATACAAGTATTTCATTCTATTAAGATTGCATATCAGTATCCCGCCAAATGCATATCAGTTAGCATTTGCCACTTTGCATCGGTCTTCCTTTTTGTAAAATATAACACATCTATTTTTGAAAATCAACTATATTTTTCATATTTTAGACAGTGTTCGATAGTTTATCTTCAATATCGACGTGTTTTTGCACAACACTTTTTAAAAATCTTTCCATTTTTGCCTTATTCAAGATTGCATACAAGTTGATTTTTGCTAATTTTCACGCACAGCAAGCTAATTACGAATAAAAAACAGACCTTGACATTATACTGAAACTGCCAAAGTCTGTTTCTCATAACTTATTTCGGGTTGTCCTTTTCGTCTTTCCCATTAAATGATATACATGTTATACTTCTTCTATTTCTCTGATTTTTCGATATAAGGTAGATCTGGAAATCCCCAGAATATCCGCAATATCGGTTTTTGAATACCCCCGCTCCAGCATGGTTTTTATCTGTTCCTTTGACATTTCCTCCAGTCCGCTGTAGCCAGGATCATTTTCAGGAAGAAGATTCTTTTCTCTTAATTCTTCCACGGTCACTCTGCCAGAAAGCTCTGCCGCAATCCGTTCAAGAATAATCTCCATACTGTGTTTTCCAATCTCAGTAAAATGATTTCTTAAATATGTAAGCAGTTCTGCAGACAGTTCCACGCCTTTATTATCATAAAGTCTCCTGTAATAATTAAGACCAGACGTTACATAACCGCGGAATTTTACCATATCTTTTTCCATTCCTTCAAAGCTGATCTTATAGCGGGCAATAAGGCGGTATAACTCAGAGGAAAACAGCTGTTGTTCCACCAGAGATTCCAGTTCCCTGTCGACGCAGAATAAAAACCTGACATTAGAACGTACCGATTTGTCATGGGTTTTAAATTTACCAGTCTTCATAAAATCAGCAATATAATGCTGAATATACAAAGGCATTTTTTCCGGCTGAACAATTACCACCGTACATCCATCCGCATTTTTCAAGACTCCATACTCATCCATCATATAGATTTCAAATAAATCCCTGTAAAGATTATCCGAATAAACCACATACAGATCATGAAGATTTCGTTCCGACGTGTTAAATACTGCTTTGGCAAGAAGAAGGTTTAACTCATTATCCGAACTCTGAATAAGTAAATTATGGTTTGTTTTTGCCATTTCCCTTGCCATTTGAAGTTCCTGGGCAGAGAAGTACTTTTTCAGCCAGTCAAACGTCACCAGAGAGCCCTGTTCCGATATGTTAATTCGTTTTACAAAATCACTCTGGGGTTTAAAATAAAACAGAGTACCGAATTCCGTATCGCTTAAATAAATCTTTTTGCTGGAAACCACGCCATGAAACAGATGGCCTTTCCTCTCAAAAGTCAGCCGTTCATTGCTGATATCCTCGTGGTTCTTAAAATAATCCTCTATTAGTTGAAACGGAAACAGTTCCTTCATGTTACTTCCCAGCATGTCCTTTTCCAGATGTATCACATCGCAGAAACGCTTGTTAACATGAATGATATTTCCGAAATAGTCAGTGTAAATAACCGCCTCAAACATCTTGTCTATAATGGCCTCGATCTCTTTTAAGCGGTTTTCCAATCGTATGGTTCTTGTTTCATTTTCTATTTTTCCGGAAATAAGCTCCGAAAAATTCTCCAGAAATGAAACAGTTGAATCCAGACTTTCAAATAAAAACTTAGCTCTGTGCCTGGTTAATATAAGAGCGAGGGCACCCACTGCCTGATTATCAACCCTTATGGGCACTCCTACGAAACTGCTCATCTTGCATTCCCGGTACTGGTCGCATTTGCGGCAGCCGGCAAGACGTGATTTGTCTTCCACAATCACATTTCTGTTCTCAATTAATATGGTGGATATGATGGTGCCGATCCTGATATCGGTATAAAGGTTTAAGTACTTAAAGGAACTTCCCACTATGTTCATATTGGTATCTATAATCAGTATGTCTGTATCCAGCGTATCCGAAATAATTCTTGCCAAATGATTGGTATAACCTCCTATTAAACCCAACAGGCTTTTCTCCATCCCCGCACCTCACAAATATTCTTTTATAAACGCCAAACAGGGATGCTGTATTCGTACAACAACCCTTTTGGTGAAACAGTCTGATTCTGTTTATTAATCCTGATTCTTATTAAAAGTTACCTCACAGATGGAGTCACCCTTTGCAATGGTTTTTCCCAGATGGAAGGTAAAATCCTCAAACTGGGAGCAGATTCCCCGATCTCCATCCATGGCAATTTCACACATCTCTGCAATCAGTTCCTCATCATCGGTCAGCTTTCTCCAAGCAGCTACAAGCGGGCAGTGGTGAAAGGTGATTTCCAGCTTGTCATCGGTACATTCTGTATCCATCTCAAAGATGTTTCTTACATTGTCACTGACAAATTCCTTCTCAAAAGCCTTTAAGTCACTGGTCTTTGTATATTTGTTCTGACCATGGAAGCAGCCGCATTTCTTAATGGCATCATGGGCAAATTCACTGTCTAACCCTCTTTTCTTAGCCTCCGTGAACATATAGTAGAACCATGTGGCTCTATGCTCGATTCCGTCCCGTAAATCCTTGATGTGCTGACCTCTGTCTTCCGGTGTATTGCTGTACATAACTGTTCCTCCTTAGAAATTAATTTTTTCTTTTATGCAATTCATTAACGTTCCGATTTGATACGACATGGTAACTGCTCCCGGATCCAGGTGTCCAAGCCCTTTATTGGCCTGGTAAGTTGCTCTTCCTTTTACCGCTTCCATGTTTTTTGTATTCTCGGCACCGTCAACGGCTGCCTGTTTCACGACATCGCAGATTTCCAACTCACTTATCCCATCAGAAATCCCCTTCTTATAAGCCATGACTGCCGGTGCAAGACTGTCAATCATGGTTTTAAACCCTTCCTTTGCCTGCCCTCTGGACATAATTGCCTCCAGCATGGCTTCCAGGCTGTCACAAACTCCCTGGCAGTCCAATGTCTCTCTGCCCTTCACCGCTTTGGCTGCCGCCAGGTACGCAGATCCGTATAGCACTCCGGAGGAACCTCCGATTACCGCCATCATGGTCTTGCCAATCTCCTTAAATTCCTCACTAATAGGAAGCTGCCCCAGTTCCTCAGACTTCTCAACCAGTTTTTCAAACCCCATATTAATATTGGACCAGTGATCCCCGTCTCCAGTAGCCAGATCAAGCTCTGTCACATAGTCTCCGTTTTCATGAATCAGCTCATATGCTTTCTTTATGTAATCCGCATAATCCCTACCTGTTATTTCAAATCCCATCTTTTCACCACCTTATCTGATTTTTAAAGCCGGAGTATCACAGGGAGCGTCAAGAAGCTCCTTTAACTCGTCATCCAGCTTCATAAGGGTTAAAGAACAGCCAGTCATATCCAGTGCGGTCATATAATTTCCCACAAGTGTTTTATAAGCCCTGATATTCTTTTCTTCCAACAGCTTCTGAACTTCCATATTCAGGATATAGAGTTCCATCAGAGGAGTACCCCCAAGGCCATTTACCAGCACCGCCACTTCACTTCCGGTATAATCATAGTCCCCAAGAATCTTTTCAAGCAGAATTTTGGCAGTCTCTTTTGCTGTTTTAACCTGGGTTCTTTCTACTCCCGGCTCTCCATGGATTCCCATTCCAATCTCAATCTCGTCGTCTTCCAGAACGAATCCGGGTTTTCCAACTGCCGGAAGAACGCAGGGGCTCATGGCCATTCCCATGCTTCTGATATTGGCAATAGCCTTTTCGGCTGCTGCTTTCACCTCTTTTAAATTACCGCCAAGCTCAGCCTTTGCCCCCGCAATCTTATGGACAAATACGGTGCCTGCGATGCCCCTTCTTCCTGTGGAATAGGTACTGTCAGGAACAGCCACATCATCCTTAACAACTACGCTTTCCACCTGAATATCCTCTGCCTCTGCAAGATCAGAGGCAAGTCCAAAGTTCATAATGTCTCCGGAATAATTCTTAATAATTAAAAGAACTCCTTTTCCGGAATTCATCCGGTTTATGGCATCACCAATCCGGTCAGGACTGGGGGAGGAAAATACGTTTCCCGATACAGCCGCATCGAGCATGCCTTTTCCCACATAACCTGCGTGAGCCGGTTCATGTCCTGCCCCGCCTCCGGAGATAACCGCCACTTTATCTGCTTTCTCCTTCCGGGATATGACTTCATATCCCGGAGTATACAAAAGTTCCGGATGGGCAAGTTCCATTCCGCGAAGCGCTTCCCCTACTACATCCATGGGTTTGTTGATAATCTTTTTCATGGTACCTCCTTTAACCTAAGCCTAAATATGCTTTTTTAATTCTGGGATCATTTGCAATTTCTTTGGCATCACCTGACATGGTGACTTTCCCATTTTCCAGTACATATGCTCTGTTCGAAGCACTTAAAGCCATGTTGGCGTTCTGTTCAATGAGAAGAATCGTTACTCCCTGCCTGTTAATCTCTTTTATCAGATCAAAAATCAGCAACACAAAGTTTGGTGCCAGGCCAAGCGACGGCTCATCTAACAGCAATAGCTCAGGTCCGCACATTAATGCCCTTCCAATTGCAAGCATCTGCTGCTCCCCTCCGGACAGAGTACCTGCCGACTGTCTGATTCGTTCCTTCAGCCTGGGAAATATCTGATATACCCGCTCGTAGCCGTCAATAATCTTTTTCTTATCGTTTACCGTATAAGCGCCAAGGCGAAGATTTTCCTCAACTGTAAGGGCAGGAAATACCTCTCTGCCTTCCGGCGAAATACTGATTCCCAGCTTAGTCATTGTATGAGGCGGGCTGTTGGTAATCTCCTTGCCCATAAATTCAACCCTGCCTCCGGATGATCTTGCAATTCCTACAATGGTATTCAACAGGGTGGACTTCCCGGCTCCGTTGCTGCCGATTAAAGAGACGACTTCCCCTTTGCCAATCTCCATATCCACGCCTTTGAGAGCATGTATGGGACCGTAATGAGTATTTAAATCAGTTATCTTCAGCATCCTTATGCACCCCTCCCAAATAAGCCTCAATGACTCGTTCATTGTTTGCAATTTCCACAGGAAGCCCCTGGGCAATTGGTTTGCCGTGATCAATAACATAAATCCGGTCTGAGATGTTCATAACCACACTCATATCATGTTCGATGAGGAGTACGGTATATCCCTTCTGCTTTAAGGACCGGATAAAAAGCATCAGCTCCTCTGATTCTTTTGGATTCATTCCCGCTGCAGGTTCATCTAACAGAAGCAGCCCTGCACCAGTAGCAATTGCCCTGGCAATTTCCAGCTTTCTCTGGTCTCCATAAGGCAGATTGGAGGCATAGTCATCTTTTCTGTGCTCCAGTCCCACGGATTTAAGAAGTTCAATGGCCTGCAACACCTTTTCATCCTCTTCCTTGCGGTATCTCGCCGTACGGAAGGTGGAATCAAGAAAACTGTAAGAAGTCTTTATATGTGCCCCGATCAGTACGTTTTCGATTACCCTCATATCCTGAAACAGCCGGATATTCTGGAAGGTCCGGGACATCCCTGCCATAACAATATGTTTGGGTTTTTTATTCTGTATCTCTTCTCCGTTAAATACAATGGTTCCTTCGTCAACCTGGTACACACCCGTCAGCATATTAAAAACTGTGGTTTTTCCTGCACCGTTGGGGCCGATAATCGAAACTACTTCCCCTTTATTTATCTCAAAGCTTACCTGCTCCACCGCAACAATACCGCCGAATCTTTTGGTAATTCCTTTCACGGATAAATATGCATTGTCAGCCATTGTCTCCCGCCTCCTCTGTCTCCTCCATTTTAAGCCGTTCCATGACCTGCCTGGATAATTTATATGGAAGCTGGGATTTCCAGCCAAGAATTCCCTGAGGTCTGAATCGCATCATCACCACCAGAATCACGCCGTATAAAACAAAACGGTAAACCATTAAAAACCTGGACGCCTCCGGAAGAGCAATTAAAATGGATGCTCCCAGAAACATTCCCCGTATTGTTCCCATTCCGCCCAGAATCACAATGGAAAGAATCAGCGTGGATACGTCAAAGTTAAAGGTATTAGGATCTACATATCCGATGAGAGTGGCATATAGAGCACCAGCAGCGGCGCAAATGCAGGCTGACAGTACAAATGCCAGGATTTTATAGTAGGTAACATTAATTCCCATCATTACACTGGCAAGCTCGTCTCCCTTTATTGCCTGCAGCGCCCTACCTGTTTTTGATTTAACAAGAAGCAGGCAGAAGACAGTGCAGACCACCAGAATGATTATAACCAGATAGTACAGGCCGTGATTTGCAATGGTAAGCTTCATGCCGAAAACAGCAGGCTTTGGAATATTTTTCACACCCAGTGTTCCGTTGGTTACAGGAGACCAGTTCATCGCAATCATTTTTATAATTTCACCAAACCCCAATGTAACAATGGAAAGATAGGTTCCAGTAAGCCGGAGAGTCGGAAGCCCCAGTAGAATTCCCACAAGTCCTGCCGCCACCATACCAAGGAGCATGGAAGGAAAGAAGCTTAAGCCAAGTTTGACTGCACAAAGTGAGGCTGTATAGGCTCCAATTGCAACAAACCCCGCATGTCCCAAGGATACCAGACCGGTATAGCCGGTAAGTATATTAAGTCCTAGTCCAAACATGGCATAGACTGCCATCTTTACAATTACTGTCAGAAAATACTGGTTGTTTACGCCTTTTGGCAGCAGACAGAGAAATGCGGCCAGCAAAATAAGAAGCAGCTTTTGATTCTTGCTTATAAAGCTTTCAAACTGATATAAAAAGCTGTGTTTTTCCATTCTTGTATTTGTCATACTTTATACCTTCGTGATCCCTTTCTTTCCGAACAACCCATTGGGTCTGACGATCAGAACAATAATTAATATGATAAATGCCATGGAATCCCGATAGGTGGATCCTAAAACAGTGGCTGCCATAGACTCAGACACGCCCACTATCAGCCCGCCGATAATTGCACCGGGCAGACTTCCAATACCGCCAAGCACAGCCGCAGCAAATGCTTTTAAGCCTGCCATGAATCCCATATTCGGGTAAACAATCTGATAATAGCTGCCTACCAGAGAACCGGCGATGGATGCGGATATTCCGCTTAAGAAAAAAGTAAATGAGATAACAAAGTTAACGTTAATTCCCATTAAGTTTGCTGCTTTGGGATTCTGTTCCGCTGCTCTCATTGCCAGCCCTATTTTTGTATAAAATACAATTCCAACCAGAAGCAGCATGAGAATCAGGGATACCACAAACATGCCAATCTGTGTGGAGGAAACTACAATTTTCCCAATCTGGAGAGTTCCGAAATCAAACAGGGGCGGGAACGCCCGTTTTTCACTTCCAAATGCTACAATCAGAAGATTTGTTACAATATTGGAGATTCCAATGGTTGTAATTAAAGATGCAATGGGTATAGATTTCTTTTTTCTTAAAGGCTCCAGAGCAAGCTTATCAATTGCTACTCCAAGTACGCCCGTAAGAACCATACTGGCGATTAAGCCAGGAATTACGCCAAACCGGAGACCAATGAAAACCATTGCCATCTGAGCCCCGAAAGCATAGACGGAACCGTGAGAAAAATTGACCAGCCGGAGTATACCAAACACCAGGGAATATCCTACCGCAATCAGGGCATATCCCATTCCCAAAGCCAGTCCGTTAAATATCTGTTGTGCAATCATGGCTTCACCTTTCTGCGGGAACAGCGCCTGGCCATTCCCGCCGCTTAATCTAGTTCATCTTGACAAATTTCCCATCTTTAATTGTAACTTTGTTAAACTGCTTATCAACATCACCCTGTTCGTCGAACTTAATGTTTCCGGTTACTCCTTTGTAGGTGATCTCATTTAACTTGTCTCTCACTTTTTCCGAATCCGTGGTACCTGCTTCCTTCATGGCAGTGAGAAGAATTCCCACAGAATCATAGGCCTGTGAGGTCAGGGCAGAGGGTGAATTTCCATAGACTTTTTTATACTCATCAACATAAGCCTTTACATCTGTATCATCCGATTCCGAGAAGAAAATAACCGGAAAACATACACCTTCCACTGCTTGCCCTCCCAGCTGAATCAGCTGCTGGCTGTAAGCGTTGGAAAATCCAACAATGGAAATATCCGGATTAATATTTTTATACTGTTTGGCAACCGGCGCTACCAGATTATACATTCCACAGCAGATTACCACATCCGCCCCTGCTTCATTCAGCTTTGTAATTGCCGGTGTATAATCATCAGATCCTTCCATTACTTCCTCATGGGCTACCACTTTTACATTGGGATCATTTAATCCGGTAATCAGATCTTTGATAATTCCGGATGTATTGGTTCCCCAGTCAGTCATAATGGATATAATACCGATATTTTTCTTTTTCAAATCATGAACAGCAATATCCACAGAAGCCGCACCTTCTTTTGATATGACTGTATTATTTCTGAAAATATAATTACCGATCTTAGAATAATCCGGGTGAGAAGCAGACGGTGAAATCTCAATAATCTTATTTTCCTGGTAAATAGGCGCTGCAGTCATACATACTCCAGATGAGAAATGGCCGATTACGCCGCTGATATCTCCATCGGATACAATTTTCTGCGCGATGGTGGTTGCTTCCTCTGATGTATTCTTATCATCATAAGGTACGATTTCAATCTGTTTGCCCAAAACCCCTCCCTGAGCGTTCCACTGATCTGCCATTAATTTGGCTGCATTGGTAAAGCCAATTCCATATTCTGAATTATCTCCAGTCATTGGACCGGCTACTGCAATCTTGACCGTTCCTTCTCCGCCTGCCTGGCTGGTCCCTTCCGTTTTAGCCCCGGAAGTATTATTTGCTCCTTCTGAACTCTGTCCATTCCCCTGTGCACAGCCTGAAAGTAACCCCGCAAGTGCCATCATTGCCAATGAATACCTGATAAACCCCTTTTTCATAACTGAAACTACCTTCCTTTCCTTATCTGAGTTATTGTCTTAACTCTGAACCATAATGTTTAAAATGACCTCGTCTGTCTCCTTCATCCCTTCCCTTGCCAGTGTTATTACCCCGTCCACTGTCTTTTGGATATCTTCCTTTACAATCCCGTCTCCCGGTAGAAAAACGTGACCATTCATAGATAAATAGCTGCCCATAATTGCTGCATCCACACTGGAAGCAATCTTTGCTGCACAGGAAGCGCTTGCACCATCGCATACAATTCCCGATGTGTTGGCCAGAGTATTGATAATAGTATTTTCAATCTGTTCCCTCTGACCTCCCATTAAATAAGTAATTCCGGCACCTGCACCCGCTGCCGCGCTTACCGCTCCGCAATAAGCAGACAGTCTGCCCATACGGTATTTCTGATAAATAGCAATCAGATTGCTGAGCACCAGTGCCCGGTACAGTTCATCTTCTTTGCTTCTCAGTGTTTTTGCATACTCAATCACCGGAAGGGATACTGTCATACCCTGATTACCGCTGCCGGAATTAATGACTACCGGAAGCTCGCAGCCGTTCATTCGGGCATCCGAACCGGCCGCAGCCACCGCTTTTGCCCTGATTTTTACATCATCTCCATAAACGGATAAAAGTGTTTTTCCAATCTCTGCTCCATAGCTGCTTGACAGCCCCGCCTGAGCAATGTTGGTATTACATTCAATTTGTTCAGCAATCAGCCTCCTCACTTTTATTAAGTCTACCTGTTCTGTAAATTCAAATATGGAATCCATATTCAGACAGCTGTAATCTACCTGTTCTTCTTCCCCGCCTTCCTTTTCTTCAAAAAGAACCTGCTTGTTTTTCTCAATTCCAGTTATCCCCAGATGTGTTTTTTTCAGTTCCACCTTAACCTCATTTGAGCCCTGTGTCATAATTACAATTAAGTGAAGCTTCTCCGTGGTATCTAACAATTCAACCCGGCATATTTTTTTCTGAAGCAGCCGGTTTGCAATCTGTAAATCCGCCTCCCTGACTGATGTCAATACTTCTAGTCCCTTATCCGGATCTCCACCTGCTGCCCCCACTACTGCCGCTGCTTCAATTCCCTTCATGCCACCGGTCATGGGTACCACCACTGCTTTCGCATTCTTAATCATGTTCCCACTGCAGGAGACTGTTATTTTTTCAGGAATTACTCCCAGATATTTCTTTGCCGTTGCACTTGCATATGCAATTGCGATAGGCTCTGTACACCCCAATGCTTTTACCAGCTCTGTTTCCAGGATATGTATCAGCTGGGCTTCTGTTGTTTTCTTCATGTTCCTCCCATCTGCTGTTTGCTTCCAACTTCTTCATCATTGATTTTTATGCTTGTTTGTTGTCGTTTTTTGTAGATTTATGTAGTTCTTTTATGAATTCAGTATATCATTTGCACACCTGCAATGCAATGTATTTTTGTGCATATTAACTAATATTTATCATTTTCAGCGTTTTTATTGGTTATTTTACACATTTATTTTGGTTATTTTATTGGTTTTAGATAGAGTTCCCAATTCAAATGTATCATTTTGGCACACTTTGTTTTATTAAGTCAAAAATCTCCCGATTCCTTTTCCATTTTTTTGTTTCATTCCTGATATACAGGCACAAAAAAAATGCCGTGTACAGCAATAAAAAACTGTACACGGCATAACCGGTTTATTGAAAATTATTATTTAACGGGATAAAAACCTGAAGGCGCTTCACTTAAATTAATCATAATATTCTTTGTCTGGGTATAATGCTCCAGCATTACTTTATGAGTTTCACGTCCAACACCGGAAGTCTTATATCCGCCGAATGGAGCTCCTTCCGGGATTGCATTGTAGGTATTCACCCACATACGTCCTGTTTCCACAGCTCTTGCCACGCGTATTGCACGGTTGATATCTCTGGTCCATACAGCTCCGCCCAGTCCGAATTCACTGTCATTGGCCATGGCAATTACTTCATCTTCCGTTTTAAATTTGATAATGCATGCAACCGGTCCGAAGATTTCTTCTTTAGCCACTCTCATATCATTGGTCACATCTCCAAGAAGAGTGGGACGGAGAAATGCGCCGTTCTCAAGACCATCTTCTGTAAATGCCTCACCACCGCACAGTACCTTGGCACCTTCTTCTTTACCAATCTCAACATACCCTAATATTTTTTGTAAATGTCCTTTATTGATCTGGCTGCCCATCTGGGTGTCATCTTCCCATGGAAGTCCTACTTTCACTTTGTTAAACCGCTCCACAGCTTCCTTTACAAAACGGTCGTAAATATCCTCCTGTACAAAAACTCTGGAACCTGCGCAGCATACCTGACCCTGATTAAATAAGATCCCAAGCTGCACACCATCCATTGCCATCTCCCAGTCACAGTCATTAAAGAATATATTGGCTGACTTACCGCCCAGCTCCAGGGTTGCAGGAATCAGCTTTTCAGCCGCAGCCAGGGCTACATTTCTTCCCACATCGGTAGATCCTGTGAAAGCCAGTTTTCTGAAACCAGGATGCTCCAGCATATACTGTCCTGATCTGGAGCCGCCGCCTGAGATCACGTTAAAGACACCTGCCGGAATCACATCCTGAATCAGTCTTGCCAGCTCAAATACACTTAAAGGAGTTGTGCTGGAGGTCTTAAATACAGTACAGCAGCCGCTTGCAAGAACAGGCGCCAGCTTCCAGGCTGCCATTAAAAATGGGAAGTTCCAGGGAACAATCTGACCGACCACGCCAATGGGCTCTTTTAAAATAAGACTTAGCATATTATCTCCCAATATGCTGGCGCTTCCCTCCTCTGCCATAATACAGCCGGCAAAATAGCGGAAGTGCTGGGCAGCCAGGGGTATATCCACATTCAGAGTCTCTCTGATTGGTTTTCCATTGTCTAATGTTTCAACCATAGCCAGATGCTCTTTGTTCGCATCAATAATATCCGCAATTTTATTTAAGATAGCTGCTCTCTGGTTAACCGGAACATTCTTCCATGTTTCAAAAGCCTTCCAGGCAGCCTTTACCGCATCATCTACATCTTCCCTTGTCGCTTCTGCACACTGCGCCAGTACTCTGCCGTCTGCTGGACAGGTAACGGTAAATGTTTTTCCGTCGGAAGCAGACTTCCACTCTCCACCTATAAATAATTGATATGTATCCTGAAGTGTAACATCCTTCATATGCTTTTCCTCGCTTTCATTCTTATATCTTTATTTGGCCTGTTGTTGCCCATACTCATGTATAATCATTATAGGCTTAATTTTATAACTGTCAATTTAATTATTTTTTTCACATTTTATTGATATTTATTTATCTTTTAACGATTATTATTTAACAATACATATTAACTTGCTTGTTAAAACTTTTAAATATATTATCTGTCTTTTATGTCTGAATCAATCAAATACCGCTATCTGCTTTGATTAAATTTTTTCTATTAAATTCAATTAAAAGGTAGAAAAATGAATACTTCGATATGTTCTTAACGATTATAAGGTTCTGAATTGACAGGAGTTAGAAAATAGATGGTAGGTTACGATATATTTTTAACTAATCTAAACTGATTTGATCATGGTCTGCTTTCAATAACGCAAAAACAGGAAACCTCAAATTGAAGTTTCCTGTTTTTTGTAAGAAGCGGGTGATGGGAATCGAACCCACGTATCTAGCTTGGAAGGCTAGTGTTCTACCATTGAACTACACCCGCAAGGATTTCAGAAATATATTTCAAATGTGCTTCAAAAGCACAGTGCCCAAAGCCGGAATCGAACCAGCGACACGAGGATTTTCAGTCCTCTGCTCTACCAACTGAGCTATCTGGGCTTATTCTCCTGCAACATCAGTAATTTTACAAGATTTTACTCCAATTGTCAAGACAAGTTTTTAAAATTTTTGGAAAAAAATAAAAAATATTAACAGCTTATATCTTGACTATATTCTAATATTATCATATTATAAAATTATAATATAAAAGGAGATACATTATGTCCCTAAGCCACAGCATATTAGGTTTTTTATCTTATCAAAGCATGACCGGATACGATCTGGCCAAGGCATTTGGTTCATCTGTCCGGTTTTTCTGGTATGCACAGACCAGCCAGATCTACTTGGAGCTTAATAAACTGGAAAAAAAGGAGTTTGTCTCCTGCGAAATCATAATCCAGACAGAAAAGCCCAGCAAGAAATTATATTCCATAACACCAAAAGGAAAAGATGAATTTTTACACTGGCTGTCCCAGGAGAATGATGAATTATCCAAGGGCAACAAAAATGCTTTTTTAATGAAAATTTTCTTTTCCGGCTGCAGACCCCCCAAAGAATGCATTGATATGCTGTCTGATTTTATTAACGACTGCAGTCAATATCAAAGTGAAATGCAGCAAATTCCTGGCAGCATCGGACAGTATGGTAATCTTGTAGAACCGGAACAAAAACTATACTGGGAACTTTCTGCAGATTTTGGTTACTGCTATATTAAAATGTGTATAGACTGGGCCAAACGGTCCATAAAAAAACTGGAGGAACTGGAATGAATGTCCTGATTATCAACGGAAGTCCTAAAGGTGCTAAAAGCAATTCCCTGAAACTGACAGAAGCATTCCTTCAGGGAATGAAGGAAACATCAACGATACAGACTGAAACCCTGACAGTTTCAAAGCTGGATATCAAACCATGTATCGGCTGCTTTCAATGTTGGAAGGAGACCCCTGGAAAATGCTGCATTTCGGATGATATGACAGTCGTTATAGAAAAAATTCTATCTGCTGATGTTTTAATATACAGCTTTCCTCTTTATTACTTTGGACTTCCTTCCCAGTTAAAGGCGTTGCTGGACAGGCAGCTGCCTATGGTCTTACCTTTCATGAAAAATGGCAATCACAGCGGCGCCCATCCCTCCCGGTATGATATGTCAGATAAGCGTTATGTATTAATCTCAACCTGCGGTTTTTATACAGCAGAAGGCAATTATGATGCCATTGACGCGCAGTTTTCTCATCACCTGGGTAAAAGTAGTTATGAATCTATATACTGCGGCCAGGGGGAGCTTTTTAGTGTGCCTGAATTAAAAAATCGTACAGAGGAGTATTTAGAATATGTACGTGCCGCAGGCAGAGAGTTTGCAGTAGGCAGTATAACCAAAGGAACCAGTAATCTGCTTTCTCAGCTTCTTTTTCCAAGAGATGTATTTGAACGTATGGCAGATGCCAGCTGGGGAATTGAGCCACCAGATCAGAACAGAGTACAGGAAAAGTCCCATCCAGCCATTACGTTTACCAAACAGATGGCCGCACTCTACCGAAAGGATTCCTGGAATGGAAAAGACCTTGTTTTGGAAATGTATTATACCGATGAAGATAAAACAGCCCAGTTGATCATGGGAAAAGACGGTTGTAAGGTTTTAACCCAGGACTTTCAGCCTTTTACCACCAGAATATCAACTCCTCTTTCTGTATGGATGAGCATTGCAAAAGGCGAGATTGACGGCCAGGCTGCATTAATGAAACATCTCTATCAGGTTGATGGCGATTTTCAGCTGATGCTTCACTGGGATGATTATCTGGGTTCTTCATCAAAAACCGATGTACAACAGGTTGTTTCAGAAAAGAAAAGCAACATGACTCTTATGCTGCTGCCATGGTTCCCTCTTTGGTTTATCGGTATTACACAACCTGTCTTGGGGGGAATTCTTTCTATTTTGATCAGCACAGCCATACCTATCTTCTTTTTCCGGTATCAGCCCACTGTATTTGAAGTATTTTCAGGATTTACGACGGCATTTCTTGGAGTACTCGCCATATCAGGTTTTTCTCCCGTGGTTTTAGTGCCCGTATCCTATCTCTTATTCGGGCTCATGTGGTTTGTAACTGTATTTTTAGAAATTCCCCTGACCGCATACTATTCCATGAATGAATATGGAGGAAAATCTGCTTTAAAGAATTCTCTTTTCATAAAAACCAACCGGATTTTAACGGCTTGCTGGGGGATCCTGTATCTGGCTACTCCTTTGTGGACTTATTTATTTCTTTTATCTGATCATAAAGCACCTTTAAGTGTTATAAACACGGCACTTCCTTTTCTGCTTGGATGCTTTACCAGATGGTTTCAGAAATGGTATCCTGCCCATTACGCAGCTAGTAAAATCCAGTAAAAAGCTGCATATAAAAACCGGATTTCCGTATTTTTATATGCAGCTTTTGTTATTACAGACTAAAGAGAAGTCTTTAGCTGTTCCACGTTATTCTCTTCAAATTTCAGCAGTCGCTTCATCAATTCCACAATTTCTTTTTCAGCTTCTCCCTCATACTGACGGATTCGCTTGATACAGTCAATAATACCGCGGACACTGCCAAGTATCAGCATCTCAGCCATATGGGAAGCACTTTTGTCAGTCATGGTCTTCATATCGATTGCTAAGTAGGTCATGATTTTTTGAATCTGCCCTATTTCTTTTTCCTGGCATCCATTTTTGTTCAACAGCTCCTTTGCCTTTTCATGAATTCCTGTATATTCCTTTAACTGTGCATGAAGCTGCTTTTTAAAAGCCTCATTATCCGTCATTGGTAAAAGTTGGTGTAATGTTTCCACTCCCATTTGGGAATTCTGATAAATGAAATTAAGTAATTCTGCATCAGCACTCATACCTGCACCTCTTTTCTTTTTTATTAGTATGAGGCAAAAAAGAAGAATTTATGACAGGAGGAAAACAATGATACAAAAACCGTTATTTTTTACCGATAAGAATCGAAATGTCATACTGGAAGCAATTCTAGGAACACCTAATGCAGCCATTCCAGACAGCTTAAAACCTTTTGAGGTGTTAGAACCTAACACTTCCGATGGAGCTGCGGAAAAGCATGCTCCTGCTCTGGAGACAAATGGCCTTCACGTTACCATCTCAGTGGGAAGCGTGCTTCACCCTATGACAGCAGAACACAGCATTACCTGTATTATGCTTGAAACAAACGCTGGGTGTATGATGAGAATTCATTTAACACCCGATTGCCAGCCAATCGCCCACTTCACTTTGGAAGAAGGAGACTCTCCTAAAGCGGCATACGCAATCTGTAATCTTCACGGCTTCTGGAAGACAGAGGCATAACCTCTCCGATGGAACCGCTTTCTTATTTTGCATCTAATTTCTTTATTTAAAAGATAAAGCAGATTGAATCAGACATCTTACTGGTCTGGTTCAATCTGCTTTTTTTCATCATTGACCCGAAATTGAGATACCTCCGTCTGAAGAGCCTGTGCCTGACCTGCCAGCCGTTCACTGGAGCCGGAGCTTTCCCTTGCAGTCTCCATATTGGACTGAACAACTTCTGACACGGTCAAAAGACTCTGGCTGATCTGTTCCATTACCTGTACCTGATCCATAGAGGAGGCTTCTATCTCCCTGATTACCTCTTCTGTCATTCCTGCCTGTCCTGCAATTTCCTTTAAGATCCGGTCGGTATTTTCAGCCAGAAGTCTGCCCTTGGAAACTGCATTTACCGATTGTTCCACCAGTCCCTTGGTTTCTTTGGCAGCCTCTGCTGATTTTGCAGCCAGGTTACGGACCTCGCCTGCAACCACTGCGAACCCTTTTCCTGCTGCTCCTGCACGCCCTGCTTCCACCGCAGCATTTAAAGCAAGGATATTGGTCTGGAACGCAATATCTTCAATCAGTTTTGTAATCCCTGTGATTTTTCTGGAAGTCAGATCCACCTCTTCCATGGCGTGATTTAAGCTGCGCATATGTAAATTACCTTCATCCACTTTTTTACCGGATTCTATTGCATAAGCGGAGGCCTTCTTTACATAATCTGCATTTTTTACTGACTGCCTGAAAACACCATCCATGGCAGTCTGAAGCTCCTCTATGGCGCCCGCCTGTTCAGAAGACCGTTTTGCAAGTTCCTGTGCCCCATCCCAAACCTGACCAGCTCCCACAGTTACCTCATCTGCAGACGCATTAATTCTCTGCATGGTCTCTCTCAGACGTAAAGCAATCGCTTCCATAGAAATCCGTATTCCATTAAATTCTCCGGGATACTGGCAGCTGCTTTCTGCCTGTAAATTACCACAGGATAATTCATGAAGAAACCGGGATATATCTGAGATTATATCTTTGTATTTTCCCGCCATCTCATTAACCTTCTGTACAATCTGACCAATCTCATCACTTCGCTGTGCAGACAACTCCAGGTTTAGATCGCCTCCTGATAAACGTTCAATCGCCTCTGCTGCCTGACCAATGGGTTTTGTAATTCTGTTTGCAATATGAAGCATTGCCAGTCCTGCAAGCAGCATGGATACAATTCCAAGAACCAGGGAACCCAGCACGGAAACGGTAACCCCTGACATAAATTCTGCTTCCTTTGCTGTCACATTAACAGACCAGCCATTTGTATCCGCTATGGGAGTATATGCACCGATTTTTTTCTCCCCTTTCATCTTAAAAAACCGAAAGCCTGCATCTCCATTTATCATGGAACGCTCCAGACTTGCCGCTTCCCCATATGCCTTCGGATCCTTCTTTGCATCTTCAATATCATTTTGACCCTCTAAAACCAGGGAGAAATCTTCATGTGCCATTTTTCTGCCTTCCCGGTTGATCATATAGGTAATTCCAGTGTCACCAAGCTTGGTGTCTTTTATAATACCATCAAATATGGAATAAGGAAATTCAAGCACGACTACAATATCTCCGTAAGGATAAATATATTCATAAGAAACATTGCCTTCTTTTACAATTGGATCAGATAAAGAGCCTTTTCCATCTGCCGCCTGCAAAAATGCCGGATCCTGAGCATAAGAATCTCCATTTACAATAGAAACTCCGTCCTTAGAAAGAATATCAATCTTATTGAGGCCATACTGGGAACTGGACATGTTTAAAAACAGTCCAATATTTCCTCCCCGCGCTGCATTTCCTTTCTGATAAAGGGCAATGGACTCTGCTATAACCGAATACTCTTTTAACTGCTGTGTAATTTTTTCTGATACCAGCTCTGATGTCTCCTTCAGACACTTATTTAGGGTTCTTCGGTTTAAATCGTAGGAAAGATATACAGAACCTGCGGATAATATTAATACAATACAGATAATACAGCCCATGGTAAACAAGATCAATTCTCTCTTTATTCCTGTCTGATGTCTTTTCATTTCTGCTGTCCTCCGTTATAAACGTGTTGTTCTATTCCATTATGGAAAGAGACAGGATCATTATAACGGATAATATTCTGATTAGCATAGACACTTTACCTATGTTTTACAATTTTTACCAACTGTTTACACAATTGTTGTATAACACATACAATATAGGAACCCTAAATAGGAACCGCTGACTACTCAGTCGTTACATCTGTGTTACTCAGCCATAAAATTGCTACCACTGCAGAAATTATTAAATAAAACAGGCTGCCTGCCATAAACTGTACCTGACTGCATGCCATAGAACCGCCCGGACTGTTAGCTCTCATGCCGAGACTTAACAGTGTATAGGGATAAAATGCACCGACTCCTTTGGAAAGTGCCCCAATCCCCAGTACTCCTCCTGCCATTGCAATTCCCACCGGAACAGCAAAACTTCTGATTATAAGAGAAATGCTAAGCTGAATTCCGCAGATAACAATCCCCCCTATTGCTCCGTACACCAGCCATTCGGTTAATTCTGGTGGAACCGGACCTGACAGTCCTGACATTTTACCAGAGAGAATAAACAAAACTCCTACCCATAGCTGAGTCATTATTACCATTGCAGATGCCATAATAAGCTTTGCAAGATATAAATGCAGCGTAGAAACAGGCAGCGTCATCACACAATTCCAGTTATGATTGGTGTGTTCCAGACGAAAAAGATAAGAGCAATACACAGCAATTGTTGCAGGCAAAAAGAAGTAGCAGGTGAACAGGGTGTGCTGAGTCCACAGACTGTACCACCCATCTTTTAAAATCTCAATATTTTGCAGATAATTAAATGTTCCCATAAATGCAGGGAGAACAGGCAAAATAAAGAAAGCCAGCCATACAGGACTTCTCCTCAGCTTCATTTGTTCTCCATAAATTACTTTCCACAGCATCAGCTCAACGCTCCTTTCTTGTAAAACACCGGCGTCCAGTGAAATAAATCACTGCAAATAATCCCATCAGCAGCCAGAAACTGCTCCAGTCCACTGGAATATACTGTAAATCTGCTATCTTGGTCTGGCTGTCCCAATTCATTCTTACCGGTGTTAAAACTCCGTAATAGCTCCATAAAATTCCTCTTTGCATACTTCGCGGCAGGAATAAACTGAACAGACCTGCAAAACTTCCTGTAATCCCAATAACGAAAGGAATCATCTGATTAGAAAACATGAGGGAAAATACCTGTTGAATCGCTAAAATAACAACAGTCACTAAAATTGTGATAACAAAATAATAAAGCAGAAAACCTGGGGGAAATGGCTCCGTAAATCCTGCTGCTTTACCCAGAACGATTATAAAGATCATCTGGGCTGCACCTACTGCCACCATATGCAGTGAGGCACAGATAAATTTCGCATCGAATAAGGCCCCTGCCGGCATGACTGTCATGAGAAGCTTAAAAGTCTGTCCTTTATGCTCCAGATCACAGATCTTTGATGCCGTTATTGCTGCAATCATCGGCATCATGATGGTATTAAGCACAGAAAAATGGTACAGGCACTGCATATATCCCTGGGACAGCTTTTTTGCATCCATATTCCGAAATGCCCACAACCCCCAAAGACACTGCACTCCAAGCAGCGCCAGAATAATAACCCAGACTTTTCTCCTGCGTATTTTATAAAATTCAAGAAGTATTCCTTTCATCAAAGCTTCACCACCATTCCTGTTAATTCCAAAAATATATCCTCTAATGTTTTCTTCCGTTCCTCTATGCGTACAACTCCAATATCTTCTTTTAAAAATCTCATAAAATACCCTGCCAGCTGATTATCGTTTAATTTAGGAATCAGCAGGTAGCCTTCCTGTTCCTGATACGCAATTCCCTGGCTGCTTAATACAGTTCCAGCCGCCAGATTATCCAGCGTACGAATTGCAATACGGCTTTCACTTCTGTCATGAAGTACGGAAAGCCGATCCTGAAAAACCAGTTCTCCTCTTGATATAACACCAATATGTCCTGCCATCTGATCAATTTCGCTTAACAAATGACTGGAAACCATTACTGTTATACCAAAGGATTTGGGAAGGGAGCAAATCAGTTCCCTTATTTCCTGGATTCCAGCCGGATCAAGCCCATTGGTGGGCTCATCTAAAATCAGAAGCCTTGGATTACCAAGCAATGCCCCGGCAAGGCCAAGTCTTTGCTTCATTCCCAGAGAGTATTGACCCGCTTTTTTGTTTTTTTGGTCCTCCAGACGGACAAACTTCAGTACCCGGTCAATTTCACTGTCCGGCAGTTCTTTTAAGGTACTGATAATTTTTAAATTTTCTTTTCCCGTCAAATGGGCATAGAAGCTTGGGGCTTCAATAAGAGAACCCGTTTCTTTTAAAATAGCAAGGCGGTTTCTCCGATTCACCTGTTTATCAAATACAGTAATGGTTCCCCTGGTGGGCTTCGCCAGCCCCAGTATCATCTTCATGGTTGTTGATTTTCCTGCTCCATTTGGTCCAAGAAACCCGTAAATTACTCCCTCTGGTACGGAAAGATCTAAATCCTTTACTCCCATAGCAGCTCCATATTGTTTACAAAGACCACTGGTGGTAATAATATTTGCCATAATGTTAATCTCCTCTGTTTATTATGATCTCAGTCTAACAATACTGCCTTACACCAGCCTGTAGGTGACCTTACATTTACCTTAAACATTTATTTTTTTGATCAATTTGTTAATAATTCGGGTTATAATGATAGCTATAAAAACAGAAAGGAACAAATGCAATGAATGATATCTTTGACTGTAAACTGCTTCTTGTTGATGACGAACCAGAGCTTCGCAGAATGGTTGGAAGCATGTTAAGACAAAGCGGTTTTAAAAAGGTCATTTCTGCAGCAGATTGCAGCCATGCTCGTCTGCTGTTTACTTCTGAAAAACCAGATGGAGTAATTCTGGACGTTTCTCTTCCAGACGGCGATGGTTTTTCCCTGATGCGTGAATTCCGCTCAATTTCTGCGGCTCCGGTTTTGTTTCTTTCTGCCAGAGATGAAGATGAGGACCGCCTTCTGGGACTGGGGCTGGGTGCAGATGATTATATTACCAAACCATTTCTGCCAAGGGAACTGATCTTGCGGCTGCATGCAGTCTTAAACCGTACCTATTTTCCAGTTGTGCTAAACCAAAAGGAGAAGCCTGTCTTTTATCTAGGAAAAACAATGATAGATTTTAACAGTGGCTCTATTACTTCTGAGAAAGGAACATTCACACTTACAGCAAAGGAGTATGCACTCCTTGAGAAATTATTTGATAATAAAGAGAAGATTGTGACGGGAGACAGCCTCTGCCTTGCAGCATGGGGTGACCCTCTCTATGGGTATGAAAATACACTTATGGTCCACATTCGGCGTTTGCGCGAAAAAATAGAGTTGGAACCTTCCGACCCTGAATTTTTAATTACCGTCCGTGGACTGGGTTATAAACTGGTGGGGGTGACATCATCTTGAAAAGCTTAATAAAAATCTTATCCAGATATGTGCTTTCAGCTGCGGCTACAGCCATACTTCTGCTTATTATCAACTTTACAGTACTGACTGTCTGGCTGTTTCAATCCGCCAGTGAATACGGAAAAAACTATACCGTTGCACAGATGGCGGAAGAATTAACGGAATCTGATGGAATGTATTCACTTTCTGAATCCGTTTCCAGCGAGCTTAAGGATAAACAGCAGTGGGCTATGCTGATAGATGAGAAAGGCGCCGTTGCATGGGGTACAAATCTGCCTTCTGATGTGCCACTTAATTATAAGCTGACTGACGTGGCAGGGTTATCCCGCTGGTACTTAAAAGACTATCCAGTTAAGGTCTGGCAGCATGAAAACGGACTTTTTGTAGTTGGAAGCCCTAAAAACAGTATGTGGAAAATTGGTCTGGAACTCCCGATGAAATTAGTGAACAATTCAGAAATCCTCATACCTACGCTATTAATTCTGAATCTTATTACCGCTGTATTACTTGCCCTGCTCTTCGGTTACCGGCTGTTTTTAGCTTTAAAAAAACTGACCACAGGCATTGAGGACTTAGCTCGAATGCAACCCGTTGCATTACCGGTTCAGGGGATTCTGGGAGATCTGGCTACGGGTATTAATCATGCATCAGCCCAGCTGATCCGGCAGGAGTCCGCCCTGAACAAACGGGATAACGCCCGAACTACATGGATTGCGGGCATATCCCATGACATCCGGACTCCCCTATCTATAATTATGGGGTATGCAGGCCAGATGGAAGAAGACAATACTCTTAATAAGAAACAGCAGGAACTTGCTGTTACAATACGGATTCAATGCCAGAAGATAAAAGCTTTAATCAATGATCTGAATCTGGCCTCCAAGCTGGAATATGACATGCAGCCCATACGAAAAGAAGAATTTCTGCTTGCACCTCTTATCCGCAGTATTGTTGCAGAACTGTTAAACGGCAATTGTTCTCCCAGACATACGCTGAGTTTATCCATTGATGAGAATGCACAGAATATTTCTATAATTGGGGACAGCCAACTGATAAAGCGGGCCATTACCAATATAATCCTAAACAGTATAAGACATAACCCAGATGGCTGTGATATTACAATCCAGCTGAACGCGGAATCTGGGACGTCATCCCTTTCCGTTACAGATAATGGAACCGGATTTCCAGTACAGACGCTGAAACGTCTCAATCATCCCAGGGAACCAATGGAACTGGATAATCACGGATTGGGGTTAACCATTGTCCGCCAGATCATGAAAGCTCATAACGGCACAGCCTCCTTTACCAACCTTACAGGCAGCGGCTGCCGGGTGATCCTTGCTTTGCCGGAAAAACTATAGGAGCTTATATAAAAAAAGCAGAGATTATCTTAAACGATGTTTAACTGTTTAACATAGCTTCTGCTTTTTAATTTTAATTGCTGTCAGGGACAAGTTTCGCATATACGTCAATAATATTTTCAACTTCCTCATCTGTTGCAGTATCACTCAATGGTATGAAATCAAAACTACTTTTTTTGTACTGCTCTTTCAAACTATACTGTATATTATTACCTCTTTTATGCAACCACACAACAACATCACTGGCTATGTATACCACTTCATCTATGCACCCGGATTCCTGCGCTACCAGAGTATACCCGACGCATTTCTGTAGAGTAAACCATGCAAATACTTGCCGTAATCTATCATCTGAATCCATTTGCCTGAATCGGTTATACTCCAATGTAACGTTATACATTACATCAATGTTATCTTTATAATCGCCTAGAGATGCAGTGTTCATAATGAACTTTTTCGTATTATACGCAGCTTCATAATCATTTTTATCGTAAAGACTCTTTGCTTTGTTTACCAACGAATACTGCCATCCTATAAATGCAAAAATTGCTATAGCCAGAACAATTATCATTGCACCAATTTGTTGTTTCATAGTAAATTTCTTTGATTTAGAAATTTTTGCTGATGGATCATCCTTACTTACTTCAGATAAATTTTCACTTACATCCTCTCGTTTTGTTCCACAATGAGAACAAAACATGCCATCTTCCGATAGTTCCTGCCCACAATTTTTGCAATACATTTCTACTCATCCCTCTTTTATTTTCTTCTAATTATACATAAGAAATCCATTAATTACCATAACTTTCATTTTTATTGTTTATTAATGCTATCTAAAAATTGGTCAAATATCTGATAGAACTCTTCCCTTTCTGCCAGATGCACATTATGGTTTGTGTTACTCATCGTATAAACAGTTCCATCTTTTAGACATGCTTCCATTTCCTTAAAATCCTGTTTAGTCACACATCCTTCTCCTGCCGACTTTATAAGTAATGTTTTGCATGTAATCAAGGAAAGCAGATCCATCCAGTTATAATTATTTGCCCGATATGCGGCTAACGCCTGCTTTGAAAACAAAAAGTGATATCCGGATTTATCTTCATATAAACTATTAATGAAATACTCTGTCTCCAGCTCAGAGCCTGAGGACATTCTTATACACTCCAAAGCTTCTCTTCTTGTGTCAAATGTTTCGCACCAATCCTTTGTAAAGGCATCATAATCTTTTACCTGACTAGATAAAATGGGAATGTGCTTTTCAGGCCCTTTTGCCGTTTTATCCAGAATGGCTGCTGCCTTAACCTTGTTTTGATACGTGGCCGCAAGATATCCCACAATACCTCCCCCCATGGAATGCCCCACAAGAATTGCATGTTCTATGCCAAGCATCTCCATCAGTTCCCTGACATCTTCTCCCATTTCATCTATGGTATAATATCCATCCGGTTTACTGCTTCGTCCATGCCCTCTTAAATCCGGCGCAATTACTCTGTATCGATCCGCGTAATGGACAATAAAATCACTCCATGTTTCCGCTCTGCCATACATTCCATGCATACAGATAATCACCGGTTTTTCTTCCTTTGTATCATAATAAAATAATTCTGCTCCGCTTAAACTGGCTGTTTCCCTAAAAATTTTTCCCATACGTCTTTCTCCTTTTAATTGGTTTTATATAAAACTATTAGAATAAAGAAATACAATTACCCGCAGAAACTATGCAGAAATTATATTTTTAAATAGCGCTAAAATTCTTGTTAATTTTTTCCAGGGATTTCATCAGAGCTTCCCTCTCCTCTTTAGGGATATCTCTATATACAGTTTCATATAGATTCTTTGAAATATCCTCAAACATCGGTTTTAGATCCAACCCCTTTTGCGTAAGGGAAAGATAGGTTATCCGGTTATCTCCCGCATCCCGTTCCTTTTTTACATACCCTAGACGGACCAGTTTCTCTACAAGCACAGTCACCGTTGATTTATCTTTTTTAATGGAACCTGCCAGATCCTTCATCGTAATTTTTTCTGTATTGAGTAATGTAAAAATAATATCTCCATGGGACGGTGCCAATTCACAGACTCCATAATCCGACATTTTTCCAATAATAAATTTATTTGCCTGCGCCCTTATTTTGGACAGCACTGATATAATGTCTTGTTCTCTCATAGTTCTATAATAGTTTTATATAAAAGTATTGTCAAGCAAAAATTTTATTGCATTAAAAAAAGCTGCTGTACCCAAAAGTACAACAGCCTTTTTCCTATGCCGGCGACCGGAATCGAACCGGTACGGGCGATTAGGCCCGCAGGATTTTAAGTCCTGTGCGTCTGCCAGTTCCGCCACGCCGGCAACAACTGAATACAATGCTTACGCACTGCACAACATAACGATTATACAAAATCATGTCCTACTTGTCAACTATTTTCGATTTTATTTCATCCTGAAAAAGAAAATTAAAAAGATTGAATTTATCAATAATAGTAATTGTTTTTATTTTAACGATATGATATAATAAAAAAAAATCCACTAAGGAGGGTATTTTATGGAACGCATCGTAGTAATCGGAGCAAACCATGCAGGAACTGCTGCAATTAACACAATTTTAGATAATTATAAAGATAAAGAAGTAACTATATTTGATTCCAATAATAATATCAGTTTTTTAGGCTGCGGTATGGCTTTATGGATCGGAAACCAGATCACATCACCAGATGGGCTGTTTTATTGCAGCAAAGAGATTTTTGAACAGAAAGGTGCAAAAGTTTATTTAGAGACCATTGTTTATCATGTTGATTTTGATAAGAAGGTGGTATTTGCAACAGGAAAAGATGGTCAGAGTTATCAGCAGCCTTATGACAAGCTGATTATTGCCTCCGGATCACTTCCCATCTCTCCAAACATTGAAGGTACAGATCTTGCTAATGTACAGTTCGTTAAATTATATCAGAACGCCAAGGAAGTTATTGAGAAACTTCACGAATCCATGATCCGCAATGTTGTGGTAGTGGGTGCCGGTTACATCGGCGTGGAACTGGCGGAAGCATTTAACCGGATTGGCAAGAAGGTCACTTTAATTGATAACATGAGCACCTGTCTGTCAGGTTATTACGACCGTGAATTTACAGATATTATGTCCAGGAATCTGGAGAGCCACGGAATTAAGCTGGCTTATGAAGAGACTGTAACCAGCCTGAAAGGCAACGGTAAAGTAGAAAAGGTTGTAACAGATAAAAATGAATATGCAGCGGATATGGTAGTCCTGGGAATTGGCTTTAAGCCTAACAGCCAGCTGGGCAAAGATACTCTTAAACTGTTTAAGAATGGTGCCTATCTGGTTGACAGACACCAGCAGACAAGTATACCTGACGTTTATGCCATCGGAGACTGTGCTACTGTATTCGATAATTCCATTCAGGCTACCAACTATATTGCGCTTGCTACCAATGCGGTCCGCTCCGGTATCGTAGCAGCTCATAATGCCTGCGGCACTCCTCTTGAATCCATCGGTGTTCAGGGCTCCAATGGTATCTGCATCTGGAATCTGAAGATGGTATCAACGGGAATCTCATTGGAAAAGGCTAAAAAGCTTGGTTATGATGCGGCTGCAGCTGATTATGAAGATACACAGAAGCCTGCATTCATACAGCATGATAATTATAAAGTCAAAATCCGGATTGTATATGATAAAAAGACACGGATTGTCTTAGGTGCACAGATGTGTTCCGAATACGATATCTCCATGGCAATTCACATGTTCTCACTTGCCATTCAGGAGCAGGTAACCATCGACCGGTTAAAGCTGACAGATATCTTTTTCCTGCCTCATTTTAATAAGCCATACAATTACTTTACCATGGCAGCGCTTCAGGCAGAATAATCTAAGGATATAAAAAAGACGGTGTGTCCACTGGAACACACCGTCTTTTTTATATCGCTCTTTTTTTAATGGGCGGAGAAGGATTCGAACCTTCGAAATCGTCGATAACAGATTTACAGTCTGCCCCCTTTGGCCACTCGGGAATCCGCCCATGCTTTATGATCAAGCGAGTGTTATTTTAACATAGACAAGTCAAAAAATCAAGGTATTTTTTAAAAAATTCTAATAAAAATGTACAACTTAGTCTCTGTCTCCCACCAGCAAAACTGAACTGAACGGCGGCATTGAAACCCTTACACAGCCATGTTCAACTGCAAATGAGATCTTACCTACATTATAACCACTCTCATACGTCAGCATAACCCGGGACATAGTCTCACCATCCTTCATACCAAGCTGCCAGACCGGTATGGAAACTTCCTGCTCACTTATATGATTACTCACTGCAACCGCACAGATGCAATTATTGAAAAACCGCCCGTACGCAATCAGGTGATCTCCTGCAAGGAGGGATTTTAATGAACCAACGCGCAGTGCAGGAAGACTTCGATGCAGCTCAGTCATATATCTGTGAAATTCAATCAGTTCCAGATTTTCATTTCCCCACGGATAAGTTCTACGATTATCCGGATCGGTCCATCCGCAGACACCAGCCTCATCTCCGTAATAAATGGCAGGTGCTCCCGGCCAGGTCATCTGAATCATCACACCTTCCCGGAATATGCCATAGCTGATTCCTTGGGAAGCAGCCTCAGGTCCTTCTGTTGAGGTACGGCCTGTCTTTCCACTGGTTCTTGTAAGAAACCTGGAATGATCATGGTTGGAGAGCTGATTCATGGCGGTTAACAATGATCCTGACATCATGCGGCTCATATGGTAATTCATGGAGTGAAAGAATGTCTCACCATCTCCCAATAGCTTTAAATTTTTCTCATCGCTATGTTTTTCCATGCCGGTTAAAAACCAGGAGACAGGCTCCATAAATGCATCATAATTCATCACAGTATCCCATTCGTCCCCCTGGAGCCAGCCAGATGGATCTCCGTAATGCTCCGCCAGGACAATGGCATTGGGATTTGCTGCCTTAACCGCTTTTCGAAAGTCCTTCCAGAACTTATGATTAAACTGGCTGCTGTGGCCTAAGTCCGCTGCCACATCAAGACGCCAGCCATCGGCGTTATAAGGCTCAGAAACCCATTTGGCGGCTATATCCAGGATATAACGGCAAAGGGTCTCAGACCCCTCATAATTAAGCTTTGGCAGAGTGGAATGTCCCCACCAGCCATCGTAAGAATCATTGTATGGCCATTTTGAATCAAAAAACTTAAAAAAAGACTGGTAAGGACTGTTTTCAGATTCAAATGCTCCCGGCTCATAGTTCCCTGACAGTTCATAGATCCGTTCTCCGTCTAACCACTTGTGAAAAGAACCACAGTGATTGAATACACCGTCCAGAATCACTTTCATGCCACGTTTATGGACTTCTCCCACAAATCTGGCAAAAAACTCATTGCTGGCCTTTAAATTTTCCCGATCCGTAGTGCGGATCATATATCTGGTAGCACTGCGGTTATCAGAAGCTTCGGGCGTCAGCGCCTCTCCTTCATCCTTAACAATCACACCGTAATGGGGATCTATATAATCATAATCCTGGCAATCATACTTGTGATTGGAAGGAGAAACAAATATGGGATTTAAATAAATGACTTCAACCCCTAGATTTTCAAGGTAATCAAGCTTATCCCAGACCCCCTGTAAATCTCCGCCATAAAAGCAGCCCACATCAAACTGATCCGGGTATTTATTCCAGTCATCCACTGCCATAACTCTTTGTCCGATGTAGATATATTCATCTCTTACCACATCGTTGGAGTGATCCCCATTGTAAAAACGATCCACGAAAATCTGGTACATCACAGCGCCCTTCGCCCAGTCAGGTGTGGAAAATCCCGGTACGATGGTAAACCAGCCCGTATCCGGATACTGCCAGACAGGACCGAGACGGCTGTAATAGCACACCTCATCTCCCTTTGTTACTGAGAAACAATATTGGATGGGGCAGTCTCCCACCTTCAGCCTGTATTCATAATAATCAAACATATCGTCTGAGTCTGTTTTAATCATGGCAAAACCGGACTGACTTCCGACCTCAATATAATTTACAGAATCTGTATTATTTGCTGCCGTTCGGAAAAGAAGAACTACTTCATCTCCTTTCTCAGGTTCCGAAGGAAACCGGAAGCTTTCAGTTTCATCGGTGAATAATGCATCTAAATTTAACGCCTCTGCCTGGAAGCACATAGATTCTTCATATCCTTTCCCATCTATCTATTACCATTTTATCTGATTGGATTCAATTATACAACCCCGCCTTTTTCCAAATTGCAATAAAAAACGGTCAGCGGGGTAGCTGACCGTTTTTCGGAGAAGGTATTTCGTTTCTTATGGGGTGTAGCAAAAACTATATAATGTATTGGGGGGGTTTACGTTTATTAATATACCACGGCTGAGGAAATAAGTGTGCACAAACATCAATTTTTTATCAATATTTTTTTATGCATTTTTTCAACCATTCTCCACAGGCAACAAAAAAGCGCAGATTCACAGGCAAAAACTTAGATATTTTACCGGATCTCTGCGCTTTTATCTCAAATCAAAGTTTCGTCATCAGACTTCTGCTTCAGCAGGAAACAGGCTTTCAAATTCTTTCTGGCCTATCTTCTCCTTTTCCATCAGCAGCTTACAGCAGGCATGAAGGACATCTTCATGTTTTAAAATGATTTCCTTCGCCTTCTCATAGCATTCATCAATGATTCGCTTCACTTCATTATCAATGGTATTGGCAACCTGGCCTCCATAATTCTTGGTATGAGCCAGATCCCTTCCAATGAATACCTCATCGCCATCATTATCATAATTGATCATTCCAACCTGATCAGACATTCCATACTGGGTTACCATAGCCCTGGCAAGAGCTGTTGCCTGCTTGATATCCTGGGAAGCACCTGTGGTAATGTCGCCGAAGATAATCTCCTCTGCGATCCTTCCGCCCAGATCCACCATAATATCCTGCAGCATCTTGCCTTTCGTGTTAAACATATGATCACTTTCCGGAAGAGGCATGGTATAACCGGCAGCACTGACTCCCGTAGGTATGATGGATATGGTATGAACCGGTCCCTCATCCGGAAGCAGGTGGAAAAGGATTGCATGCCCTGCTTCGTGGTAGGCCGTAATCTTCTTTTCTTTTTCCGTAATAACCTTGCTTTTCTTTTCTGCACCGATTCCCACCTTTACAAAGGCTTTATCGATATCAGACTGATTAATATATTTTTTCCCATGCCTTGCTGCATAAATAGCAGCTTCATTCATCAGGTTCTCTAAATCAGCCCCTGTGAATCCGGCTGTGGTCTGAGCGATTCTTCTTAAGTCCACATCTTCCGCAAGAGGTTTCTCCTTGGAATGAACCATTAAGATCTCTTCTCTTCCCTTCACATCCGGTCTCCCTACGCTGACCTTACGGTCGAAACGTCCGGGTCTTAAAATAGCCGGGTCTAAAATATCCACACGGTTGGTAGCTGCCATTACGATGATTCCTTCATTGATTCCAAAACCGTCCATCTCAACGAGAAGCTGGTTTAATGTCTGCTCTCTTTCATCATGGCCGCCGCCCATTCCGGTTCCTCTTCGGCGTGCAACTGCATCGATCTCATCGATAAAGATGATACACGGTGCGTGCTTCTTTCCCTCTTCAAACAAATCTCTGACACGGGATGCACCAACGCCCACAAACATCTCAACGAAATCCGAACCGGAAATCGAGAAGAACGGTACGCCTGCTTCTCCAGCTACTGCTTTAGCAAGAAGGGTTTTTCCTGTTCCGGGAGGTCCTACCAAAAGAATTCCCTTGGGAATTCGGGCTCCCACGCCGGTATATTTTTGAGGATTCTTTAAGAAGTCCACAACTTCCTCCAGTTCCTCTTTCTCCTCTTCCAGTCCGGCTACCTTGCTGAAGTTTATTTTATTGGCATCCTTTGCAAGATGGGCACGGCTTCTTCCAAAATTCATCATCTTGGCATTGGCGCTGCCGGCTCCGGCTCTGGCATTCATTAACATAAACAGAAAAACCAGGGCTACTGCCGTTAAAATAATGGGTAAGGTTATGACAAGAAAAAGATTCTCTTTCTGGACTGCATCCACTGTGTAGGTAATTCCATTCCGGTCCAGAAGATCCTGGATCTCAATCACATTGGATACATTGGCCTGCTTTAATGAATTGTCAGTCATGACCATCTCGATTCTGCCGGTTGGCGGCGGATCGTTCTGTCTGACTGTCGCTGAGGTTATGGTCCCATTGTCAATCGCCTGCATGAGTTCCTGGTTTGTAATGATTCCGCTCTTTTGGGGCAGTCTGCTGGCAAATAATAGCATTATAGCCAGAAGGAGCAGGAATCCCAAGCCTTTAAATGGTTGCTGTTGTTTCAACATGCTGCCTCCTTATTGCTGTTCTATCACTCCAATATATGGCAAATTCCTGTATATCTGATCGTAGTCAAGACCATAACCGATGATAAACTCATCCGGTACAGTAAAGCAGGTATATTTTACTTCAACCTGTTTCTTCACCCGTCGTTCCGGTTTATCAAGCAGGGTACATAACTCAACACTGTTTGGATTTCTCTGTTTCAGCACCTCGATTAAGTAAGAAAGAGTATTGCCGGAATCAATGATATCCTCCACAATCAATACGTCCTTGCCTTCAATTGGGTCATCCAAATCTTTGATGATTTTCACGATTCCGCTTGATACGGTTCCGGATCCATAGCTGGAAACAGACATGAAGTCCATGGTTAACGGCAAACTAATCCGTTTTGCCAGTTCGCAGGTAAAGAAAACGCCTCCCTTTAAAATGCAAATCAGGTGAAGAGGTTTTCCCTCATAGTCCCTGCTGATCTCTTCTGCTACTTCCTTAATTCTTGTTGCTATCTCTTCCTCTGATAACATTACACGTATCTTGTCATCCATTAACTTTTCCTCCGTCTAGCTGCATTTGTATTACTGTATGGGTATCATCTGTTATCTTATAGTATTCACTAATCCGGTATCCGATTACCCATAGGACATGGGAACCTTCCGTTACGAGCGGAATTTTTCCACGTTCTTCTTTGGGAATCTTGGAATCGATCAGATAAGACTTTAAAGTCTTTCTTCCGCCCCCGGCCAGCGTCATGTAATCTCCGGTTTCCCGATACCTCACAGAAAGTGCACATTTGATTTTATCATAATCAAACCATTTCGTATACCCGTTTTTGGGAATTTCCATGCCTTTTTTGTAGGAAAATACAGAAAAATCAACATTTGGGAGAGAAAGTTCCAGGTGGTTATCCACCGGATCTTCGACATTTTTCTTTTTTATCCACATTTGTTTCCCGGTTCTGACTGCAATCAGTCCTCCGGGAAGGTCAATCTGCCTGCCTGCAGGACCAAAAAGAAGCGCTGCCGCGCTTTCCACATGAATCATGGTAATGTCTTTCATGGACTGATTGACGCCCTTAATCATCTGGCGGATTACATAACCCCTTATAATGTCATCCTCGTTTAAGAGTATTTCAGTTCCGATTCCCCACTGATAAACGGTTCCGTCTTTGTCTTTTTTTATTTCCCCATAATTCGTCAGAAGGCTGTCTGCCTGTTTTTCCAGATAGGCATCTGCTTTCGCCGCCATTGACCCTGCATGGATAATGTTCTCCCCCGCCCTTACATTAAGCTGCTCCTTAATCTGGGGAAGGATGACTTTCCTGATCCGGTTTCTGGCATATTCGGTTTCGTTGTTGGTGGAATCCTCACAATAAGATATCCCATTTTCGCTGAGATATGCAAGAATTTCCTCTCTTCCTACACAGAGCAGAGGCCGCACAATCCGGTCTCTTAATGGCCGCATTCCACCCAGTCCCTTTAATCCGGTGCCCCGGAATAAATTGTACAGTATGGTCTCAGCCTGATCATCACCGTGATGAGCCACCGCAATCTTTGTTCCATCAAATAACTGTCTTTCTTCTTCAAAAATCTTATATCTTAAATGCCTTCCTGCTTCCTCCACAGACATTCCATGCTCTTTTGCATAGCCTGCTGCGTCTACATGGGCGCAGGAAAAGGGCACTCCCAGTTTTTCTGAGAGTTCCCCGGCATAGTTACTGTCTCTGTCCGCTTCTTCTCCTCTTAATCCATGATGAACATGCACTGCCTTTAAAGCCAGATCAAACTCCTGCTTCATTTCGTTTAAAACTACAAGAAGACAGACAGAATCGGCCCCACCGGATAATGCCACAATTACGCGGTCACCCCGGTCAAACAGCTGGTTCCGTCTGACATAGTCTAAAATCGTTTTGTACATTCAGTCACCTTCCTTAGTTGATTTTCTCCCCTCTCTATCATAAATATACCCGTAAAACATGTCTGTTGCAATTATTATTTTCTTTTCCATATCCCGGCAGTCAGCACCGTCATATCATCGGCGGCACTTTCTGTAAATGATCTTGCAAATAAAAGAATCCGATCCGCCATATCCTGGGGATTCTTTATTGGCATTCCTGCAATAAATTCCTGAAGCATCAGCTCCTTGTCATCTGCAGGAAGTGCATCTAAGACGCCGTCGCTTACCATGATGATCCGGTTATCATCCCATAGCTTTTTGGATAAAAGCACCGGTTCCACCGGACTTAATATCCCCATGGGTACTTCGCCTGCCTCTAAGCGTTCCACGCCTCTCTCACTGCGGATATAGGTGGCCGCTGCGCCCAGCTTCATGGCCTCCATAATTCCGGTCTTTAAATCGATGCAGCATAAGTCAAGGGTTGCCGGATGCTGGGTCAGTCCGGTAAGGAGAAGTACGGTATTTACCATTTTAAGCGCTGCCCTGGTAGAAAATCCGGCTTCCAGCAGTCTCTGGGTCAGCTCGATCACCTGTCTGCTCTCTTCCTCTGCTATTTTACCGCTTCCCATGCCGTCAGACAGACTCATAATGGCCTGTCCGGGCTGAACCTGTCCAAATGTGTAGTTGTCTCCGGAAATCTCTTCTCCTGTTTTAACGGCCTTTGCAGCACCGTAGATAATCTGATAATCACCCTTTTCAACAAAACGGATGGTGTCTGCTGACCTGGTAACCAGAGTTCTTCCGTCAGGTGCCACCGTCCACTCTCCTTCTTCCATGGCATCCTCTAATATCTCTGCTGCTTCCTTGACCGTGACGCAGCGCCCATTTAAAGTTCTCATGGTGAGATAGGCTTCTCTCTGCTGGTTCTCATATTCCAGGAGAAGCATTTTTTCTATCACAATATGATTTTTGCGGAAAGCACGCTTGATCTCTTCTTCCCATTCCGGTGTAATATCAGTAGCATGCTCCACCTGATGAGAAAATTCTTCTAAAATCACTGCCAGTTCTTTAAACTGAACAATGATTGCATCCCTGCTTTCCAAAAACCGGTTCTTCCATGCAAGATTCATGGTCGCCCGCCCAAGACCCCTGTTTAAGTGAGCCAGATATTCTTCCCTTCTTTTACAGCTTTCCAGAAAAAAACGGGGCATGTCCCCGTAATCTACGCTTCCCTTTTGTTCAAACGCACGAATTAAATACTGCAGATAATACTGGTTGTCCTGTTCCTTACCGGGATATACGATACATTTGTTGCAGCCTGCGCATACCATTGCAGCAGCAGTCTCCAGTGCTGCTATCCCATCTTCCTTTGTAAGTCCCTGTTCTGCGGACAGCTCATCTGTGCACGCTCTGGCAAGTTCCCCAAGCGAATTTGCCATGTCGTTTAATCTCTTTGCCGTATATACATTCACATCAGCCATATCGTGATGTGCCGCCTTACGTCTGAACACAAAAATCCCTCCTGCCTGTATCATGCTTTAAATCATTATATACAGGCAGGAGGGAAAATTTTGTCAAAACAGCTGATTCATTTTTAAAATTGTACGACAGTTTCCACTAATTATGTCCAAGTTTTTTGGACATCAAGGGATACCCGCAGAAATTCTACTTCTTCTGCGATGGTTTCAATAGTATTTCGTCGGGTTTCACAAGCCCCAGCTTCTGCTTTGCAACTTCCTCCACATACTGCTTGGTCTGAACATATACCCGGTATTCCTCCAGTTCCTTGGCACGACCCTGCTCCTTGTCCACCTGCGCCTGAAGATTCTGCAGGCGATACTGGTATTCCAGTTCTTTTTCTTTGAGCGAAGCACCTTCAATCGTGACAATCACTGCCAGACTGAATACCACAAAGGTAATTCCAATCAGTGTCATGCGGTTGCCCCATCTATCTCTTCTTTTTCTTCTTGACTTTCCCATCTTATTCATACAATCACCAGTTGTTCCTACTGCCGTCTCTTGGGACGGATCCACTTATGCATTATCATTTTAAGGTATTTCTGAAGGTTTTTCAAGGATTTTAAAAAAAACCTGCTGACCAGCCGGTCATATAAAAACATCCCAAGAAAAACCCCGGCTATGACATATCCTCTCAATCCTCCGTCATTTTGTTCATACAACAGGGAAAATGTCACCAGCGCGGCATAAACCCAATAAATCATGTCCTCAATTCCTGTGAATACATAAGAATGAGGAATAAATATACGGAAAATTCGAAGCAGGTCATATGTCATCATAAGCCCCGCACCTGTAAAAAAGCTGTAGAGCAGAAGTTTTACTTCATATACGATATGAACGCTCATATGACTCCCTCTGGATTTTATTTAAACAGCCTGGACAGAAGAGACTCCCCAGACCTTCTAAGAGCCTCGTTAGAGGAGTATAGAAGACTTTCTATTGTGCCGTTTAAATCCACTTCCCCTTTTTCCAGAGTTAACCGGCTGACATGAAGATCCTTGCCCTTTAACGTTAAAAGCCCCATATCCGTATCCAGTACCACCTGGTTTTCATCGAAGGAGACCACATCACGTATTCCAGTCATCGTACTGGAAGCACGATTATCTATTGTCAGCCTGTGAGGGCGTACGCTAATTTTTTCTTCCATAAAGAAAAACCTCCTAATATACCTGTATAAAGTATATTAGGAGGCGAGCTCCAATATTCCTGAAATTAAACTTTTGTATCAAGTGAAAGGCTAAAGATAGCGATAAAGCTCTTTTGCCTCATCTTTTTTTACGGTTTCCGCCACATCAAGAACCTCTACCTTAACCGAACTGGTGCCAAAGTGTATTTCAATTACATCGCCTTCCTTAATGTTTAAGGAGGCTTTTGCAGGTTTATCATTCACAAGCACACGGCCTGCATCACAGGCTTCGTTTGCTATGGTTCTTCTCTTAATGATCCTGGAAACTTTCAGAAACTTATCAAGTCTCATGGATTATGCGTTCACCATATCCTTTAATGCCTTACCTGCTTTGAACTTTGGAGTCTTGGAAGCCGGTATATTCATTACTTCACCGCTCTTAGGATTTCTGCCTTCTCTGGCAGCTCTCTCAGATACTTCGAATGTACCAAAGCCAACTAACTGGATTTTCTCGCCCTTAACTAATTCTTCAGATATTACATCTGTTAAAGCTTTTACTGCCTTTTCTGCATCCTTCTTGGACAGCTCTGCTTTCTCTGCTACTGCCGCGATTAACTCTGCTTTGTTCATTGATATCTTCCTCCTAGAATGTAGCACCAGGCTACTAATTTTCTCGTTGACACGATTACTATATCATTTATAGCTGTTTCTCCTGATTTTGTCAAGGTTTTTTGCTCTTTTCACGAGCCTTCTCCTGCATTTTTATCGCATTCCAGACAGCCTCTCCCTCTTCCGACGAAATCACCTTTTTATCGCCAAAAACATGGGGATGTCTGCGGATCATTTTCTCACAGATTCCATTCACCACATCGTCAATGGAAAAGCAGTGACTTTCCTTGGCTATCTGGCTGTGCAGCATTACCTGAAACAAAACGTCTCCCAGTTCTTCACAAAGATTCTCCATATCCTTATTGTCAATTGCCTGGAATACTTCCTGGCTCTCTTCTTCCAGATGCTTTTTTAAGCTCTCGTGAGTCTGCTCTCTGTCCCAGGGACAACCATCCTCCGCCCGCAGTTTATTTGTAATATCTACTAAATCTTTAAAAGTATACATGCACGGAACCTCCTTTTTTCAGATTATAACATATACCGGAACAAACCGGGGGAATCTGTTTCCAATTCTGACGTTTTTCTGACATTTGTCCCGGACCCCTGTTAAAAATCCCTTGATTCTATTATAATAATTGCAGTTAAATAAAACCGGAGGTTAACATGAAACATTTTAGTATATGGAAAAAAATAGCCGCCTGCGTGCTGTTTATTAACATCGTTTTAAGTGCATTTACACCTGAAATTGTAACGCCAGGAAGTACCGCAGATGAGTTGACTGCTGTACGTATGGGCATTGGTCCTTCCTTAAATATCGGACCTGGCGGCAAGATCTTTAATGGAGGGAGCCTTTCCCTTCTTGCAGATTATGACAACCGCCAGATGCTTTCCATGGTTTTGCAGGATAAGAACGGTTCTTTGGTAGTCATTGACGGCGGCTGGGATATTGATGCGGATCATTTAAGTGATGTAATCCGTTCAAAAGGCGGACATGTTTCTGCCTGGTTTGTCACCCATCCCCACTCCGACCACGTGGGAGCACTGGTTAAAATTTTAAATAATCCAGATCGTAATATTACAATTGACAATGTTTACTACTCTCTGGCAGACCAGGCCTGGTATGATAAGGTAGAGTCCTCCCGATCTCTGCTGGTAACGGATTTACGTTCAGCCTTGTCGACACTCCCGGCATCAAGTCTCCATACTGTGAAAAAGGGAGATGAGATCCAGGTGGGCTCTATAAAGGCCAAAGTACTGAACAACCCCTACCTGCTTGATGTAACATCAGTAAACAACAGCTCTGTTGCATACAAATTCTTTTTAAACAATGTAAGCATTCTTGTTTTGGGAGATATGGGGCCTGAGGCAGGAAAACTTCTCTTGGAAGAGACAAGCGCAGCTGATTTAAAAAGTGATATTGTACAAATGTCCCACCATGGTCAGTATGGCGTAAGCCGGGAAGTTTACGCAGCCATTAAACCCCAGATCGCTTTATGGCCATGTCCGCTCTGGCTGTGGAATAATGATAACGGCAGCGGTATCGGAAGCGGTGACTGGAAAACCCTTGAGACCAGAAAATGGATGGAAGAGCTGGGTGTAAAGGTTAATTATTGTATTAAGGATGGCGATCAGACCATCAACTAATTATGACCCGTCATCAAAACGGCAGCCCTGTTAATTTCCGGCTGCCGTTTTTAGTTGCGCATTTTTTGTATTAATCCCCTCCAGGACCATCTCGTCTTGGTCTTTCTGATTCTGGCAGTGGCTCTACATAAAAACCGTCTTTGTAAGGGTCCGTATCAATCTCCGGAATATCGCCATCACTGTAGTCATCCTCTTCGGGCATAAAAATCCTCATGTTCTCACCTCCTTAACCTTCCATCTGACGTCCTAAAAATCCGGCAGCTGTTGTCGCAAGTTTTGTCTCCATATCACCAAAGCGTGCTCTTGGCTCTCTGCTTAAAAGTGCAACTGCTCCAATGGCATCTCCTTCACAAATAATTGGTGCCACTACCTGAGCCGTTATGCCTTCCAGAGTCTCTCCTGTTAATGCTACAAATCCTTTATCATCTTTTCCTGCCACAACAACGGTACGCTCATTAATGATCGTCTCCAGCTGCTTGCTGATGGTCTTTTGGAGAAGCTCCTTTTTTGATCCGCCAGCCACAGCGATAATCTGATCGCGGTCACTGATACATACGGTCAGTCCGGTAGTCTGTGCCATGGCTTCCGCATACTGGGAAGCGAATGCAGTAAGCTCTACCATAGGAGAATATTTTTTTAATATAATTTCACCTTCTCTGTCTGTAAATATCTCAAGCGGAGTTCCTTCTCTGAGTCTGAGTGTTCGTCTGATCTCTTTTGGTATTACCACACGTCCAAGATCATCAATTCTTCTTACAATACCAGTTGCTTTCATATTTAATATTCCTCCATCTTGTGCATTTTTCTATCACTGATATTATTTTGCATCGAATACACCAGATTATACTTAAGTCTGCCATTTTTCCCAAAATTTAAAATCAGGGCCAGACTTTTAATAAAGTCTAACCCTGATTTTTAATTAGTAAATTATGAAATTTTAAGAAGTGGGATGTTCCATACCCAGATTAAAAATCACCTTGCCTGACACGATGGGGAACTTCTTTTGAAGAGGTTATATACGCCTCATGTGCCACTTTTGCTGCCGGATTATCGGGAACAGGGGACACAAATCTGTTTTCAAAAGAACCATAGCGCTGAATGGTTAATTCATCTGATACTCGTTGGAGAAGATACATACCTAAAACGTCCATAGCTACCACCTTTCTTCGAAACAAATGTATTGAAGTAAGAAAGCATCCGGGACTTAATCCCATCTTCTACTATTAGTATATCACAAAATGCCAAAAAATCAACCAGACAAGCTGTATTTTTTTAGTTATATTTTCTATATTTTTCTATTTATCAGATAATTCACTAATCTGCTTCAAGATGACCTCAGCCTGGCTTATCATGGCATCTGTTGTTGCATTTTTCTTCCGGTCAAGGTAGGCAAATTTGGGTTCTTCTCCCATATGGAATTTTAAATCTCCCCTGTACTGCTCAATAATCTTAGGAATTCCTTCTACCTTAAGCTTTGCATTCCGGTACATGGTAAGCCGGATTTCCTGGCGGTTAATATTTACCTCGGTCACATAGGCGCTGTGTGCCAGAGCCTTTATTGCCGCAACCTTAAGAAGATTCTCAACCGGCTTTGGCATCTCGCCAAAACGGTCCATCAGTTCATCCTGCATATCCATATGTTCTTCTTCATTTTCAATCGAAGAAATGCGCTTATAGATATCAAGCTTCTGATATTCATTTTTAATATAAGAGGTTGGAATATAAGCATCGATATCGCAATCCACCACGGTCTGGTAAGTGTCCTCTTCTTTTCTTTCGCCCTTCAGTTCCAAAACCGCCTGGTTCAATAGTTTGCAGTAAAGGTCATATCCCACGGCTTCCATATGTCCATGCTGCTCTGCACCCAGAACATTGCCTGCTCCTCTTATTTCCAGATCCCGCATTGCAATTTTGATACCAGAGCCAAGCTCTGTAAATTCACGGATCGCCTGAAGCCGCTTCTCTGCTTCTTCTTTTAACATCTTATCCCGTTTATACATGAGAAATGCGTATGCAGTACGGCTGGAACGTCCTACCCGGCCTCTTAACTGGTAGAGCTGGGAAAGTCCCATGCGGTCCGCATCCTGAATAATCATGGTGTTTGCATTGGAAATATCAAGTCCTGTCTCAATAATTGTGGTACATACCAGAACATCAATTTCACCGTTTACAAAATCAAACATGATTCGTTCCAGTTCATGCTCGTGCATCTGCCCATGGGCAAACGTAACCACTGCCTCCGGAACCAGCTTTGCAATGTGGTTTGCAATCTCATCAATGTTATTAACCCGGTTGTATACATAATAGACCTGTCCTCCCCTTGACAGTTCCCTGTGAATCGCTTCCCGGACCATTTCGTCATTATGCTCCATTACATAGGTCTGTATGGGCATTCGGTCAACAGGCGGCTCTTCCAGAACGCTCATGTCCCGGATTCCCACAAGGCTCATATGAAGGGTTCTTGGGATTGGGGTGGCTGTTAAAGTTAGAACGTCTATATTTTCCTTTAACTGCTTGATTTTCTCCTTATGGGCAACTCCAAAACGCTGTTCTTCATCAATAATTAAAAGACCCAGATCCTTAAACTGCACATCTTTGGATAATACACGGTGGGTGCCTATTACAATATCCACCATGCCTTTTTTTAAGTCTTCCACCGTTTTCTTAATCTGGGCAGAGGTCTTAAACCGGGACATTAAATCCACCCGTACCGGAAAGTCCTTCATTCTCTGTGCAAAGGTATTATAATGCTGCTGAGCCAGAATCGTAGTGGGAACCAGGTAGACCACCTGTTTTCCTTCCTGAACCGCTTTAAAGGCCGCTCTCAGTGCAATCTCTGTTTTACCATATCCCACATCTCCGCAGATTAAGCGATCCATAATTTTGCCGCTTTCCATATCTGCTTTTGTGGATTCGATTGCATCCCACTGATCCTCAGTCTCTTCGTATGGAAACATCTCTTCAAACTCTTTCTGCCAGACGGTATCCTCACTGTAACGGAATCCATGTGTCTGCTGTCTGGCTGCATAGAGCATAACCAGATCCTTTGCTATCTCTTTTACAGCACCCTTTACTCTGGTTTTGGTTTTATTCCACTGATCTCCTCCAAGGCGGTTCAGCTTTGGCTTCTTGGCTTCCGCACCGGCATACTTCTGGATTCCGTCAAGCCTGGTAGCCGGAAGATACAGATTACCGTTTTCTGCATACTCCACTTTTAAGTAATCTTTGATTACACCATCCTGTTCAATCTTTTCAATTCCCCGGTAAATACCAAGACCATGATCCTCGTGAACCACATAATCCCCAACAGCGAGATCGGAAAAGTTCTGGATTCTGGTGCCTTCATAAACCGTCTTTTTCCGTTTACGTTTCTTTTTCTCCACACCGAACATGTCACCTTCGGTAATTACAAGGAATTTGATCATGGGGTATTCAAATCCCCGGTGAATGTTGCCATGAGTCACCAGAATTTCTCCCGGCTTCACCTCATGCTCCCCATCCTGATCGTCCGGGCAGTAAGCGCGTAATTCGTATTCTCTTAAATCGCCTGCCAGACGGCTGGCTCTGGTTCTGGAGGCGGACAACAGGATAACCCGGTATCCCTCCCGTTTCCATCTGGTTAAATCCTTAATCAGAAGTTCAAAACTGTTTTGATAGGAATTAACGTTTTTCACCTGAAAACTATAGCGGTTTTTCACCACAAAGCCTGACAGCTTCTGTTCCAGACCGGTTAAATACACTCCACTTTTCATCTGAATTCTGGCTAACATCTCTTTTGCCGGATAAAGAAGGTTTGTCTGTCCCGGAAGGAGATAACCATTTTCCAGACGATGAATCATGCTTTCCCGGAATTCCATCTCAACGGTTTCTCCCTTTTCCTTTAACCGTTCCGGTTCATCTAAGAAAAAGACTGTATCTTCAGGAGAAAAATAATCAAGAAAGGATACACTCCCTTTACAGAAGTACTGAATATAGCCATCAAGTCCGTGCTGCTTCCAGCCTTCCTTTAAGCCTTCTATCAGTTCTGATACAAGGGACCGGATTCTGGCGGCTTCCTGAATCTTTGACTGAGCCCGCAGATCCTTTTCATATTTTTTCAGCTCTTTTTGAAGTTCTTCCAACCCATCGTTAATCTGCTGGGAGGTAAGAACCATCTCCGTGGCAGGATAGATACAGATTTCATCAAGCTGGTCTATGGACCTCTGGCTTTCTAAGTCAAAGGTTCTAATGGAGTCCACCTCATTGTCCCAAAGCTCAATACGGACAGGTAGTTCTTCTGTTAAGGGAAAAATATCAATGATGCCGCCGCGGATGGAAAACTGTCCCATCCCGTCTACCTGACCCATTCGCTCATATCCCAGCTGGGTAAGCTGTTTTTTCCACAGCTCCACATCAATAATCTGACCGTTCTCAACGGAAAGTGCCTGTTTCTTCAAATCAGCAAGAGGCATAAGGTGGTCCATCAAACCATCAAAGGTTGTTACCACCCATCCGGAGGATTGTTCCATTAAATGACGGAAGACCTCCATTCGCTGTTTAGTCAGCAGATTCCCATGGATATCTGCATTGAAAAACAGCAAGTCCCTTGCCGGATAAAGCCACGTATCAGAATCAAAAAAGCGAAGATCTTCATAGATCTCTCTTGCCCTGGTATCATCATAGGTGATTACCAGTTTAAGACCTGCATGTTTTGCCGCTTCATACATCAGATGAACTTTCTGGGAATCCATGCAGCCGCTTGCCATGACTGGTCCGGCCTTCTTTTTCAGATCAGAGCAAAGACCTTCAAAATCCTTTAGTTCCCTTAATGGTTTCTCAAATAGATCGTTCATGAAATCTCCTTATTTCTTCCTGTTGAAATAATTCATCGCCTTTTCGGCTCCGTCTTCCACCATCATGATTGCCGCCTCTGCCCCAGCCAGGTAAGCATCCGCCATAACAGACTCCAGCTCCTTTGGAAAACGTCCAAGCACATAGTCTGCCAGATCCATCTCTTTAGGCTTCTCACCCACTCCAACTCTGATTCTTGGGAATTCCTGGGTTCCTAAGTGCTGTATGATGTTTTTCAGTCCGTTATGCCCGCCGGCACTTCCTTTCAGACGAATCCGAAGCTGTCCCTCCACAAGGTTGATGTCATCGCAGATCACAATAACATGTTCCGGCTCTACCTTATAAAAGTCAGCCATGGAGCGGATGCTCTCTCCGCTTAAATTCATATAGGTCTGGGGTTTTGAAAGAATAACCTTCTGATATCCTGCCATTCCCATCCCATATATTGCTTTATGCTTCTTCTCCGTCATGGGGATTCCCAGTTTGTCCGCCAGAACATCAATAGCCTCAAAACCCACATTGTGTCTTGTTTTATCATATTCTCTAGTTGGATTACCTAATCCTGCGATGATGTACATGATGATTCTCCTTATTATTGTCTATATTAACAGCAGTTGCATTTCATGACTGATCATGGAGTTTTATGAACGCCCGAAAAGCGTTAGATTTCCCATATGAGGGCACCTAACGCGATTCCTCTAATTTTAGCAGTTTAAAACAAGGATGTAAAGGCAGAAACGCAGAATAATTTTATTCCATTGAAATCATTCAAACAGAAAGTTATAATGTAGGTATTTGAGAAAGGAACCTGACATGGAA
>SVDT01000399.1 GCA_015057775.1 Paenibacillaceae bacterium | reverse complement strand
GGTTTGTTTCCATAATTGAAGTGGTGGGAGCTTATCTGGTTACTCTGGTTCTAATCATCATTTCACTGGTCTGCATTACAGAAAAATCCTTTGTGAATATTGTAAAGACAGGAAGCGGAAAGGCGTATCACCATGCGAAAGAGAACATGGACATGCATATGGAGATTCATGCACAGCGCCAGGAACTTAGAAAACAACTGAGAGAAGAGCAGAAACTCCGTGGGGTCAATTTAGATGCCACCAGGCTTTCTGCTGTCCAGGAAGAGAAAATTCGGGACAAACCAGATTTTGAGCGGGATCTCTATGAAGAAGAGGAACTTACTGGTATCGGTGATATTGCTGATGAGATCGATTCACAGACCAATAAGCTGACAGCAGTGACAGCGGTTGAGACAGAAGAACCAAATCCGGCTGATGTATTCAGAGGAAGCATATCACCGGAACCGGATGAGGATGACGATGATTCTGTTCCCTTTGAACCAGATGATATTGTGGCTCCGTACAAACGAAGTTCCGATGAGGCTTCCTTCTATATGAAGAAGGATGTCAGGACTCTTAAGGAAATGGAACTTGTAGAGGATGATTTCTATCCAGAAGAGCCGGAGATGGAAGAGCCAGAGCCACAAGAACCAGCAATCAGAGAGACATTCTCCATACCCGAGGAGCCCAAACAGGTGGTAACTGCTTCCGGCAAGATCATTGAGACCGACACAGAGGCTCTTCAGAAAAAGCTGGAGAAGAAACGGGAAGAATCGCAAAAAGAAGACGACTTCAGTGTAAGTAAACAGATGATACAAAAAAAGGAAATTGTGAAACTGGAATATAAGTTTCCACCTCTTTCGCTGCTTAAAAAAGGCAAAGCAGCGGTTTTTTCTGACCGGGAATACAAAGAGACAGCCATTAAGCTGCAGAAAACACTGCAGAATTTCGGCGTGGGAGTAACTGTCACCAATATCAGCTGCGGCCCTTCCGTAACCAGATATGAACTCCACCCGGAGCAGGGTGTAAAGGTAAGCAAAATCGTAAGTCTTGCTGATGATATTAAGCTGAGTCTTGCAGCGGCAGATATACGAATTGAAGCGCCTATTCCTGGAAAATCGGCAGTGGGAATTGAAGTACCCAATAAAGAAAATAATATGGTGTATTTAAGAGATATTCTGGAAGCGGACGGCTTTCAGAAGCATTCCTCCAATATTGCCTTTGCAGTGGGAAAGGACATCGGCGGGCAGGTTGTGGTAACTGATATTGCCAAGATGCCCCACTTACTGATTGCAGGTGCTACAGGCTCCGGTAAGTCTGTCTGTATTAATACCCTGATTATGAGTATTATTTTTAAAGCGGATCCTGACGATGTGAAGCTGATCATGGTGGACCCAAAAGTGGTGGAATTAAGTGTTTATAACGGAATTCCCCACCTGCTCCTTCCGGTTGTGACTGATCCGAAGAAAGCATCGGGAGCCTTAAACTGGGCGGTTGCGGAGATGACAGACCGTTATAATAAATTTGCCCAGTATAATGTCAGGGAAATTAAAGGCTACAACGCAAAAGTGGAAAGCTTAAAGGACATTGAGGATGAAAACAAACCCCAGAAGATGCCACAGATCGTAATCATAATCGACGAGCTTGCCGATTTAATGATGGTAGCTCCAGGGGAAGTCGAGGATTCCATCTGCCGTCTTGCCCAGCTTGCCAGAGCAGCAGGAATCCATCTGGTAATTGCCACACAGCGTCCGTCTGTTAACGTTATTACCGGTCTGATTAAAGCGAATGTGCCGTCAAGAGTGGCGTTTGCCGTTTCTTCCGGTGTAGATTCCAGGACCATCATTGACATGAATGGTGCAGAGAAGCTTCTTGGAAAGGGTGATATGCTGTTTTATCCTGCTGGTTATCCAAAACCCATGCGTGTGCAGGGGGCATTTGTATCCGATTCGGAAGTTTCCAAGGTTGTGGACTTTTTAACGGAACAGGGAATGACACCGGATTACAATCCGGAAGTGGAGAACATGATTGCCTCTGCGCCAACAGCTGCAGATTCCAAAGGCGGCGGAAGTGACCGGGATGAATATTTTATCCAGGCGGGCAGATTCATCATTGAAAAAGACAAAGCTTCCATCGGCATGCTGCAGAGGATGTATAAAATCGGATTTAACAGGGCTGCAAGAATTATGGATCAGCTTGCGGAAGCTGGCGTGGTTGGAGAAGAAGAAGGGACCAAGCCCCGTAAGGTGCTTATGACCATGGAAGAATTTGAAGAGGCGTTTTAACAAGACGGGAGAGTAAAAAAACCATTGCTTACATATAAGGAGGATGATACGTATGAAAACAGATATTGAGATCGCACAGGAAGCAACGATGATACCAATTAAGGAAGTGGCAGCATCCTATGGGATTGCAGAGGACGATTTAGAACTTTACGGCAAATACAAAGCAAAGCTTTCCGATGAATTATGGGAGCAGGTAAAGGATCGTCCGGATGGAAAACTGGTTCTTGTTACAGCAATCAATCCCACACCGGCCGGAGAGGGGAAAACCACCACTACGGTAGGGCTTGGACAGGCATTTGGAAAGATCGGCAAAAAGGCGATTATCGCCTTAAGAGAGCCATCCTTAGGACCCTGTTTTGGAATCAAGGGAGGAGCTGCCGGCGGCGGATATGCCCAGGTTGTTCCCATGGAAGATTTAAATCTTCATTTTACCGGAGATTTTCATGCGATTACCTCAGCAAACAATTTACTTTCGGCTCTTCTTGACAACCACATTCACCAGGGCAATGCTCTTGGAATCGATACAAGGCAGATTCTCTGGAAGAGATGTCTGGATATGAATGACCGGGCATTAAGAAATATAGTGGTAGGGCTTGGCTCAAAAGCGGAGGGATTTGTAAGAGAGGATCATTTCGTTATTACGGTTGCTTCTGAAATTATGGCAATTCTCTGCCTTGCAGATGATATGAATGATTTAAAAGAACGGTTGGGACGAATTATTGTTGCATATAATTATTCCGGAGAGCCGGTGACTGCAGCCCAGTTAGATGAAGTAG
>SVDT01000398.1 GCA_015057775.1 Paenibacillaceae bacterium | reverse complement strand
TCCGGATATTTCTGACGCATCTCGCTTCCCGCCACACAAGCGGAATTATAGGTACCGGAAATTCCGGAAGACAGAGTCAGATGCAAAATATCTTTTCCTTCTTTTAAGATCGGTTCAAAAAAATTGCAGTATTCCTCAACATTTACCTGAGAGGTATATGGTGCTGCCCCTTTGGCAATCCGCTCATAAAATTTTTCAAACGGGATACTCTCCCCCAAATCATCCGGATAAGTTACCCCATCTATTGTGTAATGAAAACAGACATATGGAATATTGCGGCTTTCAAAAAATTCCTTTTTCATGTCTGCCGTAGAACAACAGGTTAAAACAAAATTTCCCATACCCGTACACCTCCTGCCTGAAACGGCTTCTTTTATAGTGTTTTTCCCTGGATCGGAATCTTAACCATAAATTCCGTTCCAACATCAATGGTTGATTCCACCGTAATGGTGCCATGATAAAAGTTTACAATATGTTTTACAATGGAAAGACCAAGACCGGTTCCGCCCTGTTTTTTACTTCTCCCCTTATCAACCCGGTAGAACCGTTCAAATATACGCCCTAACGATTCTTTTGGAATCCCCATCCCATTATCTTTTACCCGGATTATTACATTGCGGTCTTCCTCGCGAACTGTGATCCATACCTCTCCGCCTGGTTTATTATATTTTACCGCATTGCTGACCAGATTGCCAATTAATTCCTTCATCTGCTGGCCGTTGGCATAGATACAGACCGGCTTACAGTCCATATGAAGAAGAACTTCGTGAGAAGCTGCAAGGGGTTCTAAGGATTCGATGATATCCTCTACCAGTATGGAAAGGCGTACATCACTTTTTAAAACCTCTGCCTCTTTTGTCTCCAGACGGGATATCATAAGAATATCATTAATCAGGTTATTCATATTTCCCGCTTCTTTTTTAATGCGCTTTATAAAATCTGACTTTTGAGCTTCATCCTGTATAATCCCGCTTTCCAAAAGTTCCGCATAGCCCTGTACCGATGTGATGGGAGTTTTTAATTCATGAGAAGCATTGCTGAAAAATTCCTGGCGGATCTGTTTTTCCCGTTCAATCTGAGTCAGATAATCTTTTACATTCTTTGACATCCTGGTAGTGGTTTCTGCAATGATATTAATTTCCGGATACTGATATCGTTCAAAAGAAAGATCTGTATAATCGCCGTTTACCTTTAACATCTCCTGGGAAATTTCTTTCAGAGGCCGGGTGATTGACTCAGCGAAACTGTCTGCAGAAAAAGCTGAATACATGATAGCAGCAAGAAAGCTAAGCCATACCGCAGGGAGAAGAAGTATTAAATTTTCTTTCATACCGGTATAGGGAATTGCCATTCGCAGAATGTAATCGGATTTGGAAGAGCGTATGGCAACATAAAGCATACTCTCCTTAAGGGTCTTTGAATAGCGTCTGGCAGTTCCTATCCCACCTGCCAGTGCTTCCTTCACCTCTTCCCTGTCTCCGTGATTATCCAAAGAAGCGACCGGTACTTCTCCAGTATCGGCCGCTACGGTTCCATCAAGGCTAATGACGGTGAAACGGCTACGGTTTTCACTTAATGTTGGCTTTAGGTCTCCGATTTCCTTTTCTAAATCTCCGTTGTAATCAAGAACCTCATCCATAGCCTTTAATGTATATTTCATGTCTTTTCTGGAATTTTTAAGCAGAGCACTGCTGGAGGCAATATAAAAGATAGAACTGCTTAACACCAGTACTACAAGAATAATCTGAATAAATTTTAAAAAGATCGCCTGTTTCATAGTGCCTCCCTCTGTCAATTTATACCGCCTGTTCTTTTCCATCATTCTTCGGTTTTAATTAAGCGGTAGCCCACTCCACGAACCGTCTTAATGCAGGAACCGCCGTTTTCTCCCAGCTTCTGCCGCAACGTACGGATGTGCATGTCAAGAGTCCGGGTTTCTCCATCGTAATCATATCCCCAGATGTGATTAAGCAGCTCGTCTCTGGTCACTACTTTATTGTGATTTTCCATAAGATATTGCAGCAATTCAAACTCTTTTAATGTAAGTTCAACCTTTACTCCGTCACAATAAACTTCTCTGGTCTTCTTGTTTAAGTTCAGACAATACTGATCCAGTTCATCCTCAGATCCCTGATTTTTCGTACTCCGGCGCAAAAGACTGCGGATGCGTGCCGCAAGCTCCATGACACCAAAAGGCTTTGTCATATAGTCATCTGCACCGCCATCCAGACCGGCCACTTTGTCAAACTCCCGGTCTTTGGCAGTGAGGACAAGAATGGGAATGTCTTTTAATGAATCATTTTTCCGGATTTTGCGTATAGCCGACAATCCGTCCATACCAGGAAGCATAAGATCAAAGACAGCCAGGGCGGGTTTATCCGTTTCCATACACTTTAAGGCTTCCTCTGCCAGTTCATGTGCAGACACCTCATATCCAAAGCCTTCCAGGGCAATTTTTATTAAGTCCCTGATATTGTCATCATCCTCTACTACATAGATTCGTTCCATACATTCTCCTTTCTGTCTAAAAAAGTTTAAGTATGTTTCTTATATTTCTTCCTTTACGTAACCTGCAATGTTATGGGCGTGGTCAGAAATTCTTTCCAGGTTACTTAATGCATCCAAAAAGATAACTCCGTTTTCTGGTTTACAGGCCTGTGCAGATAAACGTTCAATATGACGTTCTCTTAATTCTTCCTCCAGGCTGTCTACATTTTCCTCACTCTGAACGACAGCACGTACTTCTGACATATCAGAAGTTTCTCTTGCTTTCACAGCATGTTCCAGAGAAGACCGGACAGCGTTCAGCATTTCTCTCATTTCGCTTTCTGCTTCCTTGGAAAAGATAATCTTACGATTGGCTTTTTCCGCTGCAAGTTCCGATAAGTTTTCACAGTGATCGCTGACCCGTTCAAAATCACTGACTGTATAGAAGAGATTTTTAACCAGCATATGCTGTTCTTCATTTAATGATTGATTATTGATTTTTATTAAATAATCTGTCAGCAGCTTCTCATAATGATCAATCTTTTGTTCCAGCT
>SVDT01000397.1 GCA_015057775.1 Paenibacillaceae bacterium | reverse complement strand
CTGAAAAGCCGGGGTCAACCCCAGCTTTCCAAGTCCTAAAGCAAACAGTGCCGCTCCGCCGCCCGGATAAACATTCATGTCTTCTACCACATGCTCCTGACCGGCGCCGGGAAACTGTTCCACTCCCGGTATTACAATATCCACATTTATATCTCCATAAATAAATACATCCCACTTTTTTCCTGTCATGGAATCCTCCGTCTGTCAGCCTGATTTACTCTTTTACAGCTCCAATCATGGCCCCTTTTGTAAAATACTTCTGCGCAAAAGGATATACACATAAAATGGGAACTGTTGTTATGATAACTGCCGCCATCTTAAGAGAATCTGAGGTGACAGAATTGGTATTCTGGGCAATTGCCTGTGCCACCGAAGTTACCTCTTTGTTCGCCATGGCTCTGGTCAGCATTTGCTGTAAAACGGTCTGTACCGGCCACAGCCGGCTGCTTCTCATGTAAAACGCTCCTGAGAACCAGTCGTTCCAGTGATTGACTGCCGTATATAATCCCACAACTGCAATAACCGGCTTGCTTAAAGGCAGTACAATTCTGGTGAAAATCCCAAAATATCCACAGCCATCAAGCTTTGCAGATTCTTCCAGACTCTCCGGTATGCTCTCAAAAAAGGTTCTCATCATCAACAGGTACGTAACGCTTACCAGACCAGGAACAACATAAACACTGAAATGATCCACCAGTCCCAGTCTGTTGTACTGAATATAAGTGGGGATCATCCCTCCTCCAAACAGCATGGTAAAGGTTATCAGCATAGTAAGAATTTTTCTGCCCGGCAGTTCCTTCTCCTTTAACGCATAAGCGGCAAAGGAGGTCACGGTTAAGCTGGCAGCCGTTCCAATTACAGTTCTTGCTATGGTAATCATATAAGCCTTGGTTATGGTTCCATCCTTGAATACCTGTTTATAATTATCCAGGGTAAACATTCTGGGCCAGAAATAAATGCCTCCTTTTGCCGCATCCTTTCCGTCATTAAAAGACAGAGCCGCAATGTTTAAACAGGGCAGGATGATGGCAAGGCACAGTCCTATGACCACGCAATAGATTAAAACCTGAATCACCTGTTCCGATCTGCCTGATTTTATTTTACTGCGTCTGTTCACAGCCTCTTTTGCTTTCATGTCTGAGCACCCTGCCCTTTCGTTCTCACTTGATTTTATTTTTTGTCAAAGTCGATGGCTGAAGGATCTTTTTTGTAAAGCTCTGTTAAATATTCCACGAACTTGTCATTACCAGCTGCTTTTAACTGCTGGCGGAAAGATTCCACAATCTTTTTTGCCTCGTCGTCTGTTCCTGCATAAACTGCCTGAACGATCATTTCCTTATAGTTAAGGAGAGACATCTGTGCTTTTACTTCTGCCATGGAATCAGCTGATAAATATCCGGTTGCATCCAGTCCTGGAACCAGTCTGTAGGTAATTGGATAATCCTTTGCTACCTCTACCGCACGTTTAAAGGTTGTGCTGGAATTGGAACCTGGCCGGTTTTCGCCGAAATTATTCATGTTGTCTAAATTGGTCAAAGCAAAGCTGAAGAATACGCAGCCTGTATATCCAAAGCCGGCGCCGATGTTGTTAACCAGGTAATCCTTGTCACCATCATTTAATTTCTTTAACGCTTCATCAGTCAGTACCGGTTTTCCATCCTTCATCTCATAGCTTTTTCCCTCTACGCCGTACTGGCAGAGAAGCTGGCCTTCCGGAGTGGATAAATAATCAAAGAATTTTAAGATTTCTTCCGGTTTCTTTGCATCTGCAGAAATGGCCCACACGCCGTTCTGTTTTTTTCCATGAACTACTTTTGCATTATTACCAGTAATATCGTCTAACGGTCCAAGGGGAACCCATTCTTCAGAAGCGTATATAATATCCTGATAATTGTGTACATCTGCCATAATTGCGGAATTATGAGATCTGGACACTTCTTCCGCTCTGGTTCCATCCATGGTGAAGAACTCGGGATTCATCAGGCCTTCTGCCAGCAGTTTTCTCAAGTAATTGATTTTTTCAAATACGTAATCCGTATCTGCCTCGTGCTTAATCACGCCGTTACTGTCTAAGTTGTAGCCATCACTGACACCCCAGGTAAATCCAGGTACAATGTACTGCAGTGTATCCGGAGATCCTCCCCAGTATTTCGGTCCAAGTGGATAAACAGGATTTCCGTTGTCATCTTTAAAATCTCCGTTTTTAATCTGTACCAGCAGGTCATAGAACTGCTCCTGTGTTCTGATCTTAGACGGATCAATTCCAAGCTTATCTACAATTGCTTTTTGAATGTACATCCCGCCTCTGTATGCAGTCTGTGGATCATAGATTAAAGATCTGTCCTCGGAATCAACCGATAAAGGCAGAATATAAGCTGCACCTTTAAAATCTTCCCGGAAGGTAATGTTTTTCTTTGAATCATCGGGTAAATATTTATCTTCCAGGTAATGGCTATAAACTTTTGTATCCTTTAACAATCCGGATACATCAGCAAACATACCTTCCTTTGCTGCCTTTAAAAGAATAGGAAATTCTTTTCTCGTGGAATCATCCATATAAGAGAAAATCACATCCGGAATGGTTCCAGATGCCAGCTGGGCTGCCATAACATTGGAATCCTTATCTCCAGGAGTATACTGGATATCCAGTTTAATACCCGTGCGCTTTGTAAGCTCCTTCATAACCTCTGTATTGGCCAGATCCTTTGGCAGACTGTTTCCGATATCATCAACGTAAGCCTGCACCGTAATGGTCCGGTCTGCAATCCATGTATCCGGTTTCCCGGAATTGTCAGAAGTTTTGCTCTCTTCGCCTTTTGTCCCCTCATTTGCTTTCGAGCTGCAGCCTGTTACTCCCGCTGCGCCCATTGCCACCACTAATACTCCCGCAAGCAGCCGCTTTCCAATACTTTTCCTCATAAAAATACCTCCTCTTTCCTCTTTTATTTACCAGAGACTGACTCCTGTAAATCGTTTTGATAACCGGTTGCATAGGATTACCAAAATAAGTCCTACAATACCCTGAATGAGTCCCACTGCTGTTGCA
>SVDT01000396.1 GCA_015057775.1 Paenibacillaceae bacterium | reverse complement strand
TCTATTTTACAGGACAATCTCTTAGGTCCCATTTTGGGAATCGGAGATCCGAGAATAGATAAGCGGATCGATTTTATTGGTGGAATCCGTGGATTAAAGGAACTGGAAAAACGCTGTGAAGAAGATATGACAGTGGCGTTTTCCATGTATCCCACCTCAATTGGAGAACTCTTCTCCGTTGCGGATGCAGGGCTTTTAATGCCTCCAAAATCAACCTGGTTTGAACCCAAATTAAGAAGCGGGCTGTTTATTCATATGCTGAAATATCCACTGTATTACCCAGCAGCAGCCAAAAGTAAAATAATCAGATAAAATATTGAAAGCGTATCAGACTCATTTTCTACCGTCTGATACGCTTTTTTGTATATCAGCCACATAATGAAACTTTGTCAGGGTAGTTTATATAATTTGTCAGGAGGATAGAAAAAGTTTATCCCGTATAATTATTAGAAAGAGGTATAATAGGATTGTACAAAAGTTAACAGGGGGATCAGGGATGAGTCATATTTTAAAAAGAATCAGCAGTAGATTAGATGATTTTAAATTAAAGAAAAAGCTTAGGATACTCTACATATACAGCGTACTTCTGCCAATTTTTATAACAGATAGTGTGATTGTCGCCATATTTATAGCATCAGAAAGTGCATCCATGAAAAAGGGTATGGAGAATACCGCAAGTGCGGTAAAATACAATTTTTTCTATGATATTGAGGAAGCGGCTGGTACAACTAAGAAAATATATATGAACAAATATGTGAATCAGTTTATGGATAAGCAGTTTGAGTCGGAGCTTGATTATTTTTTAAGTTATCAGGCTTTTATGAAAGATTCGTTGTTTGAAAGCAGTATCGGAACGACAGCATCTTCTATCACCATGTATGCGGATAATCCCACCATTGTAAGCGGAGGGGAATTTAAACAGCTTTCCACAGTCAAAGACCAGGAGTGGTACCAGTATTTAAAGGGCTCAAGCAGGGATGGGGTGCTTTATATGTATTATGATGAGAGCAGAATTCCCACTGTAGATTCCAAACGGAAAATATCCTTTATCAGAAAATTGAATTTTTACAAAAGAGATGGATGCGAAAAGCTTGTAAAAATGGATATAGACTATAGCACCATGGCGCGGAGCTTTATAAAAATGAATTATGAGGCCCCGGTTTATGTGTGCTGGAATGATAAAATTATTTTGTCCAATCAGGGTAATTACGGACAATGGAAGGATTTTGAGACCTTTGATCTGCAGAAAAAAGTGGGTTATCAGATGAACTTTGCTTCCTACGGGGCTGAGCTGACAATTTATGTACTAAAGCCCCAGACAGTAATCGTAAGGCAGATGTTAAAGAATGTTCCCTTGTTCATCCTGCTGATTTTTATAAACATCCTGCTGCCTCTGGGATTTATGATTGCCATCAACCAATCCTTTACCGAACGGCTGAAGGAGCTGAGTCAGGCCTTTAAGCGAATTGATGATGAAAAGCTTATGAAGATTGAGAACATCAGGGGAGAAGATGAAATTGGAATTGTAATGCGCAATTATAATCGCATGGTGGCTACTATTAATGAGTTAATCCAGACTGTTTATATTAACCGTTTAAAAGAGCAGGAGATGGATATCGAACGGCAGAAAGCGGAACTTTTAGCGCTACACAGCCAGATTAATCCCCATTTCCTATTTAACGCATTGGAGAGCATCCGTATGCACAGTCTGCTTAAAAATGAAACAGAAACCGCCAGTATGGTGGAACAGCTTGCAATCATGGAACGTCAGAATTTTGACTGGGGTACGGATTTTATCACAGTAAGGGAAGAGATTTCATTTGTAGAGGCATATCTGCAGCTGCAGAAGTACCGTTTTGGAGATCGGCTGTCTTACCGGCTTGATATTATGGAAGAATGTATGGACTACCGGATTCCAAAGCTGACCATTGTTACATTTGCTGAAAATGCCTGTATTCATGGCATTGAGAGTAAAACAGCAGATGGGTGGATTTTTGTCCATGTATATTTAAAAGATGAAGTGTTTTATATTGAGATCGAAGACACCGGGGATGGAATGGAAGAGTCATTTTTGGATGAATTGAAATACAAGATGAACCATGCCAGTATTGAGATGCTAAAAGCTAAGAAAGGAGTAGGCATATTAAATGCCTGCCTGCGGCTTAAGATGGCAACAAATAATATGGTAAGCTTTGAGCTGGAAAGTGAAGCCGGAATTTCAACCATGGTAACAATTAAAGTTCCGGTATCAAATATATAGAAATAATGGGGGGGGGTAACTATGATACGTGTCTTATTAGTGGATGATGAACCATTTATTGTTCAGGGATTAAAGGTACTGATTAACTGGGAGGAAGAAGGCTATGAGATTGTCAAAACGGCTGCAAATGGAATGGAAGCTCTTGATTACCTGAAAAATAATCAGGTAGATTTAATCATTGCAGATATAAAAATGCCTGTGATGTCAGGAATGGAACTGCTGGAAATTTTGAGAAAAGATAAGATTTCCCGTGCAGATTTTATCATATTAAGCGGTTTCAGCGATTTTTCCTATGCCCAGCAGGCAATTCGATTTGAATGCTTTGATTATATATTAAAGCCAGTTGTGAAGGAAGAGCTGCTCCGGGTACTGCACCGGCTGAATTATCAGAGACAGGGCACTAAAAAGCAACAGCTTAACAAAATCAAAATGGAGAAGGCATATCTTGCCAGAAATATGATATCTCTTATTTTTGGGAAATACGACCAGATCAATCTGGATTATATCAGAAAACAGATGCAATGGTCCGAAGGAATCAGTTATGTGGATATCGAAATTGACAATATTGAGCAGATGGAAGAGCTGATGGATGAGGAAAAGCGTAACCAGCAGAGAGAACTTTACCGTGCCTGCCTTGTATTTTTAAAGGGAGATGGGGATCATTGTATTTTTGATGTTTCAAGTCATGAAAAAAGCTATGATATTGGTTTTATTTATTGTGATTATATGGCAAAAAATGCTGGGGAGACTCAGAAAGCGTATCTGGAGCGGTTTAAAAAGTACCTAAATGAGG
>SVDT01000395.1 GCA_015057775.1 Paenibacillaceae bacterium | reverse complement strand
ATTCAAGATATTGCTAAAATTATGAAAAATATGTATCAGTTGTTTGATCAGGACGGGTTTTTAAATAAATGCAGAGAATCTGGTCTGCCTCTGAATAAGAGGGGAAAGGATCTTTCTGCAGGAATGAAGGCCAGAGTGAGAGTATTGGCTGCCATGTCTCATGAGGCCAAACTGCTTATATTGGATGAACCTACTGCAGGACTTGATGTGCTTGCCAGAGAGGAACTGCTTGATTCTATTCGGGAGTATATGGAGCCGGGAGACCGGTCTATTTTGATCAGTTCCCATATTTCAACGGATTTAGAGCAGCTTTGTGATGATCTTTATCTGATTGATCATGGAAATATTGTTTTGCATGAAGAGACGGATGTACTTTTGGGAAGTTATGGTCTTTTGAAAGTAACAGAAGAACAAGAACAGAAGCTGGATAAAAGATATATTCTCCGAAGGAAAAAAGAAGCTTACGGATTTCGTCTTCTTACCGATAAAATCGGATTTTACCGGGAAAGCCAGCCGGAAATTGTAATGGAAAAGGGAAGTGTTGATGAAGTGATTACCATGATGATAAGGGGGGAAGGGTTATGATAGGGTTGTTGATAAAAGATTTACTTTTGTTGAAAAACCAGCAGCGTTTTTTCCTGCTCTTCTTCCTGATGTCAGCAGGAATGCTTCTGGCAGATTTTAATTCTGTTTTTGTGATTAATTATGTGACTATGATTTTTTCTTTGTTTACACTCAGTTCCATCAGTTACGACGAATTTGACAATGGATATGCTTTTTTATTCACCCTTCCAATTACCAGAAATCAATATGCGGCTGAGAAATATGTATTTGGTCTTGTGACGGGAAGCTTTGCCTGGATTGTGGTGACCATATTTGCAGTTGTCATGAATCTTGTAAGGGGAAGAGCAGGCACAGTGGAACTTGTAGGTACGGCGTTTTTGTATCTTTTTATCTCGCTCCTGTTTTTATCAATTGTTGTTCCTGTGCAGCTGAAATTCGGTGCAGAAAAGGGAAGAATAGTTTTGATTTGTATCATTGGAGCGATCTTTGCCGCTGGTTTCGTTATGATAAGGGCGGCAAAGACACTTCAACTGGATTTTTTATCAACCGCTGCAACATCATTATCACCAGGACTGGTGATGGCAGCTGTGCCGCTCATCAGTCTGGCAGCAGTTTTTGGATCTTATCTCATTTCTGTCAATATCATGAAGAAAAAGCAATTCTGACAGAAACTGGATTATTAAGGCATAAAAAGGGGAAGATAAGAGGAGAAAGTGCCGGAGCGTAGTACAATGAATCTTATTCTTCTCTTTATGGCATGGATGCCGATTTTGGTGGGATCCATGGGAATTGGCTTAATATCCTATTATTTTTATAAATGGGCAAAAGGAATCCGATTAGTCAGATACCGGTTGGCAGGTGAAATCTGTTTTATCCTGGTTCTGTTGTATTTCCTGCTCTTTTTTCTCGGCGTTCTTTTTGGAAGAAGCCTGACCGGTATCATTTTTTTTGGTATTTGCCTGCACAAAAGCGGATCTGTGGCGGCCGGGGGTCATGTGATATTCCCGTTTGTATAGCCGGTCGAAATAGCTGGTGCTTTCAAAACCGGTGCTTTCTGCGATATCCGTAATGGAACGGTCTGTGTGAAGAAGCAGGGTTTTCGCCTGATTTAACCGGTATTTATTTAAATATTCAATTGGAGAGAGAGGTACGGAACACTGGAAACAGCGGAGTGCCTCTCTTTTGCTGACTCCCACCGATTGGGCGATGTCTTCCAGAGTCAGTCTCTTTTCATAGTTCTGCTCAATAAAACGGGTCATCCGTTTAAAACGGGCCTGGGAAAGGCGGTTGACGCCTGCGTTTTCCATGGTGGCAAATTCGTCCCTGTGTAAAAACAGGATGGACCAGATCTGGCAGACCAGTGCATGTGCATGAAGCTCCCAGGTCGCTGTCTGATCTTCGCATACTTTGTATAAGTCAGACAGAATGGAAAGTAAATGGCTCTGCCATGGATTTCTCCCCCTTAATACAAAGTGGGATATGCCGGAAAATAAAAAGGGAGCAATGAATTTTTCGTAAATAGAGCTTCCTTCCACGGCTATGAATTCCGGAGCAAACAGTACGTTTGGTATAATTGCTGTTCCGGTTGATAAAAAGCGGTGCATAACACCGGAATTAATAAAGACACCGTCGCCGGGTTCCAGTATGTAATGAATGTTTCCGATGGAACAATGTACCATTCCTTCGGTCACAGATACCAGTTCAAATTCCCGGTGCCAGTGCCAGTCAATGCAGCGGTTGTCAAACTTTCCAACATCTTCGTAGTAGTATTGAAACGGAAAGTCTGCAAAACCATGGGAGACCAGCTCCATCATGGATTCGTCGGTCAGTATTTTTGTGCTTTGCATAGAGCGTTCTCCTTTTTGTGATCGGCTAAATTGTACCATAAGCTGGCGGTAAATTGCAAGAATTGAATTCCCAACTGCAGTATAATAAAATCAGATTACAGGGGAGGGCCGATTACGTGAAGGAAAATTATAAAAGTACTGTTTATGCCTGCTTTCTAAGCTATATTGTTCAGGCGATTGTCAATAATTTTGTGCCGCTTTTATTTTTGCATTTTCAATGGGAGTATGGAATATCACTATCCAGAATTACACTTCTTGTTACCGTAAATTTTGGTGTTCAGCTGCTGGTGGATCTTTTATCTGCAGCGGTAATAGATCGGGTGGGATACCGGATTTCCATGATTACCGCACACCTTATGGCGGCAGCAGGGCTGATTCTTCTCACCGTTTTGCCGGGAATTGTTTCTGTTTCCTGGGTGGGGCTGTTACTGGCAGTTATTATCTATGCCATTGGCGGCGGGCTTTTGGAAGTTCTTGTCAGTCCCATTGTGGAAGCCTGTCCCACAGATAATAAAGAAAAGGCCATGAGCATGCTCCATTCCTTCTATTGCTGGGGACATGTGGGAGTTGTTCTGATTTCAACCTTATTTTTCCGGTTATTCGGAATCGGCAACTGGAAGATACTGGCGGTTTTCTGGGCAATTGTG
>SVDT01000394.1 GCA_015057775.1 Paenibacillaceae bacterium | reverse complement strand
GATGTGTCTGAATCGCTTCTGAGCAGACTTCAAACATATTAACCAGAGAGGTCACTCCCGCAAATAATACGGAAAGGAAAAACAATATTGCAATAACTCTGCCCGCTGGAATCTGTTCAAACACTTTAGGTAAGGTTATGAACATCAGAGGAGGTCCGCTGGCCGGATCCATCTGAAATGCAAATACAGCAGGAATTATAGCAAAACCGGCTAAAAGAGCAGCAACGGTATCCAGCAAAGCAGTGGTAACTGCCGCTTTGGGTATATCCTCTTTCTTATCCAGATAGCTTCCGTAAATAACCATTCCTGAGCCTGTAATGGATAGGGAAAAGAAAGCCTGTCCCATAGCCATAACCCACGTTTCCGGTTTTAGCAAAAGCTCCCACCTTGGTACCAGCAGATATTTATATCCTTCAAAAGCCCCGGGAAGGAAAAACACCCGGATCGCAATCAGTAAAAACAGAATAAAAAAAGCAGGCATCATGATTGCATTTACTTTTTCAATGCCTTTTAATACACCGCCTGCTAATATAACTACCGTCATGATAACTACAAGCAGATGCCACGGAACGCTGCCAAAATGTCCAGTTGCCTGGGAGAAATATTCTGAAGCTTCCCCCTTCATCATAACACCGGACAAGGATCCCCATAAATACCTTAACACCCAGCCCACGATTATGGCATAACCAATGGCTATACCAAAGGAACCAATCAAAGGGATGGCACCCAGAAAGGAACCGCCTTTTTTTCCTCTCGTCTTAAGAGCATAATCATAGGATCCAATGGGGCCAGTGCCGGTGAGCCTGCCAAAAGCAAACTCTCCGGACAAGCCAACCAGACCAAATAAAAATACAAAACCAAAATACACCAGTAAAAAAGCAGCTCCTCCATATTGTCCCAGCCGATAGGGAAACATCCAGATGTTTCCCATACCAACTGCGGAACCAACAGAAGCCAGAATGAATCCAATTCTTGAACCGAATTTTCCATTTCCTGCCTGGGCATGTTTACTTTCGCTCATGTTTTATTTATTCCTCAGTAATTTTCTTTTCTACGATTTCTCCCTGCTTTTTGTAGATGGAATTACCCTCTACACAGCCTCTGACGCAGGAAAGCGGATAAATATCTGCTTTTGGTCCGATCACTGTACCAGGATTTAAAATAGCACCACAGCCGATTTCTGCGTAATCTCCAAGGATGGCACCAAACTTCTTAAGTCCTGTTTCAATATCTCCATCTTCTGCATGTACGGTAACAAGAGATTTATCTGTTTTTACATTGGAAGCGATGGAGGATGCACCCATATGGGACTTATATCCTAAAATGGAATCTCCAACATAGTTGAAGTGAGGAACCTGTACGCCATCAAAAAGAATAGAATTCTTTACTTCTGAGGAGTTTCCAACTACTGCGCCTTCGCCAATAATTGCGTTGCCTCTGATAAATGCGCAATGACGGATCTGTGCGTTCTTGCAGATAATTACATGCTCGCCCATACATGCTGTTGGCGGAAGATTTACAGACTTATGAATCCATACTGCTTTTCCTACATGAACATATTCATCTTTTGGAAGACGCTCTCCAAGAGAAACGATAAACTCGCTGATCTTAGGAAGAATTTCCCACGGATAGGTGGTCTGTTCAAATAATAATTTGGCCACTGTATGATTGGTATCAAATAAGTCCTGGTTTGTCATATCTTCTTTTTTCATGTTAATAATCTCCTATTTTTGTTTTTTATAATTAGCTGCCGCAGCATCAAATACATTACGCAAATCATAATGATTATTGAGCTTCAGTACCCAAGCGGTACGTCCGGCAACAAAATTCTCCAGTTTCTGCATATATTCTTCTGAGGTTATGCTTCCCTCTGAGACATAAGTTAATCCCTTTTCCCAGCTGGCTGTCAGTTCTGGATTAAGCAGCTGTTTTATGGAGGCATTCACTACATCATAGATCATCTCTCCTAACAGCGTAGGCACAATCACCTGGGTCTTCGTATTTAAAGAGAGATATTCTATATTAAAAAGCTTTTTTAATATCTCTGCTCTTGTGGCACTGGTTCCAATACCACTACCCTTAATCTGGGCACGGAGTTCTTCATCTTCAATTAACTGACCCGCATTCTCCATAGCAAGAATCATAGATCCTGATGTATAGCGCTTTGGCGGAGAAGTCTCACCTTCTTTGATAATCAGCTTTTTAACAGGCAGCTGCATTCCCTTCTTCAATGAACCAAGCATGGCAATAAAAGCTGGATTGTCCATTTGCTTTTGTGATGTTTCAGAATTATTCTCATCCTGATTTTCACTGTCAGGGAGAGGTTCTTCCGTCTTTTCCTCTGCTTTTTTCTTGCTGCCGGAACCATCTGCCACTTTTAAGTACCCCTCTTCCAGCATTACCCGGAAGTTGGAATAAAAGTGCTCTTTTTCTTCAACCAGCTCAAGCGCATACTTTTGATAAATGGCCGGCGGATAGAAAATACTTAAAAACCTTCTTGCAACCACTTCATAAACCTTAGCCGCAAGGGGTGTTAAGCCTCTTAAGGAGGAAAGACCCTGACCAGTGGGTACGATGGCATAATGATCCGTAATCTGCTTATCATTGACATATCTTGTTTTATCAATTGATTTGTAGGATCCTCTGTTTAATACTTCCTCTGCCGCGTCCTTTAAAGGCTCAAAACCTTTCAGACCACTGATGTTCTTATAAATTTCCTTTGCTACTGCGGTGGAAAGAACTCTGGCATCTGTTCTGGGGTAAGTGACCATCTTCTTCTCATAAAGCTCCTGAACTACTTTTAGAGTCTCATCAGGACTGATCTTAAACATCTTAGAACAGTCATTTTGAAGTTCAGCCAGATTGTAAAGCAACGGTGGATTCTTTGTTTCCTTCTTTTTTTCAATTGATGCAACAACTGCTTCCATGGGATCTGATGCAGAAAGTATCCCTATCAGCTCCTCGGCATGCTTTCTTTCTTTAAATCCATTCTCTTTATAGAGGTATGGCGACTCATAAAACTTAGATCCCGGAGCACTTTTCCATTCACCATCTAAATC
>SVDT01000393.1 GCA_015057775.1 Paenibacillaceae bacterium | reverse complement strand
AATCGTAACGCCGCCTATTGTTGTCAGCAAATAAGCAGCAGCAATAATCATCATAAAGGGCAGTGCCATATTAACAGCGCCCAAAGCGTCTGTGCCAACGCCGCGCCCTACAAAAATACCATCAATAATAGTAAAAAGAAAAATTGCACATTGGCTAAAAACCGTTGGTATAACAATTTTTAAAACATTTTTTAATTGGGGTGATTTCATAACTCTGTGTTCTCCTTCACGTCTTCTCAATATAGAATAAAAAGCCGATAACGGCAACTTCTTGCGTTATCGGCTCTGCGTCTTTGCGTCTGGCTCTTTGATAATTGTAACATAAAATTGTTTGACATCTATTAATGTTTCTTGCTTACACTTCGGACAAAACAGAGGGAACCATTTAAGCTCGGTGTTCTCCCGTATTTTTAACCTGGTTTTACTTTGACATTGTGGACATAAAACCCATTCTTCTTTCATTACTGTTCACTCCTTATGGCTTCGAGAAAGGCATTAAGTTCCTCGTGCAAAAAGCTTATTTGCTTTCGAGATAAAACAAGATAGCTTTCTATTTCGGTTTCAGTCATTCTCATAAGCGCACTTTCCTCCGCATTGCGAGTAGGAAGAATAAAGCGTTTGCAAAAGCTGCGCCCTTTCTCTGTTAAATGGATAGACTTACTGTTGCGCGCACCTGACATTTTTTCAAGTAAAATATACCCGTTCTGCATAAGGCCGTTGACAGTTGAGTTGAGTGTTTGTTTTGGAATACCAAGAGTTTCAGCAAGGGTGTTTTGCGTGTAGGTTTCATCTTCCTCACAAAGGCAAAACAACGTCCAAAACGCTGAATTGGACAGCCCTATTTGTGTTGCTATTCGATGATATAATTCATCAGCTTTTCTTTCTTGCCGGGTTAATTCGGCGTACTGTTCGTGAAAATTGTTCTTCATGGTGACTTCCTCCTTGATAAAATCCGATTTCGGTTTTATTATAAATCCCAAATCGGATTTTGTCAAGGGGCTTCAATTAACAGACTGACACCAGAAACGGGCGGCTGAGCCAGTTTCTGAAACAACTGGTTCAACCGCCCGTACGTTTATCATTCCGGACTTTTAATGATATATTTTTTTCTGTTCATAGATCGGCTCGCAGGTAAGGTGGATTCCTAATCTTTTAAAGGTTTTCACATCTACATCAGAGAGCAGGACAGACGTGTGGGCATCCGTGCCTTTTAACCGGGGAAGCTGCTCTAATGCAATCTGTGCATTCACATCTGTGGCGGCAGAAGCGGACAGGGCGATCAGCACTTCATCGGTATGAAGTCTGGGGTTTTTGCTTCCCAGATATTTAACCTTTAATTTCTGAATCGGTTCAATGGCGGAAGGAGAAATCAAATGGACATCGTGAGGGATATTTCCCAGAACCTTGACTGCATTCAGCAAAAGAGCAGCAGAGGCTCCCAGCAGATTGGTGGTTTTTCCCGTTACTATCGTATCGTCACCCAGCAAAAGTGCAGCAGCAGGAGAACTGTTTTTCTGGGCCAGCTCATTGGCAGCGCCTACGGTTTTTCGCATCTCCGTATTAATCTTGGCCTGCTTCATCAACAGTTCGATTTTATATACCTCATCCTTGGATCCCATGTCTTTTGCCAGACGGGATAATGCCTGATAATAACGTCTGATAATTTCCTGGCGTGATGCTTCCTTGCAGATTTCATCATCTACGATACAATGTCCGGCCATATTCACACCCATGTCCGTAGGGGATTTGTAAGGACATTCTCCATAAATTCCCTCAAAGATTGCACTTAATACCGGAAAAATTTCCACATCCCGGTTATAATTTACAGTAGTTAACCCATAAGCTTCCAAATGGAAGGGATCAATCATATTCACATCATTTAAATCAGCAGTAGCTGCTTCATAAGCAAGATTCACCGGATGCTTTAACGGAATATTCCAGATAGGGAAGGTTTCAAACTTGGCATAACCAGCCTTTACGCCTCTCTTGTTTTCGTGATAAAGCTGGGATAAACAGGTGGCCATCTTTCCGCTGCCAGGTCCCGGTGCAGTGATGATCACCAGGGGCTTGGAGGTTTCAATATAGTCATTTCTGCCATAACCCTCATCACTGACAATTAAGGAAATGTTGGCAGGATAGCCGTCAATGATATAATGGCGGTACACCTTAATTCCCATTGATTCCAGCTTTCCCTTAAATACGTCTGCTGCTTTCTGACCGGAGTACTGGGTAATAACAACACTTCCCACATAAAGTCCCTTGTCCGTAAAGGACTGAATGAGACGGAATACATCCACATCGTATGTAATGCCAAGATCGTGGCGGATCTTGTTCTTTTCAATGTCAGCAGCGCTGATGGCGATTACAATTTCTGCCTGATCAGCAAGCTGCATCAGCATACGAAGCTTGCTGTCCGGCTCAAATCCTGGAAGCACTCTGGAAGCATGGTAGTCATCAAATAACTTTCCTCCGAATTCCAGATAGAGCTTGTCCCCGAACTGGCTGATCCGCTCCTTAATGTGCTCTGACTGCATGGTTAAATACTTGTTGTTATCAAATCCTGGTTTCATTTGTCCCTCCGTAACGCGTTCATTTTTACAATACTTAAGATTGTAACATAGAAGAACGGAAAATACCATGGCTTTTATCTGTCCATATTTGGCCGAAACACTTTACAACAGGCTCTAAACGTGTTAAAACGTTGTAGTAAGAAGGAGGAGAAATATGTTTAAAATAGGAAGAAACGACCCCTGCTGGTGTGGCAGCGGAAAGAAATATAAAACCTGTCATCTGGAATTTGACAGAAAGCTTGAAAATTATGAAATCATGGGAGATGAGGTACCGGATCACTCCATGATAAAGACACCTGCCCAGATAGAAGGCATACGCCACGCTGGTGTTATTAACAATCAGATTCTTGATCTGGTTGGAGAAAGAATCCGTCCTGGAATCAGCACAGAGGATTTAAACACCCTGGTTCACGAAACCACCCTTCGTCTGGGCGGAATCCCGGCACCCCTTAATTTTGAAGGATATCCTAAAAGTGTCTGCACCTCAATCAACGAAGTAGTCTGCCATG
>SVDT01000392.1 GCA_015057775.1 Paenibacillaceae bacterium | reverse complement strand
TCAGTTCCCAATGGATTCTGATAAATGGGATTGTGTTCCCATTCCAACCGTTGGAGGCAAAGCAACTGGAAAACAGTATTTCACCGGAACCGGCGGATATGTTATTAATGCAAAGAGCCCTAATTTAGAGAAGGCATTTAAAGTATACAAAGATATTTTCACCAATGAAGATTATCTGGTTGGATACTATGAAGGCGGTTATGGCGTTAGCATTCTGCCAAGTGTTATTGCAAAAGCAAAACCAAGTATTGATTTCCAGAATAAAAAATGGCTGCTGATATCCGATATAGATTCACTTCTTCCAAAGCCACCTCACTCAGCATTTGCTTCCGGCATGGTCGTGGAAGGCGAGGATATGTTTAAGACCTGTGAAGCAATTTACTATGGAGATGCAGATCCAGATACAGCATTAAAGGATTTAACTGATCGCTATAACAAGGCCTACCAGGATGCGATTAAAAATAACACAGGCTACGAAGTAAAGATTCCTGGTTACGATCCGCAGAACCCAAAATTACAGTAAATAAGTAAGTAATAGAAAAGAGGGGCCACTTCAAAAAAGAGGCAGCCCCTCTTTCGTTAAGAAAGGAGTACACAGATGAAAGAAACGATAAGCAGGAATCTGAGAATAAAGAAGACTTTAAAACACAACCTGCAGACATATTCTTTTTTGCTGCCAAATCTGATTCTTTTTACAGCCTGTTCTCTGTATCCGGTTGTATGGACCTTAAAGTATGTATTCTATCAATATGGCGGCTATGGAACCGGGAAGCCGATATTTGTAGGTATTGCTAATTTAGCAAGAGTATTTCGGGATAAAGTGTACTGGGAAAGTGTACTTCATACGTTTACTTACGGATTTGGAAAAGTTCTTATTATTATCCCCCTGGCCTTTTTCCTTGCATTTCTTTTAAATCAGCAGAAACGGGGAAATGGAGTCACCCAGAGCATTATGTTTCTGCCCACAATCATGAGCTCTGCCGTTATGGGCCTTGTATTTTACTTATTGTTTAATGCTTATAACGGTGAAGTTAATAAATATCTTCTGGAATCGGGAATCATCAGCCGTCCAGTCAACTGGCTTGGTAAAGATCACGCCATGAAGACACTCATTCTGACTGCCGTCTGGGGCGGCGTCGGAAACTATATGGTTTATTTTATAGCAGGGATCCAGCAGGTATCGGAGGATGCCATTGAAAGCGCCAGAATTGATGGAGCGGGCAAACTTCAGACGATCTGGTATATCATTGTTCCAATGCTGGGACCAATTTTAAAGATCATTATGATGCTTGCAATTACATCTGCCTTCAATGATATAACCAATGTTATGGTACTTACCGAGGGCGGTCCCAATAATGCGACCATGGTCATGTCTCTTTACGGATACCGGTATTTCTTTCCAATTTCAGCTGCAGAAGCAACGGTCCCCCAGTATGGATACGGCGCGGCAGTCAGCGTAGTTTCTGCTGCTATTGCAGGTGTGATTACGGTGATTTACTTAAAAGTTTCTAAGAAACTGGATGATATTTATTAAGGAGGCAGATTATGACAGAAGCATATGAACAGAATACGAAAATGAAAAAAGTACATCTGTCTGACAAAGCCCGGGCTGCGTTGATTTCGAAATGGGTCTTTTTGGGGATTATGATTGTTTTTACCCTGTATCCGGTGATTTATACTGTTCTTGGATCGTTTAAGACCAATGCCGAACTGACCCAGGGAGGCGGTTTCTTCCCCAGTGTCTGGCATTTTGAAAACTATTATAAAGCGTTTATACAGGCTGATTTTACTAAATATACGTTAAACAGCGTTGTGGTCAGCATATCGGTGACGATTCTCGCAGTGACTACCACTTCCCTTGCCGGATTTGCTATGGCAAGAAAAGATTTTGCAGGAAAAAAGATTCTGCTTGCACTTTATATGTCAATGATGTTTGTGTCACTGGGATCCGTTACCCTCTATCCCATTTACGAACTGCTCCGTGCACTGAAAATAAACAAAACCATATTTGCGCTGGTGATTGCCCTGACCGGGGGGCAGGCCACCAATGTATTTCTGGTTATGGGATTTACCAAAGGTATCCCAAAGGAATTAGATGAAGCCGCCATTATTGACGGATGCAGCATTTACGGAGTGTATTCCCGCATTATTCTTCCGCTGAGCAAGCCAATTCTTGCAGTTGTGGCGTTATTCTCCTTCCGGAACGCTTGGAATGATTATATTACCAGTTTAATTATGACAATTTCCATACCAAAGCTTCAGACTTTGACCGTTGCGGTGGTTCAGCTGAAGTATTCCGTTAATTCGGCAGCGGAGTGGCACATTATGCTTGCAGGTGCTTCCATAGCGATTATCCCGATTCTGATTGTATACATGTTTTCCAATAAACAGTTTATTGCAGGGCTGACGGCCGGTGCGGTAAAAGGTTAGTCTTTTTATTTTATAGCCGGAACAGTCTGTGTTCTGGCTATTCGGTCTTTCGGATGGTATGATAAAATAATATTTTATATACATACCAGGAAAGGCGATATGAAAAGGAAAATAATGATGAAAAAAATATATAAAAACCTGCGGTTTCGTAGCAAGATTATTCTGATATTTGGAATTATGTTCTTTTTAACAACAGCAATCAGCGGTTTTTCTTATTATCGTTATACGTCTCATGATATCGAGGAGAATTTCAGGGTCAGTGCGGAAAGTGTACTGACACAGATTGTGGATACCCTTGATATGCGGCTTGGAGTGATCAGGCAGAGAGCTCAGGGTATGCTGACCAATTATACCTTTGTAGTCAGCTTTTCTGATTATTTAAACAATCCCAATGATTTGAATCTGATAAAAACCATGGGGACCGTATCTTCATTTTTAAAGGATTTGGAGACTGGGGAAAATCTCCTGCATTCCTCCTATATTTATACGGACAAGCGGGAATTTGACAATTTTGTCCGGATGAGAAACTGGCAGTTTCAATTTAAAGAGTCGGAGTATTACAGCTCCTATATAGGAGGGCCGGGAAAAGCCATCCAGTGGTTTCCGTCACAAGCAGATCAGATCTTTCAGGATACGGATCAGATCATTCCCTGTGTGAGAA
>SVDT01000006.1 GCA_015057775.1 Paenibacillaceae bacterium | reverse complement strand
ATCTAGAAGATATTACAGAAATGAGTTCATAAGATATGATCCATAAGCAGGAGGAAAACAGATGAAGAGGAAAGCAGTGCCGGTTATGGTGGCGCTGGGATTGATTTTGCTGGTTCTGGCCGGTTCTTTCGGAGTCCGGTTTTTGGAACGGTATATTCCATCCAGTGAGCAGGCAGATTTGACTGAGATTTTTGGGGTCACAGGGGATGAGGTAGCGGTTTTTTTAAATGAAAATCTTCAGGAAACCAAAGGTCTTTTTGCAGAGGATCAGACTTATCTACCCATCAGTTGGATTAATGAAAATTTAAATGAGCGTTTTTACTGGGATAACAATGAGAAACTGCTTGTGTATACGCTTCCGGATTCCATTGTTTATGCAGACCAGAATACAAAAGGTTCTTCCGGAAAATCACTGATTCTGGAGAAAGGGGATACTGTGTATTTATCCCTGGGCCTTATTGCTAACTATACAGATGCTGAGTTTACCGCATATGATTCAGCTGTAAATAAGCGGGTGTTTATTAATAATAACTGGACGGATAAAGAACGGGCTACCGTTGTTAAAGACGGTAATGTGCGTATCAAGGGCGGAGTCAGGAGTCCTATTGCAACTCATGTGAATGAGGGGAGCAAAGTGACGGTTCTGGATTCCATGAACAAATGGGATAAAATCAGGACAGAGGATGGTTTTATTGGCTATGTAGAACGCAGACGTCTTGGAGAGTCGCAAAAAGAGGCTTCCGTAAGTACTTTTACAAAGCCGGTTTATAAAAATATAACCATGGATCAGCCGGTTTGCCTGGTATGGCATCAGGTTACCTCGGCAGAGGGAAATTCTACCTTTGACAGCCTGATTGCCAATACCTCAGGGGTTAACGTGATTTCACCAACATGGTATGAATTAAGTGATAATGAAGGTGGTTTTCATTCCCTGGCAGATGCGGGGTATGTAAAAAAGGCTCACGACAAAGGATTGAAGGTCTGGGCACTGATTAATAACTTTAGTTCCGATGTGAATACGGAGATTCTGATGTCTAAAACATCAACAAGGAAGAAACTGATTGATAGCCTGATGGCAGAGGCAAAGACCTATGGATTTGACGGCATTAATCTGGACTTTGAAGGCATAAAAGAGGAAGCGGGTCCCCATTACATTCAGTTTATCAGAGAGTTGTCCATCCCATGCAGAGAGAAGGGGCTTGTCCTGTCCGTGGATAATTATGTGCCCGTTGCAGGAAACGAGTTTTATAACCGGAAGGAGCAGGGGATTGTCGCTGATTATGTGATCATTATGGGTTACGATGAACATTATGCAGGCGGAGAGGCCGGATCTGTGTCCTCTATTCAATATGTAGAAGATGGAATAAAGAATACGCTTAAAGTTGTTCCCAAGGAAAAGGTTATTAATGGTATTCCTTTTTACACCAGAATATGGACGGAAGGAACAGATGGAAAGACTTCATCCTCTGCCATTGGTATCGCAAAATCCAAAGAATGGGTTACGAAAAATGATGTAAAACTGTACTGGCAGGAAGAGTTGGGACAGTATTACGGAGAACTTCAGACAGAAGAAGGCAAAAAGACCGTGTGGCTTGAGGAAGAACGTTCCATCGGTCTGAAGATGAATTTAATCCGGCAGTATGATCTGGCAGGTGTGGCATGCTGGAAGCTGGGATTTGAGCCGGCTGATTTGTGGGATGAAGTACGGCTTGACAAGGAATAACAGAAGAAAGGGATAAGCAGGAAGGTCAGTTTATGAAAAAAAGGGTATTATTGGCAGCATTGGCGGCTGCAATTTGTGTAACTTCAGGCTGCTCTTTAAAAAAAGGAGCACAGGAACTTACGCAGGAAGAGAGTACGGCGCAGCCGGAGACAACCGTTACGGGGTTACAGACACCTTCCACAGCACAGGTTCCTGAAACCTCCAAGGAATCTTCGCCAGAACAACCCCAGGCACTTGAGGAAGGAACCGCCAGGATTATAATAGCTACAGATATTCATTATCTGGCCAGAGATTTAACCGATATGCAGATGAGCTATGAATATACGGCTGATCACGGAGATGGCAAAGTAATGAAATATATCTGGGAAATTACAGATGCGTTCATTGAAGAAGTAAAAGCAGAAAAGCCGGATCTGGTAATATTGGAGGGAGATTTAACTTATAACGGAGAGCGGGATAGCCATATAGAACTTGCCAGTAAACTGGAGGCCATAGAAGAAGCGGGAATTCCTGTAATTGTTATTCCTGGAAACCATGATATTAATAATCCTGATGCCAGTCGGTTTGAGGGAGAGTCCATACATAGTACGGAAAGTATTACACCAGAAGAATTTGAAGAGATATATGACGAATATGGATATAGTGAGGCGGTGAGCCGGGACCCGGCTTCCCTAAGCTATGTATACCAGATCAATGATAAAACCAGAGCTCTGATGCTTGACAGCTGCCAGTATGATCCCAAGAACCTGGTCGGCGGCATGATAAAGGATGATACATACACCTGGATTGAGGAGCAGATGGAAGAGGCTTGGAACCTGGGGATGAAAGTGATTCCTGTGGCCCATCATAATTTACTTGATGAAAGTGAAGTTTATCTTCAGGATTGTACCATTGAGCACAGTGAACAGCTCATTGATCAGCTGGAGAGCTGGGAAGTTCCTTTATTTTTAAGCGGACATCTTCATGTACAGCATTACAAAAGATCCCATGGTGATTCTGGAATTTATGAAATAGTGACAGGCTCTTTGTCTACCCCTCCATGTTTGTACGGAATATTAGAGTATGGACCGAAAGGAACCTTTAACTACCATACGAAACCTCTTGATATGAAAGCCTGGGCGGAGAAAACAGGTAATAAGGACAAGAATCTGTTGAATTTCAGTAATTATGGTAAAAAGTATCTGAGTAAGGTATTTTATAATCAGGCTCAGGATGAGTTTAATAGCTTAAACACCCTTCAGAGTCTGACGGAAAGTCAACGGGATATGATGGCTAAGGTATACGCAGAATTGAATTCTGCGTGTTATGAAGGTAAAGTAGCGGATATCCGTGAGAAGGTTATGGCAAAAAAGGGATATAAATTGTGGCAGGAAGAGGGGTATCCCAGTATTTTATCCCAGTATCTGGAGTGGATCACTGCAGATGGCGGCAGAGATTATAACACATTAAGCGTTAAATAAAAGGAAAGTCACTTGTACCGGTTCTTTTTTAATTCACCAAAAAGTATAATTCATTAAGAACGTGAATCGGGTAAAGAGCGTGAAATTAAAAAAATGGGAACCGTTCATGGCGGTGATTTTGCTGATATTGGTTTATGTTATATCGAGCCAGGCGGGAAAGATGGCAGCAGTAAATAACGCCCCATCTGCACAAAAGAATCGGCCTGTGGTAGTAATTGATGCAGGCCACGGGGGGAATGATCCTGGAAAGATCGGGATTGACGGTACTCTGGAAAAAGATATTAATTTGCAGATTACCATGAAACTGAAAAAGTATCTGGAAGCATCGGATGTGGATGTTGTTCTTACCAGAGATGATGACAATGGACTGTATTCAGCCAGGGACAACAGAAAAAAGATGGCGGATATGACCAAACGGTGTGATATCATCAATAAAACCAAGCCTGCATTGACTGTAAGCATCCATCAAAACAGTTATCACCAGGAGGAAATCTCCGGAGGACAGGTGTTTTATTATAAAAAGTCAGAAAAAGGGAAGAAACTTGCTGAAACCATACAGGAACGGTTCGATTTTTTGTTGGGGGATAAGAATACAAGGCTTGCAAAACCCAATGATAATTATTACCTTCTTCTACATGTGAGGACACCGATTGTAATCGTGGAATGCGGATTCTTAACCAATAGCAGGGAATCAAAGCTTTTGAATGATGAAGATTATCAGGACCGGGTAGCGTGGACCATACATATGGGAATCATGAGCTATCTAAATAATAACTAAATATATAAAGAACAGGAACCCTTGATTTACAGGTTCCTGTTTTTGTCTTTAGATGGAATCAATGTTATTCAGACTGGATATCGGTATCTTTCTTAGTTTCCGGTTCCATTTCCGTTTCAGTGTTCTCTGCAGCGCTATTTGACAGCACGGCAGCAGTCTCATTAACTTCTCCAATTTTTTCAGTAGCTTTTGCTACTAATTGATCAGATCTGCTTTGAAGTCTGGATGCAGCCTCGATTTTTTGATCTGTATTTCCGTAACCTTGTTTAATCTCACTTTTTAAGACATTGATTTTTCCATCAATCATGTCTTTCGCAGATGAGATTATTTCTGCCTGTGATACACCGGATGATAATTTTGTGATTGCACTCATCTGCTCAGCCTGCGCATCTTCTTTAGTTTTTGGTTTTTTATAAATTTTACCGGTATCATCTTTGGAATCAGATTCCGATTTATCTGATTCATCCGCCTGAAGCTGTGCAATCTGATCATCAATGGCTTTTAGCTGTTGCTCAAATTCTTTCAGTTTATCATTCATGCTTTCTGAGCCGTTTGCCTGATCGGAGTCCAGCATCGACTGTTTTTGTTCCATAATCCTTTGCTTCTGATCCATCAGCTGCTTCAGCATACTTTGTTTTTTCCCGGCAGGAGAAATTGATACTTCATCGGTTTTCTTGTTTTCCTTACTTTTGCCGTATATTGCCTCATATTTATTGTCAGCAGAACGGTTGATGGAAGCAATATTTATTTTTGCCGGCTGGTTTCCCATTTTACCAATATACATCTCATACCCTCCTTTTGTACTGATTATTTATTCGGCAGATAGAGGGGGGAATATAATTATTTTGGCGCAGACGGGAAAGATTACGGTATAAACGGTCTTTCTGTCAAAGAGATGGTGGAAAAAAGCGGAATCATGACACAAAAATGAAATAGCTCCTCTGAGACTGACATGTCCATAGTTCCATTACAGCGTTCAACTGCATCCCGAATGTTGGATAAGCCGATTCCATGAAGATGGGGGTCTTCTTTTGAAGACTGGAAAGGGCTGATACCTGGGCTTACAGTATGTGGGACCGGATTGGTTATTTCAATCATAAGAAAGGAACGCTGGACACAGGAAACTGCTATTATCACTGGAAGATCATTGCGGTGGGTTAATTTTTGGCAGGCTTCCAGAGCGTTATCCAAAGCATTGCTTAAAATAATACACAGGTCAGAAGGATTGATCAGATCGGAGGAGGGAAAAATGAAATCGGTATCCAAACGAATCTCCCATGCTCTGGCAAGCGCAAGCTTTTCCCTGATAATTGCATCTGCATAAGCATTGCCAGATGAATAATCGGGATAAAAAGTATTAAACGTTCCAGTTATACAATCAAGGTAATTAAAAGCCTCTTCATTCTTATTCATGGAGAGGAGATTCCTTAAGCACAGCATATGGTTCTTAAAGTCATGGCGAAAACCGGACAGCTGTTTTTCCTCACCCTGCCATGCTGCAATTTGTTTTTCCAGCATTGAATTTTTCTCGTTTGCAAGGTGTAAACTTAGTTTCCGGTCTGCATAGTAAGAGGAAAAAGTAATTAGTGAAACGCCGCCAACTGCAACAGCGGTTGCAATCATGTTTGATAACAGAGTGTTGTTGTATTGGATGTGGTTCCATCCGTAATAAATAACGGTCTGTCTGGTGAAGAAGCATAAGATCAGAAGAAACAGGTTTTCTGACATTGTAATATCATTATAGAGATTACGGCATTTTCTACCCACCCATTCCAGTATGCCAGCCATAAGCAGACTGGTTAATATATCACAAAGTTTATAAGCCAAATCATAAGCAGATGGATCATAAATGATATATCTGCTTATAAATTGAGTCATAGGCAAAAAAACAAAATTACATGTATACCCCAGCCCGTCAGTGAAAATAGCTAACATTACCTTTTTCGCGGCACTGGCCTGGAATAATACCCAGATCATGATCAGGGATGTGATTAAATAAAACAATTCCTGTGGAAAGATCAGGGCAAGTCTGCAATTAATGTTGATAAAGTTGGAGGCCATGGAAAAAAAGACAACTCCAATAAAGGTTAAAAGCTTGTGAAAACGGCATTTTAACATCTTACTCAAGAAACGATATTGGACGTAAGCGGTAAAAGTAAGAAGAATTATAACAATACCTCCTTTTTCATATATTTGAGGAAGGTACTGGAAAAATCCTGATATTTCCGTTTACTAACCGGAATTATTTCTCCGTTGGCAAGATAAAGATCCATTCGGTCAAACCGGACAATATAATCCATATTAACTATGTAACTTCTATGGCACCGGAAGAAACGGGCGGGTAGATTCTTTTCAATGGATTCCAGCTTACCAGAAACTTCGGTGGTATTAGTTTGGTTGTGAAGAGTAAGTGTTTTATTATTTACTTCCAGATACATAAGATCAGAGCAGGAAATACATATGGTGGATTGTCCTGATTTTATTATAATGGGAGGTTCTTTTAAGAGATTAAGCTGTTTGATTATATGATCCAGCACGTGATAAAGCTTTTGCCTGCTTACTGGTTTGATGAGATAATGGGAGGCATCCACATCAAAGGATTGAAATACATATTGTTTATAAGCAGTAAGAAATACCAGCTTTGTCCTGGTATTGGTCTCTCTGATTTTACGGGCAGTATTCAGTCCGGATTCTTCTCCCATCTTAATATCCAGAAAAATAAGGTCAGGCACAGCTTTGGAGGACAGAAGCTCTGTTCCTGATGTAAAAAGGAAAAGCTGGAAGGGGATATTCCGTGTACGAAAATACCCTTCCAGATTATTTGTAAATCCATGCATAAACTCTGCCTGGTCATCACAAAGAAATACGTTCATTGCATCCACTTCCTATGTAAGAATTAAAGCAAAAATATATTGTTCTTTCTGCACTCTTTGCGCATTTCGTCTGGCCAGATACTGGCCTGAACTTCCCCAACGTGTGCCCGGTCTAATAATAGCATACAAAGGCGTGACTGTCCGATTCCTCCGCCGATGGTATAGGGGAGTTCTCCGTTTAGAAGCATTTTATGATAAGGAAGCTCCTTGCGGTCTTCACACCCTGCCTTCCTTAACTGTTCTGACAGAGCTGTTTCATCTACGCGGATTCCCATGCTTGAGATTTCTAATGCACAGTTTAAATGCTGGAACCAGAAGAGAATATCTCCGTTAAGCTGCCAGTCATCGTAATCAGGTGCTCTTCCATCGTGAGGTTTTCCGCTGCCTAATTTATCTCCGATTTTCATGAGGAAGACACAGCCGTGCTCTTTTGTGATGGCATTTTCCCGCTCCTTGGGTGACAGTTGTGGATAGAGGTCTTCCAACTCCTGGGAGGTGATGAAAGTAATGTCATCAGGAAGGGCTTTGACTGCCTGGGGATATTTGTACCAGACTTCATGTTCCATGTGTTTGATAATCTTGAAAATAATTTTCACGGTCTCTTTTAATGTATTTTCGTTTCTTTCTTCTCTGGTAATTACTTTTTCCCAATCCCACTGATCCACATAACAGGAGTGAAGATTGTCTAGTTCTTCGTCTCTTCGGATGGCATTCATATTGGTGTAAAGTCCTTCTCCTGGCTGAAAGCCGTATTCGTGGAGTGCCATACGTTTCCATTTGGCAAGGGAGTGTACCACTTCCATGGTTTCGCCGGGAACTCCTGAAAGATCAAACTGCACCGGGCGTTCTACACCATTTAAATTATCATTTAATCCGCTGCTTCGTTCTACAAATAAAGGGGCGGAGATTCTCTCTAAGTTCATCTCCTTGCCCAGTTCCTTTTGAAAGGTGTCTCTTATGTATTTAATTGCTTCCTGGGTTTCCCGGACAGAGAGCCTGGGATCATAGTTTTTGGGTATAATCAGTTCCATGTTTTTCTCCTCTTTTAACGTATACTGTTATTATGGTATCATTGATAGGAAAAACTTACAACTGCTATTTGTATAGGGCTTTAAAAGCCCGTTTTGTCGGGGGTAAAAGCATTGCATGAGCCTTTACGCTGTGATATGATAAATGGAAGTGAAAAGAAAAGAGCAGAGAGATATGAATACGAAACGAATTATATTAAAAGACAGAGAGAACCCGGATTCAGAACAGTTAAAAGAACCGGCGAAAATATTAAGGGAAGGCGGTCTTGTGGCATTCCCAACCGAAACTGTTTATGGACTTGGGGCCAATGCCTTAAACGAAGAGGCGGCAAAAAAGATCTATGAGGCGAAAGGAAGACCATCGGACAATCCTCTCATTGCCCACATTGCAGATTTTGACGATCTGCTTCCCCTGGTGACCAAAGTCCCTGAGGCAGGCAGAAAGCTTATGGAAGCATTCTGGCCCGGCCCCCTTACGCTGATTTTTCCCAAAAGCAGTCTGGTTCCTTATGGAACGACCGGCGGACTTGATACAGTAGCGGTTCGAATGCCTGCTGACCCTGCAGCCAGCGCGCTGATCCGTCTGGCAGGAGTTCCCATAGCAGCTCCCAGCGCCAATACATCCGGGCGCCCCAGTCCTACCACCGCAGACCATGTATGGCAGGATATGAACGGAAAGATCCAGATGATCGTTGATGGCGGTGCTGTTGGGATCGGCGTGGAATCCACCATTATTGACGTTTCGGGAGATGAACCCATGATACTAAGACCAGGTGCAGTTACCCAGGAGATGGCATCTGCAGTTTTAGGAAAAGAGATTTGTCTGGATCCTGCTATTATCTCAGGCCCGTTAAAAGCCGATGTAAAACCAAAAGCACCGGGAATGAAGTATAAGCATTATGCACCTAAAGCAGATCTTACTCTGGTTGAGGGAAATACAGAAGCTGTGGTTTCTGCCATTAATAAACTGACAGAGGAAAAGCTGGAGGCAGGATACCGGGTAGGTGTGATCTGTACCGATGAGACATCAGATCTTTATCCGGGAGGTATTATAAGGAGTATCGGCAGCCGTCTGAAAGAGGAGTCTGTCGCTCACAATTTATATGCAGTACTACGGGAATTTGATGATTTAGATGCTGACTATATATTTTCTGAGAGCTTTTCCAGAAGTCATCTGGGACAGGCAATCATGAACCGGCTGACTAAGGCAGCCGGTTACCACATTATTAAAGTTTGACAGGGAGGAGCAGGAAGGATGACTGGAAAAAGAGAAGATTATATTACCTGGGATGAGTATTTTATGGGAGTGGCTGTTTTGTCAGGAAAACGATCCAAGGATCCAAGTACTCAGGTAGGAGCCTGTATTGTCAGTCAGGATAATAAAATTTTATCCATGGGTTATAACGGATTTCCACTTGGGTGTTCCGATGATGAATTTCCATGGGGAAGAGACAATGAGGCAGAGGATCCCTATAATGCCAAATATTTCTATTCCACTCACAGTGAATTAAATGCTATTCTTAATTACAGGGGAGGAAGTCTGGAAGGCTCTAAACTTTATGTAACCCTTTTCCCCTGTAATGAGTGTGCAAAGGCAATCATACAGTCGGGAATAAAAACAATTGTATACGGTTCGGACAAGTATGCCGGAACACCAGCGGTGAATGCTTCCAAGCGTATGCTTAATGCGGCAGGAGTCCGCTATTATCAATATCAGCCATCCGGCAGAAAAATAGAGATCGAGGTTTAATATGAAGTTTTTACTGACGGCGCTGAATGCCAAATATATTCATTCCAATCCTGGAGTTTACAGTTTGAAGGCTTATGCCCAGGCGTGGCTGAAAGAGCCGGAACTTAGCGACGGAAGGTTTGAGATAGAAATTGGGGAATATACCATTAATAATCAGATGGATGAAATATTGAGTGATATTTATAGAAGAAAACCGGATGTAGTGGGATTCTCCTGTTACATCTGGAATATTTCCTATATTTTAGAACTGGTACGGGACCTTCCGAAAGTTCTCCCTCATGTGGAGATCTGGCTGGGAGGTCCTGAGGTGTCTTACGATGCCGCCCGGATTTTAGAAGAAGAACCACACGTTTTCGGTATTATGATGGGAGAAGGGGAAGAAACCTTTAAAAAAGTGGTCAGTTGTTATCTGAATCAGCAGAGAGGAACTCCGGGGTGGGATCAGACAGCCTTTCAGGAGATAGATGGAACTGCTGTCCGGGATAAAGATGGACTACCGGTTATCAATCCTTTAAAATCCCCGGTTGATTTAAACAAGATTCCATTTCTGTATGAGGATATGGCGGGGTTTGAAAATCGTATTGTTTATTATGAAAGCAGCCGTGGATGCCCGTTTTCCTGTAGCTACTGCCTTTCCTCTGTTGACAAGTCTGTCCGGTTCCGTGATACGGATCTGGTGTTAAAGGAACTGGATTTTTTTCTTCAGAAAAAAGTTCCACAGGTGAAGTTTGTAGACCGAACCTTTAACTGCAGCAGGAATCACTCGTATCGCATCTGGGAGTATTTAATTGAACATGATAACGGGGTGACTAATTTTCATTTTGAAATTTCTGCTGATTTACTGAATCAGGATGAATTACAGCTGATGTCTCGCATGAGACCCGGACTGATCCAGTTAGAGATCGGGGTGCAGAGTACCAATGAATCCACCATTAAGGAAATACACCGGAGTATGGATCTGTCTGTATTAAGGAAGAATGTGGAGATCATAAACAGCTATGAAAACATACATCAGCATCTGGACCTGATTGCGGGACTTCCCTTTGAAAATTATGAAAGCTTCCGACGTTCCTTCAACCAGGTTTATGATATGAAGCCGGAACAGCTTCAGTTGGGATTTCTAAAGGTATTAAAGGGTTCCTATATGGCACAAAAGGCACAAGATTATGAGATTCATTATAAGGAAAAGCCTCCCTATGAAGTTTTGTCCACCAAATGGCTTGACTATGGTGAGGTTCTAAAACTAAAGGGACTGGAAGAGATGCTTGAGGTATATGGCAACAGCGGTCAGTTTCAAACGACAATAGAAGAATTTCGTAAAGAATTTCATACTCCTTTTGATATGTTTGAGTCATTGGCTGAATATTATGATAAACAGGAATTGTCAAAGCTGAGCCACAGCCGAATGGCCAGGTACGAGATATTAGAGACGTTTATCAGCCTCATGGTTCCTGACAAACAGTCTTATTACAGAGATCTTCTGGTGTATGACTTATATCTGAGAGAAAACTTAAAGAGCCGTCCTGCTTTTTCTGCTGATCAGGAGCCTTATAAAGATCAGGTAAAAGCATTTTTTGCAGATGAGGCGGTTCAATATCGTTATTTAAAAGAAGGTTATGAAGGATTTGAAGCCAGGCAGCTGATCAAGATGGCTCATGTGGAGGTATTTCATGATGGAAGAGCGGTTCTTTTTGATTATAAAAAAAGGGATGCGCTTACCCATAATGCAGCAGTCCATGAGCTTGGTATATGGAGGAGATGATGGCTAAAAAAGAGACAAAAGCAGAAAAAAGAGCCAGAGTAACCAGAGTTCTAGATGCTCTTGACCAGGAATACGGAACAGAATATATCTGCTATTTAAACCATGAAACGCCATGGCAGCTGCTTATTGCAGTTATTTTAAGTGCCCAGTGTACCGATGCCAGAGTCAACATGGTGACTGCAGATTTATTTCAAAAATACGATTCACCGGAAAAATTTGCAAATGCTCATTTAAAAGAGCTGGAACAGGATATCCACTCCCTTGGATTTTTTCACATGAAAGCCAAAAATATTATTTCCTGCTGTACGGATCTGGTGGAAAAGTATGGAGGCGAAGTCCCAAAGACCATGGAAGAGCTGACTGGGCTTGCAGGAGTTGGCAGGAAAACCGCCAATGTAATACTGGGCAATATTTATAACCAACCCAGTATTGTGGTGGATACCCATGTAAAGCGGATATCGAAAAAACTGGGGTTTGCCAAATCAGATGACCCGGAAAAAATTGAATATGAATTAATGGAGATACTGCCAAGAGACCACTGGATCCTGTGGAACATCCAGATTATCACGCTGGGGAGATCCATCTGTATTGCAAGAAGTCCCAAATGCAGAGACTGCTTCCTAAAGGAGCTGTGTCCCAGTGCTGTAACAGGGGAAATTGAGGAGAGGAAGAACAAAACGTGATATCATCTTATGTTGCCGTGGATTTAGAAACGACCGGTCTTGACCCAAAGCGGGATAAAATTATTGAAATCGGAGCAGTGCGGGTGACAGATGGAAAAGCAGAAGACACATTTGAATGCTTTGTAAATCCTTACCGCAATCTGGAAGAGCATGTGATTACCCTGACTGGTATTACGGACAGTCAGCTGGAGCCTGCTTCAGGCATCGAATCCATAATTGGCCATTTCCTTGATTTCGCAGGTAAACTGCCGATTCTGGGACATCATATCATCTTTGATTACAGTTTTTTAAAACGTGCAGCAGTAAATAAAGGATTAAGTTTTGAACGGCAGGGAATTGATACATTAAAGCTTGCAAGAAAATTTATGCCGGAAGACAGATCAAAAAGTCTTTCTGCCGCCTGCGCTTATTTCGGGATAGAAATAAAACAGAGCCACCGTGCCAGATTTGATGCCATTGCAGCTCATGAGCTCTATCAGACAATGAAAAGGGAGTTCGGTGAAAGGAATCCGGAAGTCTTTGACTCTGTCCCCTTGATTTATAAGGTAAAAAAGGAACAACCGGCGTCAAACCGGCAAAAAGAACACTTGCAGGATTTATTAAAATATCATAAAATAGCTTTATCTGTGCAATTGGATCATTTATCCAGAAATGAAATATCCAGAATTACGGATAAAATCATCGCACAATATGGAAGAATATAAGAGAGGTGATACAAAATGATTAATTTTAACAATAAGAACAACAAGAAGTTTATGTCAGTGGTTTTAATCGGAGTTGTAGTTTTACTGATTATAGCAATGGTACTCCCAATGATGTTAAGTTTTATGAGATAGTTTTTATCTGACAAAACGTCAGGCGGAAACAGTAGAGTAAGAGGATTGAATATGAAAAAGAAAACTTTGTCCATATGCCTGGCAGCCTCCATGCTGGCAGTGGGAATCGGATTTTTCTCACCAGCATACGTGATGGCTGATACGCTTCCGGACGGTATCTATGTCGGAGAATATAATCTGGGCGGTTTGACAGAGGAAGAAGCCGGGCAGAAGGTTCAGGGCCTGGTTAATGAAATGGAAAATCAGAAAATCACACTGGTTGTGGACGGACAACCGGTTGATACGACAGCTAAGGATCTGGGATTTCATTGGAGCAACCCGGAAGCGGTTTCTCAGGCAGCATCCTCCTGGCAGGGGGGGAATTTATTAAAACGATATTTAAATAAAAAGGATATCGAACACAATCCAGTCATCATTCCTTTGGAAACCTCTTTGGATGATGGCAGGTTAGCGTCATTTGTGGCCGAAAAATGTGCACCTGCAGTGGCTGAGCCAAAGAATGCCTCCATTGTCCGCCAGAACGGAGCATTTACAGTCACACCTTCTGTGATTGGAAAAACAGTGGATGTGGAAGCCACAAAGCAGGCTCTTAATGCCGCGTTTGCAAATGGTTTAAAAGAGCCGATCACTGTTAATGCAGTTGTTGCCGAAGTAAAGCCGGCCATTACAACTGAAGATTTATCTACCATTCAGGATGTACTTGGAACCTTTTCCACCAATTTCTCATCAAGCGGTGCTTCCAGGTCCAAAAACCTGCAGGTTGGTTCCGGAAAGATAAACGGTCATGTGTTAATGCCTGGAGAGACCCTGTCCGGTTATGACTGCATGCATCCCTTTACAGTTGATAATGGTTATGCCACAGCTGCTGCTTATGAGAACGGTCAGGTGGTCGACAGTGTGGGAGGCGGAGTATGCCAGATTGCCACTACCATTTATAATGCTGCACTCAGAGCAGAGTTAGAGATCAGTCAGAGACAGAATCACTCCATGGTGGTAAGCTATGTAAAGCCGTCGGAGGATGCGGCAATCGCAGGAACCTATAAAGACATTAAATTTACCAATAATTACAGCACACCTATTTATGTGGAAGGCTATACTTCAGGAAAGACTCTTACCTTTACCATATACGGAAAAGAGACCAGACCAGCCAACCGGACCTTTGAATTTGTATCAGAAACACTTAGTGTCACTGATCCGGGGGCTGCAAAAGAGGTTGTGGATCCTGCCATGCCGCCTGGATCCAGAAAGCAGGTTCAGTCTGCTCATACAGGAATGAAATCAAGACTCTGGAAGATTGTGTATGTAGATGGTGCAGAACAAAGCAGAGAGATACTTCATACGGATACCTACAATCCCTCCAAGGCAATTATAAAGGTGGGTCCGGCAGCACCTGCAGTTGCAGAACCATTACCAACCCATCCATCTGAGATTTCTGATATTATTACACAGCCATCTGAGGAAACAACTCAGGAGCCGGTTTCCGCGGCAGTACCTGAATGGGAAGATGCTGTGGATAGTCCGCAAGTGGGACCGGGAGAATAAAAACAGAACATGAGACGGATTGAAAGAGAAAATACAGGAACGATGAGACCGGGGCAGGATCTTGTGGCAGCAGGATATGCTGGATTAGCCGGAACGTTAAAAATAGTAAGTGAAAGAGAGGGAGAACTGCATCAGTGGTTCTCCTCGCAATATATTGACCAGATTTTAACCGGAGATTTTTTATTACCGGTAAATGATCCGGAATTTTTTAAGAATCTGGGGGCTACGGAATTCGAGCCGGTCCTTGAGGGAGGAATACTAAAAGCTCTCTGGGATATATCCGGCGCCTATATGACTGGAATTTCTTTTGACCTTCATAAAATTCCAGTAAGGCAGGAAACCATAGAGGTCTGTGAACGGTACGACTTAAACCCATACCGTCTTTATTCAGAGGGCTGCTTTGTGCTGGCGGCGGATAACGGAGGAGATCTGGTATCTGCCTTAAAGGGGCATGGAATGAAAGCGGCAGTCATTGGGAAAGTAACAGATGGAATCAAACGGATTATTGTCCATGAAGACGGAAACGGCTATCTTGACCGACCTTCAGAGGACGAACTATATAAGGTGTTATCCCAAAACAGGTAAATCGGAGGTAGGATATGAGAGAAAAGATACTGGCAATTATTGAAAAAAACAGCAGAATTGATTTAAAGGATCTGGCGGTTCTACTTGGAGAAAGTGAGGCAGCCATTGCAAACGAGATTGCCGAAATGGAAAAGGAACATATCATCTGCGGATATCACACCCTGATTAACTGGGATAATACCAGCGATGAAAAGGTGGTTGCGTTGATTGAGGTTAAGGTAACGCCCCAGAGAGGTATGGGTTTTGACAAGATCGCAGAACGTATTTACCAGTACAGTGAGGTAAATGCAGTTTATTTGATGTCAGGAGCCTTTGATTTTACCGTATTTATCGAAGGAAAGACCATGAGAGCAGTTGCCCAGTTCGTATCTGAGAAACTCTCCCCCATGGAATCCGTGCTCAGCACAGCCACCCATTTTGTTTTGAAAAAATATAAAGATCACGGGACGGTTCTTGCGGAAGAGACACAAGATGAAAGGATGCTGATTACGCCGTGAGAAACCCATTATCAGACCGTATAACAGAGATTCCCTCTTCGGGAATCCGTAAATTTTTTGATATTGTAAGTGAGATGAAGGATGCCATTTCTCTGGGGGTAGGTGAGCCTGATTTTGACACGCCATGGCATATCCGGGAAGAGGGTATATATTCACTGGAAAAAGGACGGACATTTTACACCTCCAACGCTGGTTTAAAAGAGCTTAAGACGGAGATCTGCAGCTATTTAAGCCGCCGCTTTGAAGTTACATATGATCCTGATCATGAGGTGATGGTAACGGTTGGCGGCAGCGAAGCCATTGATATTGCACTCCGTGCCATGTTAAATCCAGGCGATGAGGTGCTGGTTCCCCAGCCCAGCTATGTTTCCTACGTACCTTGTACCATTCTGGCCAATGGAGTTCCGGTGATCATTGATCTGGAAGCAAAGGATCAGTTTAAGCTGACAAAGGAAAAGCTTCTGGAGAAGATCACACCAAAGACAAAGGTTCTCATTCTTCCGTTTCCAAACAACCCCACAGGGGCTGTCATGGATGCCAGAGAGCTGAAGGAAATCGCAGACATTGTAATTGAGAAGGATTTATTCGTTATCTCTGATGAGATCTATGCAGAGCTTACTTATGGCGGAGATCACTCCACCATAGCAGCTTTTCCTGGGATGAAAGACAGAACCGTTTTAATTAATGGATTTTCTAAATCCTACGCCATGACCGGCTGGAGGCTAGGCTATGCCGCTGCACCCAGAATGATTTTAGAACAGATGTTAAAGATCCACCAGTTCGCCATTATGTGTGCGCCTACCACCAGTCAGTATGCAGCAGTTGCTGCGCTGCGGGACGGCGATAAAGATGTGGCAGTCATGCGGGAATCCTACGATCAGAGAAGGCGTTATTTAATGCATGCGTTTCAGGAGATGGAACTTGAATGCTTTGAGCCCAACGGTGCCTTCTATACGTTTCCATGCATTAAACGGTTTGGTATGACCTCCGATGAATTTGCCACCCGGCTTCTGATGGAAGAAAAGGTAGCGGTTGTTCCCGGAACTGCATTTGGAGACTGCGGAGAAGGATATCTTCGTATTTCCTATGCGTATTCCTTAAAGAACCTAAAAGAGGCTTTAAGCCGTATGGAACGCTTTATTAAAAGACTGGATGGAAAGGCGTAATCACTATGAATATTGTACTATTGGAACCGGAGATGCCGGCGAATACAGGGAATATCGGTAGAACCTGTGTGGCCACGGATACCAGGCTTCATCTGATTCAGCCTTTGGGTTTTAAGCTGAATGATAAACTGATCAAAAGGGCCGGACTTGATTACTGGGATAAGTTAGATGTTACTGTGTACAGTGACTATCAGGATTTTTTAGACCGGAATCCGGGAGCAAAAATCTATATGGCCACTACCAAGGGACATCATGTTTACTCAGATGTAAAATATGAACCGGATTGCTTTCTCATGTTTGGAAAGGAAAGTGCCGGAATACCAGAAGAGATTCTTGTGGACAATGAGGATCGCTGTGTGAGAATTCCCATGTGGGGCGATATCCGTTCCCTGAATTTATCTAATTCTGTTTCCATTGTTCTTTATGAAGCTTTGAGGCAGAATGGATTTGATCGTATGACCATGGAGGGAGAGCTGCATCATCTCCATTGGAAAGAATAATAAAAATACGTCTTGGCCGTTGGCAAAGACGTATTTTTTTATGATAAGGAGTTAGTTTACGATCAGGGAGGGGGAGGTCTGACCTTCCTCAACCTGGTTTTCCAGTTTCACATCATTGATATCATCCAGAGAAACGGGACGGAATGCATCAGCCTTTTTTACAATTTTTACCCAGAAGAAAGCGAAAAGTAAGGTAATAATAAGCAGTACAAAATATATTTTATAGATAAATATCCGGGCATCTCCTTCTGCAATATGCCAGATCATATAAACGTCTCCGATGATACAGATAATCTGAGGTATTCCCCATAATGTAAACCGTTTATCTCTTCCAGGTGCATTGGGATAACGCCTGCGCAGCACCAGGACGGTAAGATTGACCAGGATATAGGAGGTGAGCCAGAAACAGGAAGCAGCAAGCAGGAAATTGGTTAAACCGGAATAGTTTGCAATACCGCTCACCAATATAAAAGAGATGACTCCTGTCATAAGGAAAAGTCCTGGTGTGGGAGTTCCGCTTTTATTTTTTTTGCTAAAATAAGATGGCATTAAACCGGCATCAGCCATGCCGCTTAAGATTCTGGTAACACTACCCAGTACAGTATTGATGGTACTGACCCCGGCAAGTATGGTGATAAGCCCCATCCAGTAGCTGCCGGCTTTTCCCATAACCCGTTCTGCGAAGATAATATGAGGCATGCTGCTGGAACGCAGTTCTTCCAGTGAAACGTAGTTTCTCATACCGGTGCTTAATAAACTCTGAACAATAAAAAGAAGACATACGCCAAGGATCATGGCAAGTGGAACATCCCGTTTTGGATTTTTTAAATCCTTTGATACCGGAATGACAAATTCAATTCCGATAAACATCCAAAATGCCAATGCAGTGAGAGACAGGATTCCTGAAAATCCTGTTACAACAGGAGGAGTCTGTGCGCTGGGAGCAAGGGGAGTACCCACTCCTAATTTAAATGCACTGATGACTCCCAGAAGTATAAGGGAACCGATGAGTGCTATAACAGTTAAATTTTGTATTTTAGCAAAGATATCAACTCCCAGATAATTGACAATGGTTAAAAAAGCAAGAAGGGACAGACTAATTACCAGTACAGGAACTCCTTTTAGAAAGGTTTCCTGAATGACCAGTCCGCACATGGCAAGTTCTACGGAACCAGCCAGCATATTGGTAATAACATAGGCGGAAAGATTGGAAACAATGGATGGAACAGGTCCCAGTCCCGCCAGCGTATACTGCCCCAGTCCGCCTTCAGCCTCCGGCATTAAATTGTGAAGTTCACGAAAAGAAAGTGCAAGAAGAATATTTAAGATTACAACAACAAACATTGCAATAATAAAACCCTTTCCGGCAAGTCCGGTACCAAGTCCCAGTGATAACAGACAGCTGGTTGCCACGATTAATCCAACACATACAGAAACTGCGCTTCCAAGTCCCATTTTTTTATTGTTCATATAGCTCCTCCTTTATGTGGTCAGTGAAGTAAAAAAACAAAGACATCTTAAAATAAGACGTCTTTGCCATTGGGTCAAATCTTAGTATGAAACCGGTCGTACCGGAAATCTTTTATGCTTAAAACAGGCTCCTCTCCAGTGGCCATCTGGGATAGAATTGTCCCTACCGTAGGAGAAATACCGAAGCCATGACCGGTAAACCCACAGGCAAGAATCAGTCCCGGTACTTCCTCAACATGGCTGATTACAGGGACATGATCGGCGCAGACATCAATGAATCCTGCCCACGTTCTTACAATTTTTGCACTTGAGAGGCAGGGGAAATATTTCATAATACCACGGCAGATGCAGGAGGCAGTCTGGCTATTGGTTACAGGGGTTCCATTACTTTTGTTAAAGTCTTCAAACCCGGAGGAACCTCCAAAGACAAAAGATCCGTGAGTGCTTTGGTGTCCGTAGAAATCAGCCATTGCAGTGCCCAGCATCTGGTAGAACATTGGGGGCTGGGCCTCTGTGACTAAAACCTCCAAAAGTGCCTGAGTCATGGGGATATCCACTCCTACGGAAGCTGCAATCTTACGGCTTTCATATCCGGCTGCCAGTATGATTGTTTCTCCTTCATACACGTCATTGTCAGTAATAACCTGCCTTGCTTTTCCTTTGTATTTTTTTATCTCAATTACTGTCTCTCCAGTGATGAAACGCACACCCGACTGTCTCGCCTTTCTGTAATAAGCAAGCGTTGCCAGCATAGGGTTGGCATGACCATCGGTGGGACACCAGCTTGCTCCAATTACCTCATCGGAGAGGTAAGGACAGATCTCCTTCGCTTCTTTCCCATCAATCATGGTAACGCCAAGCCCCTGTGCGCTTGCCCGATCAGTAAGACTGTTTAATATTTTTAGATGATCTTCTGTTTTTCCAAGGCGCAGGTTACCCTTCTGATAATATTCCACATCCATTCCAAGCTCTTCAGAAAGGGTGGGCCAAAGGTTGGAAGCTCCGTACATTGCCAGAGGAAGCTCCCGCCTGTCTCTCCCAGACTGGCGGACACCGCCTCCATTTCTGGAAGAACCACCGCCTCCGATATGGTCGCTTTTTTCCAGGACTATGACAGAACAGCCCTTCTTTGCCAGATAATAAGCGGTTGCATTTCCAATGATTCCGCTGCCTATGATAATTACATCTGCGCAGTTTTCCATTCCATCAGACCTCCTTCCTGTCATTGCCTAAAATTTTCATTTCTACTGGCCTCATAGGCGCACGGGATACTGCCGGTTCTATATCACCCGGTGTAAGCCCCAGTTCCTTTGCTATAATGGACTTTACCAATTTTGAGCAGGTCTGCCCCTGGCAAAGCCCCATGCCTGTTCTTAAATACCTTCGAATCTCGGTTAAAGTAAACATGCCATCATGAACAGCCTTTCTGATTTCGCCTTTTGTGATTTCTTCACAGCGGCAGATAATCATATCATCATCTGGCTGGGGGATCAGTGGTCCGATGTCTGTAAAGCGGTCGTTACGTTTATTCATGGCTGCACCCCCTGCTTTTATAAAACCTTGCTTTCATTGCCATATCAAGTGGTACCTTCATGGTGAGTAAGGAGGTATGATCGAAAGATTTCAGCGTTTTCACCTCAATAATCTCCGCCTGGCATACCTCTTTTCCGCTTCGATCAAGAGCGGATCCTGTATCCCCTTTCACCGGTAGCGGAAGGAATTCATAGGGGAGAGTAACTGAAGCATAACCTGGCTCATAATCCTGATTTAAAAGAAAGATTGCCTGGCCGGAACAGGAAGCAACGCACATACCACAGCCGCTGCATATATTTTCTTTATCAATGACAGGAAGTGACGTGATGGTATCTCCGATTTTAATACATTTTCTGGGGCACGCATCCTGACATGGGTTACATGGAATGTTCTGGGTGCATTCCATAACTGGGTGGATTCCCTTTCCGTTTGCAATTCCGGGAAAACGGTCTAATTCCGCCTCGTCTAAATATCCATTGGTTAAAAGGCTTTCTGAAACAGGGATGCCCTCATCGGTGAGAGTGATTTTCTTTCCCCGGTTTTCCGGTGCAAACATACCTTTTCTTAAACGGTCTATTGCCAGTTCTAATTCTTTGGTTGTTTCTCCCGCCTTGTCCTCTGAAAGGAAACCCAGATACTGCGCAGCTTTTGTTCCTGCAATCCGCCCCTCTATCATGGCAGAGCTGGCCTCTTCGATACCGGAAACATCTCCTGCTGCATAAATGCCGGGTATGCTGGTTTCGCCATTTTCATCAATCACTGGAACATATCCAAGGGGAGTATCCCGCATCTTACAGCCCGCCATATGAAGCAACTGTGACATGGGAGACAGGCCTACTGCAAGACAGATCGTATCAACAGCAAAATGCTTTTCGGTGCCGGGAATTAATTGAAAGGAAGAATCCACCTTTCCAATTACGACTCCTGTGACACGATTCTCACCTTCAGCTTTAATAATAGTATGGGAGAGGTAAAATGGAACACCGCATCTTGCGACTTTGGCCGCATGCACACCGTACCCGCCTATTTTGGGAGCGGCATCCACAAGTGCTACAACCTGACAACCCGCCTGAAGCAGCTGGAAGCTGACCACCAACCCCACGTTTCCCGTTCCAAGCATCAAGACCCTGTTCCCGGGTTTAATGTGATGTAAATTCATCATGGTCTGGGAAGCTCCGGCTCCTATGACACCGGGAAGTGTCCAGCCTTCAAAAGGAACCATATTTTCCGTAGCTCCGGTGGCAACAATCACGGCATCTCCCTTATAGTGGCAGATTTCTTCGCCAATCTTTACGGTTATTTCCTTATCCTGATAAAGTCCCGTAACAATTGCATTTAACACGACTGTTACCTTTAAATCTTCTGCTTCTTTTAATAATTCTTCTCCGATCCGAAATCCCCGGATCTTTGCCTTATGTTCTTTCGAACCAAAGAATTTATGGATCTGTTTAAAGAGCTGTCCTCCAGGTTTGGAATTTTCATCGAACACAATTACAGACAGTCCGTTTTTAGCCGCGCTGATTGCCGCTGACAGACCTGCAGGACCGGCTCCTATAATAATCAAATCAAATCGATTCATGTTGATTCCTCCTGTGCCGATACTCCGTACTGGGTTTGTATCACCATACCTTCTTTTAAGGGAGTGATGCAGGTTCTGACATTGGGGACGCCGTCTACAACCATAACGCAGTCCGTACAGCGGCCGATTGCACAGAAAACCCCTCTTGGCTTATGGTATTTTTTTGTGTATCGGTGAATCATAATGCCTGCAGCTTCCAGAGCCATGGCAATTGGTTCCCCTTCATAACCAGTAAGCGGTGTACCGTCGTGTATAAATGAAATGACTTTTCTTTCTTCCGGTTTTCCTAGTATTGGGTGTTCTTCAATTCTCATTTCGTCAGCTCCTGTTCCTGAATTTTTTTAAGCAAGGTAAGGTTCTTTCCAAAGGTTCAGCTTCGTTCCTATTCCTTTTTTCATAGCATTTCTGTAAACAATGGTCCCCCACGCCACATCCTCAATGGGCATTCCTCCCACGGAATAAATCACGATTTCATTTTCTTTTCTGTGAACAGGAACCTTACCGGTAAGTACATCTCCCAGATCATCCACCTGATCAGCTTTCATGAGTCCGTCTTTTAATAAATCCATGCAGTGAACTGCAGGTATGGGAACGGAGTTGTAGGAAGGATAGGGAAGTTCTTCTGCCCAGGCTTCGTATAACTGAATGTTGTCCGCCACATTTCTTGCCCGGTTTAAGATAAAGTCATCGTCAAATCTGGCAGCTGCCGGACAGCACAGGATGGCACCTGGCTTGATCCATTCCTCTTTGATGTAAGGATACAGGGAAGGATCTCCGGTTGGGCTTGAAGTAGCAATACTTACTATATCCGCATCCCGGACTGCTTCTTCATCCGTATCTACCACAATCAGCTCTTTGATCTGGGGATATTTCTCCCTGACATACTGGATGAATCCGTCCACTGATTTCTGGCTTCTTCCCTTGATTTTTACCGTTTCAATCTGATCTCTGACTGCCATTGCGGCATCAAAAGCAGTTTTGCTCATAACGCCTGGTCCGATGATACCTACCACTTTGGAATCTTCTTTTGAAAAATATTTGATTCCAACCCCGGGCACTGCTCCTGTCCTGAAAGCACTTAAAATATTTGCTGACATATAGGCAAGTGGTGCGCCTGTGTCCTTATCGTTCAGTGTCAGCATAAGGATAGATCTTGGAAGTCCCTTTTTTCGGTTTTCTGTGTTAGAACCGTACCATTTCATACCAGCCATATCAAATTTGCCGCCAAGGTAGGCCGGCATTGCCATAAATCGTCTGTCGGGTCCGTCTGTGGGCATATTTGGAAATGGAGAAGCCTCCGGAAATGTCATCATAATACCATGTGAGTTGGCATTGGAACCGCCCATTCTGAAATCGCCTGCTTTTAACAGCCGGAACATTTCTTCCATGGCCTCTACACAGCCTTTCATATCCGTAACGCCTGCTTTTACCATGTCTTCTTCATTCAGATAAATAAAATCAACCTCAGGATAAGCCATATGTTTTACCTCTTCTTTCTTAATTTTCATCAGTTATGAACGCTTCCAGCTCAATCTCAACCATTTGAGACGGGCGGTTAAGTTTGGGTGTCTCGACCATGGTAAACAAAGGACGGACTTCTTTAAAATAAGGGGAGTAGGCTTCCCCCACTTCCTTAGCAAAACTCATATCTGTTACATAAGCCTTAATTTTTATAACATCACTGGCATTTGCTCCTGCCTCATTTAACAAGTTAATAAACTTCCTGAAAATATAATCCGCCTGTTCCAGTGCTGTATCACCGTGGACTGTTCCGTCCGGCAGGACGGCAGTAGTGCCCCCGATATAAATATGTTCTCCGACTTTTACCATTCTTGAGTATCCCACCAGCTCTTCTAGTGGAGCACCGGAGGAAAAGTTGATACGTTTCACCTATGTACCTCCTTTCATTAAAAAAAGCCTTATGATATGGAATCATAAGACCTCGCTGTCTTTTTTGTCATTCTACCTGTTTTACTGTATACAGGTATTGTAAAAATCGGAAGTCAAAAGGAAAGAACTAACAGGCGGTAAATGATAATATTTCTTGACCTTGAAAAAAGAAAGTGATAAAATGCATCAAAAGACACGAAGGCGTTCTAAACCCTTTGTGTCTTTTGTGTTTCAATGAGGATGCGTCTCTTTTACTATAAAAATAAGAACAGAGCAGAAAGGAGCGGACAATATGAGTAATGAATGGAGAAAAGAAAATGTTCCGGCACTGAGTCCCCGACAGCCTGAGTTTGTGCTGGCAACCACAAACTATTCTAAAAAATGTATTATGAAATATAATCTTTCTCATTTTTATCAGTTTACTGCCGAATCAGACCATATGGGAGTGATTCCGGATGCCTGTATTGATATGCTGTTCTGGGAAAAGGATGGAGTAATGAAAGCCAAAGCAGCAGGCACCCTGTTAGAAAAAGGAACGGCGAAAACTGAATTGAACTGCCAGTATTTTGGGGTCCGCTTTCTTCCGGGGGTCAATCCGGTTGCTGGTAACGTGAAGCTTAATGAACTGGTGAATAATGAGATCAGTCTGGAAGATATGCTGACCAGTTCAGGAGAACGGGAAGGGCTGCTGGAGCGTATGTATGAGGCTGGATCCTTTCATGAAAAAACAGAAGTATTTCTTGATTTTTATCTGAAATATTTTTTTAATCATGCCGAAGATAAAAACAGCCTGAAATACGTAATACACCAACAGATACTAAAGTCAGACGGAAGTCTGAAACTTTCGGAGTTAAGCAGCTATACAGGCTATTCGGAGCGATATTTAAATCAGAAAATCCACGAAGATTTTGGCATGAATCCCAAAAATCTGATCAGGTTTATCCGCTTTCAGAAATCAGTGAGCAGACTGGTAGAAACCATTCACTGTGCAAATGGAGCAGATGCCGCACTGGTATCCGGATATTATGATCAATCCCACTTCATAAAGGAGTTTGTTAAAATGTCTGGATTTACCCCATCAGCTTACGTAGATACCCTTTTGGGAAATGCGTACGATAAAAAGCTTCATGTTATTTATTAAAGAGAATTTATATGATAAGGAAATAATTTAACGGCTTGTTCTTAATTATAAGAACGAGCCATTTTTTTGTAATTTCATGTCTAAAATTGTCGTATGAAACCGATCAATTACGCATAGTTGTATAGACAACTTAATAAAAATACTTAAAATGTTAAAAAATGTATTGACAAAACATTGATGAAATTATATATTTGATTTATAACTGAATTTGGTAAAAATAACCATAAAAATGAATGTTGAAAAAGATATTACAACAAATGTCACATTCTATATCTGCCACAATTCGACAAAACATGTCGAATCAAACAAAATACATATTTGCAATATGTGCAAATTGTATATACTAAAATGTAATTATTAGGAGGGTATGAAATGATGAAACGAAGAGTACTTGGAGTCATGCTTAGTGCAGTGTTGGCGGCATCTGCATTATTTGGATGCAGCTCGTCTCAGACAACTGCAACCACGGCGGCAACCAAAGCGGCAGAGACCAAAGCAGCAGAAACCACAGCTGCAACAACCGCTGCGGCTGCAGCAACAACAGAAGCAGCAAAAGCAGCGGGAAGCGGCGGAAAAGTAGGCGTGGCTATGCCAACCCAGTCTTCTGAGCGCTGGATCAATGACGGTGCAAACATGAAGAAACAGCTGGAAGCCCTTGGATATCAGGTGGATTTACAGTATGCAGAGGATGATGTCCAGATGCAGGTTTCTCAGATTGAAAACATGATTGCTTCTGGTGTTAAGTGTCTGGTAATTGCATCCATCGACTCCTCAGCTCTGGTCAACGTGGAAGCTCAGGCCAAGAGCGCCGGAATTCCGATTATTGCCTATGACCGTCTGCTGATGGATACAGATGCTGTTTCCTATTATGCAACCTTTGATAACAAGGGCGTAGGTACAGCCATTGGTAATTACATCAAAGAATCTAAGCAGTTAGATAAGGCAAAATCAGAAGGAAAATCCTATACCATCGAATTCTTTATGGGATCTCCTGATGATAACAACGCATTGTTCCTCTATAACGGGTTAATGGAAGTATTAAAGCCATATCTGGATGACGGAACCTTAAAATGCGAATCCGGACGTACTTCCTTTGAAGATACCTGTATCTTAAGATGGTCTCAGGAAACAGCTCAGCAAAACTGTGAGAACTACTTAACTGGCTTCTATGCAGACAAAAAGCTGGATATCTGTGCATCTGCATTTGATGGTTTTGCATATGGCTGCAAGGCTGCATTAGAGGGAGCAGGCTATAAAGTAGGTGTTGACTGGCCTTTGATCACTGGTCAGGATGCGGAATTAATGGCTGTAAAAAATGTTATTTCCGGTTATCAGACCATGTCCATTTACAAGGACACCAGACTTCTTGCTGAAAAATGCGTAACCATGGTTCAGGCAGTGTTAGAAGGCGGAAAACCTGAAATTAACGATACAACCCAGTATAACAATGGTAAGGTGGTAGTTCCTTCTTATCTGTGTACACCGGTTGCAGTTGACAAGGACAATTATAAAAAGATCATTATTGATGGCGGTTATTATACAGAACAACAGCTGGCACAGTAGCAGAGACGTACATACAGGCGGCGGTGGAAAAGACTGCCGCCTGTTTTCGTGAAGGATAAAAAGAAAAGGAGTTGGAAAGATGGCCGATTATATCCTGGAGATGAATCACATCACCAAAGAATTTTATGGTGTAAAGGCACTAGATGATGTGAATATCAAGGTGAAACGCGGGGAAATCCATGCTCTCTGCGGAGAAAACGGTGCCGGAAAGTCTACGCTTATGAACGTACTCTCCGGTGTTTATCCTTATGGAACCTACAGCGGTGATATTGTCTATCACGGAGCAGTGTGCCAGTTCCATAACATTAAACAAAGCGAGGCAAAGGGGATTGTAATTATTCATCAGGAGCTGGCATTAAGCCCCTATCTGTCAGTGGCGGAGAATGTTTTCCTGGGAAATGAGCAGACAGGAAAAAAAGGAGTCATTGACTGGACCAAAACCCATAAGCGGGCACAGGAAATGCTGGCAAAGGTGGGACTTGAGAATGAAAACTTAAATGTGCCGGTAAGCAGCCTTGGAGTTGGCAAACAGCAGCTGATAGAGATTGCAAGGGCAATGGCAAAGCAGGTGGAGCTTCTGATCTTAGATGAACCGACAGCAGCGTTAAACGATGAAGAGAGCAAGCGTCTTTTAAACATTATGCTGGAACTGAAAAAGCATGGAATCACCTGTATTATGATCTCCCATAAGCTGAATGAAATCAGCTATGTTGCGGATTCCATTACCGTAATCAGAGATGGAAAAACCATTGAGACTCTGGATAAGGGGAAAGATGAAATCAATGAAGACCGGATCATAAAGGGGATGGTAGGAAGGGAACTGACTAATCGTTACCCGGAGCGGACCAGTGAAATCAAAGATAACATATTTGAGGTAGAAAGCTGGAATGCGTATCATCCGGACGATCCGGACCGTCATGTCATTCAGGATGTATCCTTTCATGTTAAAGCCGGTGAGGTAGTGGGATTTGCCGGACTGATGGGCGCAGGAAGAACGGAACTGGCAATGAGCCTTTTCGGTAGATCCTATGGACAGAAAATCAGCGGAACCATTAAGATAAACGGAAAGCAGGTTCTCATAAGAAATGTCAGGGATGCCATTAATAACAAGCTGGCATATGTTTCGGAAGACCGAAAAAATTACGGCCTGATCCTCATAGACACTGTAAAAGGAAATATGACGCTGGCAGCTCTTAGAAACTTCTTTTCTAAAAAGGGAATTGTGAACAAGAATGATGAAATCATTTCCGCAGAAAACTACCGGAAGAAAATTAATGTTAAGACGAATTCCATCAACCAGTCAGTCAGCTCACTGTCCGGAGGAAATCAGCAAAAGGTGGTCCTGGCAAAATGGATGCTGACTCAGCCTGATATCCTGATTCTTGATGAACCCACCCGGGGCATTGACATTGGTGCAAAGTATGAAATATACTGCATCATCAATGATCTGGCAAAGGCAGGGAAAGCCATTCTTGTCATATCGTCGGAGCTTCAGGAGTTAATCGGAACCTGTGACCGCATCTATGTTATTAACGGAGGGCATATCTGCGGAGAACTTACCAGGGAAGAGGTTTCACAGGAAAAGATTATGAAGTGTATCATGGAAGACAACGGAAAGGAAGAATAAAGATGGATAAGAAGAAAACAGTTAATATAAACATGAAGCAGTATGGTATGATTCTGGCTCTAATCGTGGTTTTCTTAATCTTTGCTGCAATGACCGGCGGTAAGAATATGTCACCGGCAAACATTAACAATTTAATCATGCAGAACAGCTATATTGTAATTCTGGCGGTAGGCATGCTTCTTTGCGTTCTCACCGGTAACATCGATCTGGGGGTCGGCTCCATTGTTGCCGTATGCGGAGCAGTTGTAGGAATTATGATTGTAGACTATAAAACCAGCATGTGGGTTGCGATTCTTGCAGCTCTTGCCATTGGTACCCTTTCCGGTATGTTTGTTGGCTTTTTTGTTTCAAAGCTTTCCATACCTCCCTTTATTGTTACACTTGCAACCATGCTTATGGGGCGCGGACTTACCTATACGCTGTTAAAGGCGCAGACCAAAGGTCCTCTTCCGGCAAATTATACATACATAGGCGCAGGCTTTCTTCCAACTGTTAAAATACCCTTTGGTGGGGGAACCCTTGATCTGGTATCCATAGGAGCAGCGCTGATTGCATTTGCCTTTATTATCATATCGGAAATCAGAAGTATAAAAACAAAAAAGAAATACGATTTTCCGGTCAATCCACTGTGGCAGACAATTGTCAAGGTGGGAGTAATCATGATAATTGTGTGGTTTTTCTTCTATAAACTGGCACGTTACAACGGAATTCCCTTTGTTCTCGTCATTATGGGACTTCTGGTTGCTCTGTACCACTTTATTACCAGCAAGACTGTAGCAGGAAGGCAGATCTATGCACTAGGCGGAAATGCAAAAGCAGCCCGTCTGTCCGGTATTAATACAGAAAAAGTTTTCTTCTGGGTTTATACCAACATGGGAATTATGTGTGCAATTGCAGGAATTGTGCTTTCTGCACGAAATGCATCAGCAACACCGAAAGCAGGGGATCAGTTTGAAATGGACGCCATTGCTTCCTGTTATATTGGAGGTGCTGCCACTTCAGGAGGAATTGGAACCATCATAGGAGCGGTAGTTGGAGCATTTATCATGGGAATCTTAAACAACGGAATGTCTCTTTACGGCTGGTCTACGGATATTCAGAAAATCGTAAAAGGAGCTGTATTATTAGGAGCGGTTACGGTTGACTTATTATCCAAAAGAAAAAAATAATCTAAGACAGTAGGAGAGAAGATGCAGTCGCAGGAAGCAAAATATATGGCTGTTGTAAACTGGGTCATGGAGCAGATCCAAAACGGAGTGTTCCAAACTGGGGATAAGCTGCCGTCAGAGAACGAACTAAGCCGTGAATTTGAACTCAGCAGGCAGACGGTCCGTCATGCCATTGATGTATTGGAACAGAAAAACATGCTGACCAGAATTCGGGGAAGCGGAACTTATTTAGGAGTGGGAAACCGGGAAGTGAGAAAAGAACGCTACCAGAACATTGCAGTAATCAGTACCTATGTAGACAGCTATATTTTTCCTCCCGTATTAAAAGGGATTGAAAAGACATTGTCAAAAGCAGGCTATACCATGCAGGTGGCATTTACAGGAAACAGAATCGAAAAAGAAGGAGAAATTCTTGATAAGCTGTTAGAAAAAGGATTTATAGACGGGCTGATTGTAGAACCGGCAAAAAGTGCGCTGCCAAATCCCAATCTGGATTCCTACCTCAGGCTGGCAAAACAGCAGTTGCCCGTCCTGTTTTTTAACAGCAGTTATCCCCAGCTGTCATTTCCCTGTGTAGCTCTCCATGATGAACTGGTGACCAAAAAAGCGGTCGAGTATCTGATTCATGCAGGGCACAAAAAGATCGGGGGGATCTTTAAATGTGATGACGGACAGGGGCATCTTCGTTATCTGGGGTTTGTAAAGGCAATGAAACAGGCTGGTATCAGCATAGACAGAAGGGGGATTGTCTGGATTGATTCGGAGAGCCAGAATGATCTGGAAGCCTGGTCGGATTATCTGTTTGACCGGTTAAAAGATTGTACGGCACTGGTCTGTTATAACGATGAGGTAGCTTATCTGCTGTCGGGCATCTGCATGAAAAGGGGGATTATGATTCCCGAAGATCTATCCCTGGTTAGCATTGATAATTCGGAGCTTGCGTCACTGGGAGAGGTACCCATTACTTCATTTCCCCACCCCATGGAGGCACTGGGAAAAAAAGCAGCGGAAAACATGATACGCATGATTGAAAATCCCTATTTTAACGGAAATTATCTTTTTGATTCAGAGGCAGTGGAACGGAAATCCGTTCGTGTCAGAGGATAGGAGCATAACATGAGTGAGGACAAAAAGAAGCAGGGTGAGTCACCTGCACCAATTACTTTGGGGTTAAGACTGGTAGGAGGCGGATATCTGGTCTGGCTGGCGTTTCAGCTGGTTCCGGAACTTCTTATCTCTTCCGGAATCAGAAATCTGATTCAGCTGGTCTTTATGACCCTGTTTTTTCTAACCGGTTCCATTATGATTATCTGGTCATTAAAAAGACTGCTCTTTAAAGGTCCGGAAAAGTCCGGGTCATGGAATGAAGATGAACAGGAACATATATTATAAAATTTAGGATATCTGGAACCGGATTCCAGAAAATTGAATCTGTTTTTACATTTCTTTTACCATACTGTGATTACAGCAGTCCCTGGCAGAAGGTATAATCAGATTTACAGAGACCAGAGTTTCTGAAATTGCAAAGGAGTCCGGTAAATGATAAAAACCTATGTGGTAGATACCAATGTTCTGATTCAGGCACCTTACGCCATCAATTGTTTCGAAGATAACCGGGTAGTTCTTCCTGTCGCTGTACTGGAAGAACTGGATCACTTAAAAAAGGCTGAGGGCGAAACAGGTGCCAATGCAAGAAAGGCCATCAGGCTTTTGGAACAGCTGCGTCATCAGGGAGATTTACTGACAGGAGTAAAACTGGAGCATGGTGGAACAATCAGGATTGAAAAAAACTTTGTGGATGTTGTGCTTCCCCCAGATCTTCCCGACGACAAAATGGATAACCGCATTCTCAAGGTATGCAGAGGACTTGAGGGAGAGGTCGTACTGGTAACGAAGGACATATTGCTGCGTATTAAAGCGCAGATTATCGGAATCCGTGCGGAGGATTTTACAACCGAGCAGGTATCCGGGCGAGAGGAGCAGTACACAGGAAGAATTGAGGTTTTTGCTCCAGAGGAGAATTTTAAGGATTTTAAGAAAAAGGGAATTTCAACCGAGCGGGTATACATAACTGATGAATCGGGTGCTAAAAGCAGTCCAAAGCTGTTTGAGAATCAGTTTGTAATATTAAAAGCGGATCAGTCAACCAGAAAAACCGTGCTGGGGCGAGTAAACGGAGATAAAATAATCCCTCTTGATTACCAGAAAAGCAAGCCCTATGGGGTTGCGCCCAGGAATGCGGGTCAGTATTTTGCCCAGGAAGCCCTGATGCAGCCTGCTGAAATAGCGCCGTTAGTCATCATTAAAGGTATGGCGGGGACAGCCAAAACCTTTTACTCTCTTGCAGTAGGGCTTGAAAAGCTTTTAAACAATCCAACCGGAGAATACAGACGGATCATAGTCAGCCGTCCCAATGCCCAGTTTGATTCTGACATTGGATTTCTACCGGGAGACGAGCAGGAGAAAATCTCTCCGCTGATGAGACCTGTGATTGACAATCTGGAACAGCTTATTGATTCCAATGAGGAGAAGCGATATGAAAATGAGGATGAACTATCAGGCAAAATCGAAGAGATATTTGCCAGAGGCCTGATTAAAACAGAGGCGCTGACATTTATCCGGGGACGATCCATCATTCAGACTTATTTAATTATCGATGAAGCCCAGAATATGACACCCAATCAGGTCAAGGGAATTATAACCCGTGCAGGAAAAGGAACAAAGATCATACTGCTTGGAGACCCAAATCAGATTGACCGCCCCTTTCTTGATGAACGGACCAATGGACTCAGTTATGCGGCTGAACATATGAAAGGAAGTTCTTTGTGCTGGCAGATTACCCTGCAGACAGAGGAATGCGAACGGTCTGTACTGGCAATGGATGCGGTAAAACGATTATAAGATATTGTTGATAAAAAAGGCATGCTGTCTTTCCTGAATCGGGAGGCTGGCGTGCTTTTCTGCTTCATGAAAGAGTTGTATCAATCCCCTGTAATTGTGAATTGACAAACATACTCCGCAGGTTTAAACTAAGATACAGCTTACAAATGCAGACCCAAAAGGAGTTATATATATGAGCACACTTCCAAAAATATCAGAAGCAGAATGGGAAATTATGAAACTTATATGGAAGTCTAACCCCATAACCTCAGAAGAGATTATTAACCTGCTATCTGGCAGAATGATGTGGTCAGCACAGACAATAAAAACCTTTATAACAAGACTCATTAAAAAAGAAGTGATTGGGTTTGAAAAGAAGGGCAGAGTTTATTACTACTATCCTTTGCTCTCGGAAGAAGAGTGCATCAGATCTGAGAATGAAACCTTCTTAAAAAAGGTCTATGACGGGGCTTTAAATATGCTTTTTGCCAAGTTTCTGGAAGAAGAGCTGTCAATGGATCAGATCGAAGAACTGGAACGTATCCTGAAAGATAAAAAAGAAAAGAGAATATCTGACAGCCGGGAAGAGCATAAGTGATTAATTTCTTAAAAAAACAAAAGCAGATAAGTTTAGACATCAAAGCGTCTGTTCTTATCTGCTTTTTATATTACACAGAAACTCCTATAGATTGGTTGATTTAGGAAGGCTGAAAATAAACTCAGATCCAACCCCTTCTGTGCTGACTACATCAATGTTTTCTCCGTGAGACTGAATGATTTCCCGAACAATTGCAAGTCCCAGTCCGGTCCCTTTCTTGTCCTTTCCTCTGGACAGATCAGTTTTGTAAAAACGTTCCCATATCTTTTTGATGCTGTCCTTTGGAATTCCGATTCCTGTATCTTTTACTGAGATAAAGATTTTTTCATACTTGCCGGAAGCCTGTATATATATGGTGGAATCCGTATGGCTGAATTTAATGGCATTATCGATAAGATTATAAAGAACCTGCTGGATCTTGCCAAGGTCTGCGTGGACCATCTGAATGCTGTCAGAAAAAGTCAGGTCAAATGTAATGTTTTTTGTATTGCAGGTTCCTTCTAAAGAAGCAGCCGTATCTTTGATCACCCGGTTAATATCAAAATTCGTCCGGTTTAAATATCCTTTACAGTCAAGGGAATTAAGGGTCAGCATGCCCTGTGTCAGCTTATTGAGCCGCTCTGTCTCGGATATCACCCGGTTTAAATACTTTTCATGCATCTGGGGCGGTATGGTGCCGTCTAAGATCGCCTCTAAGTATCCCTTGATGGAAGTGAGGGGGGAACGGAAATCGTGTGACACATTGGCGATAAAGGTCCGCTGGTATTCCTCCATTTTATTGATCTCATCAGACATATAATTTAAAGTAGCTGCCAGATATCCCATTTCATCCCTTGTATTCACATCAATGTGATGAGTCAGATTACCCTGTGCGTATTCGTTGGCGCCGGCTGTAATCTTTTTCAGGGGGATATAAACATTTTTTGTAAAAACCAGCAAGATGATCAGCGAAAAACCGAATACAACCGCTGAGGTAATGTATACGATGTTTAAGATACCGTTTCTCTGGGACTGTAAATAGGATATGGGAAGATGAATTACCACATATCCATGGGTGGTATAGTTCCCTGTTATGGGAGCATGTACGCTTAATACATCGTAAGGAAACTCGTTGTAGTAATTACCGATGGTATAGGATTTATTCCCCATAATGGTAGGGTCGAAGTTCTCTATCATATCTCCATCCTTACCTGGCTGCTGGCTGTCGGATACAATCTTGCCCTGGCGGTCCACAATCCAGATGCGGGCGTGGAGATAATCCGCTTCATTTACAAGACCAGGATAGGAAGAGGAAAGCTTCATATCCTTTCCGTGATACATGCTGCTAAAGGATGAGGCAATCTGGTTGGCTTCGTCATACAGACATTCTGACTGCTGGCCAAGGAGATACTGGTCGGTAATCCTGGAAGAGAAGGATGCAATGGTTACAAAACCCAAAAGGCCAAAGAGCAAGTAACCCATAATAAATTTATAATACAAAGAATGTGTCATGGAATGTTCACCTCTATATTGTGCAGATATATACTTACCTGTGTCTAATGCTTCAAGTATAACTCTTTTTGGTATTCATGTCATTCCTTATTTTTGTTGGTTAAAAGAGTGGCTGACGTAAAATACATAGAGCGTTTTACGTCAGCCACTTATGATATTTTTAAAACTACCGTTTCACTTCGAATTTATACCCGATCCCCCACACCGTGGAGAGTGACCAGCCGGAATGATCCTTTATCTTTTCCCTCAGACGCTTAATATGAACGTCCACGGTTCTGGTGTCGCCGATATACTCATACCCCCAGATATGGTCCAAAAGCTGTTCTCTGGTAAATACCTGGTTAGGAGAGGAGGCAAGGAAATAGAGAAGCTCCAGCTCCTTTGGGGGCATTTCTATGGAATGTCCCATATAAATGACGGAGTAATTGGTTAAGTTGACAATCAGATCCGGATATTCCACAAAGTCGCCCTGCTGGTCCGTATGAGAGGCAGTAGCAGCAGGAGAAGTCTGATACCTTCGTAAGACTGCCTTAACCCGTGCCACAAGCTCTTTGGAATCAAAGGGTTTGATCATATAATCATCAGCGCCAAGCTCCAGACCCAGGACTTTGTCAAAGACCTCGCCTTTTGCAGACAGCATGATAATGGGCACCTGGGATCCGGTGCGAAGCTCTCTGCAGACCTGATAGCCGTCCATGCCCGGAAGCATTAAATCGAGGAGAACCAGATTGGGTTTAAATTCAGGAAAAACCCGAAGCGCTTCCTCTCCGTCCCCCACGATTTCTGTTTCATAGCATTCCTTTAAAAGATATAGGGAAATGAGTTCTGCAATATTGCTGTCATCGTCCACAATTAAAATCCGCTGTTTTTCTGCCATAATGGATCCCCCGTTCTAATATTTATTTAAATGAGACAATGGTCACTCCGGAATCACCTTCACCGAAGACGCCAAGCCGGAATTCTTTTACATATTTTAATCTCTTCAAATGCTTATGCACTGCATTCTTTAAAGCACCAGTACCACGTCCGTGGACCACACGCACCTGGGGAAGATGGGCAAGATAAGCGTCGTCTAAATATTTGTCCAGCTGAGGGATTGCCTCATCTGTGGTCATGCCGATTAAATTAATTTCAGGTGAAATGGAGAAGGATTTGGACATACGGGTAGAACTGCTTCCGCTTCCTGCCTTTTTTGCCCGGTTTTCTGACGGTGCAGAAACCGAATCATCATAAAGGAGCTCTAAGTCGGATATGTTAACCAGTGACCGCAAAATCCCCATCTGAACATATAAATCTCCTTTGGCATTGGGAAGGGAGTTTACAGTTCCGTTTAAGTTCATGCTTAAAACCTTTACCCCGTCTCCCAGCTTCAGCTTTTTCGGGTCAATTCCCTTTTTCGGATTTTTCTGTTCTCTCTTTAAAGAGAGGGAAGAGTCCACATCCTGTAGCTTGTTTCTTAACCGGCTTCGCTCAGCTTCCAGCTCTTTACTCACTCCGGATTCACTAGCCAGCTTATTGATCTGACGTATGGTGGAATCTGCGGTATCCTTGGCATCCCGTAAAATTCTCTGTGCCTCTTCTCTGGCGTCTTTTATCATCTTATCCCGGCGCTCGTCGAGCCGTTCCTCTTTCTGAGTCAGGCGGGCTTTCAGCTGCTCCACTTCCAGCTTATAGGAGGCAATCTGGATTCTCTCTTTCTCAATAGTAACCCTGTTCTCTTCCAGATGTGTCAGCAGGTCTTCAAATGTTTCATCCTTTGCTTCCAGATGGTTTTTAGCCTCATCGATAATATAATCCGGGAGTCCCAGCTTCTTTGAAATGGCAAAGGCATTACTTTTTCCCGGAACGCCGATGAGTATCCGGTAGGTGGGCTGCAGTGTTTCTACATTGAATTCGCAACAGGCATTCTCCACACCTGGCGTAGTAAGTGCAAAGACCTTTAATTCACTGTAATGAGTGGTTGCCATAGTACGGCATTTCATATTGTGAAGGAAAGAAAGGATGGAGATTGCCAGGGCAGCTCCTTCCGTAGGATCTGTACCCGCTCCAAGCTCATCAAATAAGCAGAGAGAGTTGCTGTCTGCCTGATTTAAAATCTGCACAATATTTGTCATATGAGAGGAGAAGGTACTAAGGCTCTGCTCAATACTCTGTTCATCACCGATGTCAGCAAACACTTCATCAAATACGGATAGCTCAGACCCGTCAAATGCCGGAATGTGAAGACCGGACTGTCCCATCAGGGTAAAGAGACCTACTGTTTTTAATGACACCGTCTTACCGCCGGTATTTGGACCAGTAACAATTAATAGGTCAAAGGTTTTTCCTAAATGGATGTTGATGGGAACAACCTTTTTGGGGTCCAGCAGGGGATGACGGCCGTCTTTAATATGAATTTCATGTTTGGTGTTAAAAATTGGCTCACTGGCGTTGTAATGTTTTGCCAGTGCTGCTTTGGAGAAGATAAAATCCAGTCTGGTAAGAGTATGGAAGTTAGTCTCCAGCTCTTCTAAATAAGGTGCCAGCTGGTTGCTTAAATCTGCCAGAATCATCTCGATTTCTTTTTGTTCCTGGATCTCCAGAGCTCTTAAATCATTATTCAGCTTTACAATTGCCATAGGCTCAATAAATAAAGTGGAGCCGGTAGAGGACTGGTCATGAACCATTCCGGTTACCTGGGATTTGTGCTCCGCTTTTACCGGGAGACAATATCTTCCATCCCGCATGGTAATGACGGCATCCTGTAAATAAGAACGGTTGGAATTTAAAATGGAGTTCATCTGTGTGTGAATCTTATCATTAATAGAACGCATGGAACGTCTGACATGGTGAAGGCCGGGGCTGGCATCATCACTAACTTCATCCTCAGAAATGATACAGCGCTTGATCTCGTTGTTAACCGGAGTCAATGGCTCCAGAATGCGGAAAAATTCTTCCAGAGAATCCTCGGAAATTTCCTGATCCTCATGGCGGCCGTATGCCTTTGCTTTCGCGGAAGCGGTAAGAAGGGAGCTGATGGATAAAATCTCAATGATTCCAAGAGAACTTCCTACCTCCAGACGTTTTAAGGAAGCCCGGATATCTTTCACACCCCCAAATGAAATTCCGCCTTTTTGACGGACTCTTGTGACTGCATCGGTGGTTTCCCTTAAGGAAGTGGTTATTTCCTCATAATCGGTGGAAGGTACCAGTTTGCGGCACAGTTCTTTTCCTGATTCACAGGATGCATATTCGGTGAGCTGTTCAATTATTTTATAGTATTCTAAAGTTTTCAGTGCTTTTTGATTCATAAGTTTATACCTTAATTATTCTGCTTTCTTTCTGGATATTTAACCGGCGTGAGAACCGGCTCTTGAATAATGGGATCGGTTACAGTATAGCATAGGAGAGACGAAAACTGCAATCCTCAGGTGATTGTTTTTCCTTGTTATTATGGTTGTTTCATATGTTTTTCTTGCATTAAACCGGGAAGAACCTTATAATAGTACTTAGGTCTTCTGAAAAGGAGGGTAAGTATGCCGGAAAATAACGGGCCAGACGATAAAAAGGCGGAGCCACGCCGTTTTATCAATGAAAAGATTGTAAAACAGCCCATGTCAAAAAAGGATATGCTGAAAAGATTTCTGGGTCTTTTAGTGACTGCAGTTATTTTCGGAATGGTTGCGGCGGTTACATTTGTCATATCCAAACCTGTAGCTGAGAGATTACTTGTGGGAGAAACCACCGGTGAGACGACTCCGGTGACCATACCAAAGGATGAGCCTGAGACCGTTGCTTCTGTTGCTGAAACTTCTACAACTGTGGCAGAGACGGAACCAATTGAGGATATACTTAAGTCCGCTATGGAAAAGTATCCATTTTCCGTAGATGATTTAAGCACTCTTTACGGAAGCTTAAAATCTGTGGTTCAAAAGGCGGACAAGGGAATCGTTACGGTTCACTCCGTAAAGACTCAGACGGACTGGTTTAATAACCCGGTTGAAAACTCCGGACTTTTTTCCGGGGTTATCATTTCATTGGCTAATCAGGAGCTTCTCATTTTAACACCGGAAGGTGCAGTTGAGGATGCAGAAGCGATTCGTGTGGCTTTTTCTGACGGGACAGAGGTTCAGGGAAAGATTAAACAGACAGATAAGCTGTCTGGTATGGCGATTGTCAGCGTTTCCACAGCAGAACTTAGCAGAACCCAGCTGGAAGACGTGAAAGCGATTGAACTTGGCAACTCTTATTCGGTTAAGCAGGGAGACATTGTTGTTGCAATCGGCGGACCTGCAGGAATGGTTCATTCAACCGGATATGGTTTTATTTCTTTTATAACCAAGAATGTTCAGATCATTGACGGAATGACCAGAATTCTTTATACCGATGTCAGAGGGAATGCCGGAGTGGGAACGTTTCTTATGAATACGTCCGGTCAGATTATTGGCTGGGTGACGGATCAATATAAAAACGACACCAGTAAAGATATGACCGCAGCCATGGCCATATCCGATTACAAGAGTATTCTGGAAAAGATAAGCAATGGAGCGCAATTCCCCTACTTTGGAATCAAAGGACAGGAGGTAAGCTCAGCCATGAACAGCAGTGGTATACCTCTGGGAGTCTATGTAGTGGAAGTGAATACAGACAGCCCTGCTTACAATACAGGAATACAGAGCGGTGATATTATCACTGAGATGGGCGGAGCAACCATTGTTACCATGAAGGATTTTCAGGTGGTTTTGGAAAAATCAAGTCCGGGACAGATCATTCCTGTGACTGTATCCCGCAATGGCCGGGAAGAATATAAAAAGATACAATATCAGGTAACCATCGGAGCCAGGTAACTATCCTGGCTTCCTTGTTGCTGTCAGTGAGATATGGAGGAAGAAAATGAAGTATATCGAATCATTCCGGGAAGGAATGCATGTTTCTGATGTGTATTTGTGCAAAAACAGGCAGATTTCCCTGACAAAGTCAGGAAAGGAGTACGGCAACCTGATACTTCAGGATAAAACCGGCACTGTGGATGCTAAAATTTGGGATTTGGGATCCCCGGGTATCGGAAACTTTGAGACTCTGGATTATGTATACATAGATGCAGATGTTACGGTGTTCCAGAATTCCAATCAGCTGAATATTAAGAGAATCAGAAAAGCGGAAGAAGGAGAATATATCCCAGGGGATTATCTTCCTGTTTCCGGTAAAGATATAAAAGTGATGTTTGAAGAACTGGCAGGCTTTATCCGTTCTGTAAAAAGTCCTTATTACCGGGCTCTTTTAGAAAGCTTTTTCATAGAGGATGCTGCATTTGCCAAGGCATTCCAGTTTCATTCTGCAGCGAAGAGCGTACATCATGGCTTTGTAGGCGGACTGCTGGAACATACCCTGAGTGTAGTGAAGCTTTGTGATTATTATGCAGGATATTATCCTTTGATTAACCGTGATCTTTTGCTCACTGCTGCTATGTTTCATGACATCGGCAAGACAAAAGAACTTTCCACATTTCCGGAGAATGATTACACCGATGACGGGCAGCTTCTTGGACATATCATTATCGGAACTGAGATGATAGGAGAGAGAATCCGTACCATTCCCGGTTTCCCGGAGAAGTTCGCTACCGAATTAAAGCATTGTATTCTGGCCCATCATGGAGAACTGGAATACGGTTCCCCGAAAAAACCGGCTCTGATTGAGGCACTGGCTCTTAATTTTGCAGATAACACAGATGCAAAGATGGAGACTATGATTGAAGTGCTGAGAGCGGCTGGAGATAATAACGGCTGGTTGGGCTTTAACAGGCTGATGGATACAAATATCAGAAAGACTACAAACGAAATTTAAATGATAAGGTGCTTAAGGAGGCTGTTTTCCTTAGCACCTTTTTTGAATAATGACGGGTATAGTGAATTTTAGAATTTCTTTCGTTTTCTGTGACAATCATTTTAAGATTGGTATTTTATCCTTAGAATATAGAGGAATATTCAGAGTGAGGTATAATAAATGCATGGAACGCTGGGAGAAATCAGCGGATTATGATAGATAAGGAGAGATCACATGGACGCAAACCACATCTTATTAGTTGAAGATGACAAAGAAATCAGGCAGGGAGTGGAAATATACTTAAGAAGTCAGGGATACGAAGTGTTTCAGGCGGCAGACGGAGTAGAGGGATTAAAGATTCTGGAGCAGGAGGAAATACATCTGGCTATTGTAGACGTCATGATGCCTCGTATGGATGGAATTACCATGACTGTGAAGCTGCGGGAAAAACATGATTTTCCAGTGATTATTCTATCCGCCAAATCAGAAGAGGTGGATAAAATTATGGGTCTCAACATTGGTGCAGATGACTATGTTGCAAAACCATTTACCCCCATGGAGCTTCTTGCCAGAGTAAATTCCCAGCTAAGACGGTACAGGAAGTATATGGATATGCTGGAAGCAAAAGAACAAAAAGAGAAAAGCAATGTCTATTCCATAGGAGGGCTGGAATTAAATGAAGACACGGTGGAGGTTACCGTAGATGAAAAGCTGGTAAAGCTGACTCCCATTGAATTTAAAATTCTTGCACTTCTTATGAAAAATCCTGGAAGGGTATTTTCAGCGGAAGAAATTTATGAAAGAGTATGGAATGAACGGGCAATTAATACCGATACCATTATGGTGCACATAAGGAAAATCCGGGAAAAGATTGAATTAAATCCGAAGGAACCGAAATATTTAAAGGTGGTGTGGGGAGTTGGATATAAAATTGAAAAACAGGCATAGCATCAGCGGATTACTGGCAGCGATGGTTATTCTTGCTGCAGCATTTGCAATGGTGGAACTTTATCCTTATTTTGAAAATGAGTCTTCCAGAAATGGGGCTCCAATCTACGAAGAAAGTACTTTTTTAAAACATCTTGTAAACGGCAATTATGTTTTGGCATTGGAAGATGCACAGAAAGAGCAGAATAAAATTCTTTCTCCCTTTCAGTATTTTTTGCCAGAGGCTGAGGCAGAACTAAAAGCGGCAAGCAGTGATGGAAGCGAAAAAAGCACAGCCACTGAATTATCTGGAACTACTTCATCAGAAATGCAGATAACAAAAGATGAAGGAGACGGTGAAGACGAAAGAACAGAATATTTAAGGGGACTTCGCAAAAACAGCATCCGGGAATTTGAAAACTGGAACCGGAATTTCGGAAATATCCGCAACTCCATTGATTATCAGATGATAGATGAAAACGGCAAAGTGATCCTGGATCATGCAGAAGGGCGGTTTATACCCAATAACAGTTATTATGTATTTCAGGCAGTTTTACATTATGATGAACTTGGGCGCATGGATATCAGCTGTGTGAGAGGGGAAAATACAGCTTACTTACTCAATACACTTCAGGATTTTGGAGATAAAGATCCTATGGAAAGTTATTATGATGACTATTTCCAGGAGGGTAATATAAAACTGTCCAATCCACGGAATATGTCATTTGCCTATGGTATGTCAGAGCAGCAGATCTCATCATTTAAAGATACCAGTGGGAATATCTGGACTGCTTATGAAAACTCGGGGAGTGTTACCCGCATCTTCATCGGACTGGTATGCGCCGTGGCCGCCCTTGCGTTTCTGTTTTCCTGTATGGATGTGAATCTGGCTGATGGTAATGCTATTTTAAGAACCCCATTGGAACTGGTGATTGGAATCGTAGCCGGTTCGGTTGCCTTTGGAGCGGGACTTACAAGCCTGGTTGCAGTGACAAACCGGGGTGATTTGTACAGTGCGCTGTTACGTGCCAATTTTATTCCTAAAGCAGCAGATATCATGGTTAAGCTATGGAATCTTCTCTGGTGGGCAGTACCTTTTGCTGTGATTTACTGGGCAGTCCTGTGTATGAGAGATGTGTTTCACATTGGCATCACCCGTTATTATAAGGAGAGAACCTTATGCGGGTTATTCTGTGGCTGGGTAGTAAATTGCCTGAAAAAATTGTACCGATATTTGGGAAATATTAATTTACAGGAAAAATCAGACCGTACAATCTTTAAAATTGCAGCTGTAAATTTTATTGTACTTACTATTCTTTGCAGTCTTTGGTTTTTGGGTATCGGTGCTTTGTTCCTTTACTCCATCATTTTGTTTTTTGTAATGAGAAAATATTATCTTGATTTAAGCAGAAAATACAATGTGTTGCTGAAAGCTACCAATCAGATAGCGGAAGGAAATTTAGAGGTTGTAATTGAAGAAGATTTAGGTGTGTTCGAACCATTTAAAAAAGAAATACAAAAGATTCAGAGCGGTCTTAAGGGAGTCGTTGATGAAGAAGTCAAAAGCCAGAAGTTAAAGACTGATTTAATCAGCAATATGTCTCATGATTTAAAGACACCCCTTACTGCCATAATAACCTATGTAAATCTATTAAAGGATGATCATGCAACTCCGGAACAACGAAAAGCCTATATCGATATTCTGGAACAGAAATCCATGCGGTTAAAAGCGTTGATTGAAGATTTATTTGAGATCAGCAAGGCCAACAGCAACAATGTAACACTGGATCTGGAGGATGTTGATATTGTCAGTCTGTTAAAAGAGGTTAGTTTTGAACTTAGCGATAAGATCGAGGAATCCACCATTGATTTTCGCTGGAATCTGCCTGATGAAAAAATTATTCTTTCTCTGGACAGTCAGAAGACTTACCGGATTTTTGATAACCTGCTGACCAACATTATCAAATATGCCATGCCAGGAACCCGGGCTTACATCGATATGAGAAAAGAAAATGACTGGGTTGAAATCATATTAAAAAACATATCAGCTGCAGAGCTGACCTTTAATCCTGAGGAGATAACCGAACGTTTTGCCAGAGGAGATCAGGCACGCAATACAGAAGGGTCCGGTCTTGGTATGGCAATAGCCAAAAGCTTTGTGGAGCTGCAGAACGGAAAACTCACCGTTGAAACAGAAGCCGATTTATTCCGTGTAACCATACGCTGGCCAATTATGTAAGGATAAATTTTTTATTATAAATAAAAAAATAAAAAAAATTTTCGAAACTTCTTGAAAACCGGAAAACAACTGTATATACTGAAAGAAAGGTCAGGTTTGGCCTGTCACATCAGTATAGTGATTCGGAAAGAAAAAGGGGTACGAATATGATAATACAGAGCAGACGCGTGTGGATCGCAGGACAGTTTATTCCGGCACAGCTTGAGCTGTCGGAAGGAAAAATTTCAGCAGTAAACGGGTATGGAACCCAGCCAGCCGATTGTGATTATGGAAATGATCGGATCGTACCGGGGTTTATCGATATTCATACTCATGGAGCATATGGCTATGATACCAATGACGGTGAGCCTCAGGGTCTGAGGGATTGGATTAAAAGAATTCCCGAAGAGGGGGTTACTGCACTTTTACCCACAACAGTGACTCAGATGCCAGGAGTTTTGGAAAAAGCAGTTTCCAATATCGCCAATGTTGTTAATGATGGTTATGAGGGTGCCGAGATCCTGGGAATTCATTTTGAGGGCCCTTATCTGGATATGAAGTACAAAGGAGCACAGCCTCCGGAAGCCATAGCAAAGCCCTCAGTGGAACAGTTTGAAAGTTATCAAAAGGCAGCAAAAGGAAAGATTAAATATATTACTCTTGCTCCTGAACGGGATGAAAACTTTGCTCTTACAAAATATTGTAAAAAGCATGGGGTAGTGGTAAGTATGGGGCATTCGGCTGCTACGTATGACCAGGCTCTCATGGGAATTGCCAACGGTGCCACCTCCATGACCCATGTCTATAACGGCATGACCCCTTACCATCACCGGGATCCGGGGCTGGTAGGGACAGCGCTCAGAGTACGGGATATTTACGGTGAAATCATCTGTGATGGCTGTCACAGCCACCTGGCAGCGTTAAATAACTATTATACGGCAAAAGGCAGGGACTATGCCATCATGATCAGCGATTCCCTGAGGGCTAAAAACTGTCCGGCAGGTGGCCAGTACCAGCTGGGCGGCCATGATATCGAGGTCAGGGAAAATGGTCTTGCTTACTTAAAGGGAACAGAAACCATTGCAGGAAGTACCTTGAAGATGAACAAGGGCTTAAAACTTCTGGTAGAGGAAGCTTTGGTGCCTTTTGATTCTGCTCTCAATTCCTGTACCATAAACCCTGCAAAGTGTCTTGGAGTGGATGACAGAAAAGGGCGTCTGAATGCCGGATACGATGCGGATCTTGTGGTTCTCAGTGATTCCTATGAAGTCGTTCAGACCTATTGCAGAGGAGTGGGAATGGTTGATGTATCAGCCACCCATAATTAATAGGCAAGCAAAGGGTATTATTACAAAAGCAGCATTGATAGCATTGGAGGTATTGCATAAGTAGATAAGTCTACTAAGCAATACCTCCATTTTTGTATTCAGCGGTTGTGCTTATATGCAGGAGTGGAACGAAGCATCGGACATTTTGCATAGGATGATAGAAATGAGATATAAAAGATAAAGAATGGACAATAAAGTTTACGTAATCATGTATCACTATGTAAGGGATTTGGAACACAGCCGTTATCCCCGGATAAAAGGACTTGATATAGCCTGCTTCAGAAAACAGATAGAATATTTAAAACAAAACTTTACGGTTATTACCATGGAGGAATTAAACTGTGCCTGCAATAACCAGTATGAGTTGCCCAAACAAGCAGTTTTACTCACATTCGACGATGGTTATCTGGATCATTATACTTCCGTATTTCCAATATTAAAGGCAGAAAATTTACAGGGCTCTTTTTTTATTTCAGGGAAAACGCTAAAAGAGCATGTTTTATTGGATGTAAATAAAATTCATTATATACTGGCCACCACACAGATAGACGTTCTATTGCCGTCAGTTCTAAAACGCATGGATTATTACCGGGGTTCAGAATACGAATATGCCGATAATAATGTGCTTTTTAATGAATATGCATCTGGCAATCGATTTGACAGCAAAGAAACAATTTTTGTGAAACGAATGCTTCAGTCTGTATTGCCGGAAAAAGTAAGAGGTAAGATATGTGATGACTTGTTTAAAAAGTATGTAGGAATATCAGAGGATAAATTAGCTGGTGAACTGTATCTGACTTCCGATCAGATCAGGCTTATGAAACAGGAAGGCATGTATATTGGACTGCATGGATATAACCATTACTGGCTGGGACGCTTGTCAGAGGAAGAAATGCAGAAAGATATCAGGCAGGCATTGGATGTCATGTCGGAATATATAGACGCTGAAAATTGGGTAATGAATTATCCTTATGGCAGTTATAATGAGGCGCTTTTGCAATACATCTCATCCACGGGGTGTAAACTGGGACTTACCACTCAGGTAAAGGTGGCAGATTTATCAGAGTGCAGCAACCTTACAATTCCCCGCCTTGACACCAATGATTTTCCGCCTATTAGTGAAAAATTCAAATGCCGTCTGGACAAGGAACGGACATGAAGCAGGAGGTGAAACACTATGAATCAGTTTGATACACGGTATGAGATCCGGCTTGCCAATAGCTCTGATATAGATCTGATTATGGATTTCATTGATAAGTATTGGAAAAAAGGCCATATCATGTCCCAAGACAGAGACCTGTTTCGATATGAGTATCAGGATGGAAATCAGATTAATTTTATTGTAGCAATTGATAAGAACACCCGATTACTGGAAGGTATCTTTGGTTTTATCAAATGTTCTGATACGAAAGATGTTAAGAAAATGGATATCTGGGGCAGCATGTGGAAAGTGCGTGAATCGGGTGAAAATATGCCTCTTTTAGGCATAGAGCTGGCAAAGCGGGTTTTTGACATCACCGGATGTCGAACCCAGATTGGTAACGGAGCGAACCCCAACACCACAATCCCGTTAAGAAGACTGTATTTTCATGACAGAACCATCCGCATGAGACAATATTATAAGTTAAATCCTGAAACTGAAGAATTTAAAATTGCACTTGTTAAAAAGAAGCCGGATATCCTGCAGGAAAATAATTTTGATACAAAAATTATGCTTTTAAGTTCCATAAACGAAGTAAAAGAAAATTTTAATATCGAGAGCGTCAATTCTATCCCATACAAAGACAGCTGGTATGTAAACAAACGATATTTCTGTCATCCCTACTATCACTATTCTGTTTATGGATTAAAAAACGGGAGCGGCAAAGTAGGGGCACTTATGATGGCCCGGTTAATTGAATGTAACGGAGCAAGAATCTTTCGTATCGTGGATTATATAGGAGATCAACGTTTGTTTTCCGGGCTGAGTAATACATTTGATGGGATTATGAAAGAAATGAATTTAGAGTATATAGATTTTTACAACTATGGATTTGAGGAGCGATATCTATGGGACGCCGGTTTCATTTACAGGTCAGATGATGATCCCAATATCATACCTAACTATTTTGAACCATTTTTACGTGAGAACGTTGATATATGGGCCCATTACAAACTGGATGGAACCCTGTTTTATAAAGCAGACGGAGATCAGGATCGGCCAAATAAGATGATGGAGAAAAATCAAGGGGGCCAGGGGGAGCTATGACAGGTAAAAACGAATTTGAGGAAAAAATTCTAAATAAGGACTTATATAAGACAAATGCAGGAAGGTATGCGGAAAAAATCAGTAACAAAGATACCATCATCATCTGGGGGTCAGGGAGCGCTTCTGATGCACTTTATCAATTCTTAAAAGAGTTCCACTGCTTAACCCGATTAAAAAATTATGCTGATAATAAAAAGGAACTCTGGGGAATGCAAAAAAATGGGTATACCATATTATCACCCTTAGAAGTGGCTGAAAAGGCAAAAGAGGGACCCATTTATATTATTATTGCCAGTATGCGTTTTCCGGAAATAAGAAAGCAGCTGATCTCACTGGGGATAGAAGACTCAATGATTGATACAGCAGGCTTTACAGTTGCCAATGATTATTATACTTACAAAGATGAAACTGCTTACCAGATCGTAAAATTTCACTTTGATGAATTCAGGCAGGTATATAACAGCCTGGCAGATAAACATTCCAAAGAAGTTTATTTAAACATATTGAACTCCAAGATTTCTTTGGATAATAAATATCTGGAATTTATATCCTCCCCCTCAGAAGAGCAGTATTTTGACCAGGAACTATTAAAATTAAAACCAGATGAAATTTTTTGTGATTGCGGAAGCTACAATGGAGATACCATGGAAGCTTTTTTTCAGTTAACCGGAGGAAACTGCAGAAAATATATTGCTATAGAAGCGGATAAAGATATCTATTTAGAACTAAAACAGAAAGTTGCAGATAGAAACTATAAAAATGTCATAACCCATAATATTGCATGCTGGGATAAAGAGACGGTTTTAAAATTTCAATCGGCAAAGAGCGCAGGGCA
>SVDT01000391.1 GCA_015057775.1 Paenibacillaceae bacterium | reverse complement strand
CAGGCAGTTGTAAAACGTAATGCCTTCTTCATTGACTTTCCCGTCACGGTTTAAAATAATCCTGGGCCAGGCAATGGAAAAGCGGTAGCTGTTTTGTCCACCTTCCTTCATCATTCGAATATCTTCTTCATATCTGTGATAATGATCGCTTGCCACATCTCCGTTTTCCAGGTTCTTTTCATGCAAGTATTTGTCCCAGTTAGACTGGACTCTGTTTCCTTCCTGGAAGCCGCCCTCACATTGGTAGGAAGCCGTTGCTCCTCCCCATAAGAATTCTTTCAAGTTTTTTTCCTCCTGTGTTTTGGTGTTCTCATTATAACAACGGCTTTAAATAAAATAAAATCTGATTTTTCCGCTGTGTAACGGAAAAATCAGATTTCCAGAATAATGGTTAAATGAGCAGATCTATAAATTTTTTCCAGTCATTTGTTTTAGCCAGCTTGTGAATGGTGTTGGCCTTAAACAGGTTATCAATCATTACGTTATACACTGGGATAATCGTGTGATTCCAGGTAGACGCCATGGCAAATAGAAAAATTATTTTTACATTATATTCTCCCCAGGGCAGTTTGTTTTTTAGAATACAAACACAGACAGCTGTATGATCTGCGTTGTTTTCCATGGCATGGGCAAAGGCAAATCCCGGTTCAAAGGCGGTAGGAGAGATGACCTCCCGCTGCATCACACTTTCAAAGAAGTCATCTCCAACGTATCCCTGATTTCTTAGGTTTGCGCACATGAAAACCATGGCCTCTTCTCTTGAACTGAATTCCATATCTGTAAAAAATAAAGAGGGTTTAAATAATGTTTTAAAATAAGTTTTGACACTGCTTATCTGGTTTTCACGCACAACAGTTAAAAGCTTTTCCTTTTCCTGATAATCAAGAAAATTTTTACAGAGAATTACTGTAACGCCATCTGGAGAGGTGGGAAGAGGAACCGTTGTCAGTACTGCCATAATATCTTTCGGCATATCCAGAGGATAATGAAAGATAGAATAGGTGTAAGCAATCTTCAGCCTGCATTCCCCGATCTCGGAAAGACGTTTGGTCATCAATTTCGTAATCTGTTTTCCAAATGGATTGATGAGCACAACCTTTTTCTCCATCCGTCCCATATTGGATTCCATGGCCCGAATAAAATGAATTGTGATCATTCCTATCTCATGCTCGCTGATCTCCATACCTGTAATTTTTTTAAAACGATCTGCAAAATAAATACTGATGTCGTACTCTAAGGGGTACTGGGACTTGACACGGGGCAGTACAGGATTGATTAAATACTGATTATTCCTGTTTCTTTGTAGTATCCCGTCCAATTGGGCCTCCATCTCCTGATGGAACTCCTGATCCCTGGTAAAATCAAAGCCGTATTCCACATTGATTTCAATGAGTATCTTTGAAAGAATGGATCCAGCCTGGCTTCCTTCTTCCTTTGTGTAATAAAAATCGTTGCGGAACAATTTGCGGAAGCATGGAATCTCATGAGGTGGCATTGGGATACCAAGTATTTCATGAAAGCCTGTTAGAATATCCTCTATATTGGTTTCGTTATTTCCGGAGAGCGCCTCCTCAGGGGTTTCCTCCTTTCGTTCATAACCTGCTGCAATTCGTTCCGCAATGATTGCCGTACTGATCATCAGGTGCATTACTGTGGTATCATAAAAACGTTTTTCCTTGTAAATAGAGCTATTAAGGATTAGATTCTTCCATTTAGCACATTCACATATTCAAAATACGGTTGATAGCTTCCCATATCAAAATACTGGCTCAAATTGCTGGTAATTATAAAATAATCGTAATAATCCCGCTTTTCACTTTCAGAAAGCTCCAGCACCAAAAATCTGTTTTTCTTGTATATCCTCCATTTGCTCCATCTTCGTTCCATGTTACGGTTGATAAGACTTACCAGCTTTGCAAGCATGGAATCACTGGTATAAAGCTCATCTGCAAGTTCCAGATAAGGAACCTCTTTTTCAAATAAGATTCTTCGGACGATTTTGCGTTTAAGATCTTCCTCCGATTCCAGACTGATAGTGACTTCTCCGTTCTCCATGCCGTGGTCTTTTAAATAATACCCCAGTCCCATCCGGGACAGAATTCCCTCTGTACCCAGTTCTGCATTGATTTCCCTGATATCAGTTCTGACTGTCCTGTCGCTGACATGAAGCAGACTGGCTATTTTTTGGGATGTAAGAAACTCATGCTCTACCAGCAGACTCAGGATTTTTCGTTGTCTTGATGTCATTAGTGCCCCTCCACATAAACCGCCAGCCCATCCGCCCGGATTAAATCCTTTAACTCTTCCAGATAGTTTCGGGCGAATATACTTAAGTGTATCTTTGGATTCTCAATCCAGCCGATTCTCATACATTCCGAGGTAACAAGAGGAACTGCAATGATATTATCTCCATTTAAGTTGCTGTTTAAGATACCACTGCAGATGGTATAGCCATTTAACCCAATTAATAAATTAAATAACGTAGCCCGGTCACTGACGTAGATGATTTTCTTCCTTGGAACAGTGCTTAATATTTCCTCAGAAAAATAGAAGGAATTATTTTCTCCCTGTTCAAATGCCAGAAACGGATAAGGCATTAAATCCTCCATTGTAACAGATGAATGACTGGAAAGAGGATGGGATGAACTGATAAATACATGAGGAGAAGCTTCAAACAATGGGTGAAAGATCAGTCCGCTGTCTTTAAAAAGCTTTTCAAGTACCTTCTCATTGAAATCATTTAAATAAACAATACCAAGTTCACTTCTGAAATTTTTCACATCTTCAATGATCTCAAACGTTCTTGTTTCCCGTAAGGTGAATTCATATTCGTCATTATCCTGCCTTTCCACCAGATTGACAAAGGCATTTACAGCAAATGCATAATGCTGGGTGGATATGGAGCAGATCCGTTTTGCCGGAGTTTTTTTCAAATAATGCTGTTCCAGTAAATCAGCCTGCTCCAGAACCTGCCTTGCATAGGAAAGAAATTCACTTCCATCTGAGGAAAGAGAGATCCCCTTTGGATTTCTGTTAAATATGGTGATGCCGTATTCCTGTTCCAGTTCTTTCACTGCATTGGAAAGGCTGGGCTGG
>SVDT01000390.1 GCA_015057775.1 Paenibacillaceae bacterium | reverse complement strand
GTCGTTTATTACCCTCGGTAACTGCCTGTGCAGTATACTCAATACCATTTTCATCAAATATCGCCGCCAGATGGTGCTCAAGACTTTTTCCCGCACGACTTTTTCTTCTGTTTAGCACCTGATTTGCCAAAGCGACGAAATCTTCAACCGTCTTAAACCCTCTTACCACTGTTTCTCCATATCTCGCATGCTCAAGAGCTCTAAACAACTTATACTCTTCTTCCGTCCAGTCCAGTAATGCCTTATCTGGGTTTTTGACAATAGTACTTCTATTCATCAGTGCCGCATTAGAAATCATCCTCGCTGCAGAGGACATAATCTCAGATGTCGGGAATTCCACTGTCAGGTCGTTTATAAACGCATCGATAGCCTGCTTTTCCCTTGCTGTGGCGTCAGTTCTGCTCAATTCAATAGGGCGGTTTGTTTCAGCCGGTGTCAAGCCAAATGCATTCAGGAACTCGTTAATTTCATCTTCAGTGTTAAGAATATATCCTTCATAGTCCTCAGAAGAATGTTTAATCAGAATAAATAAAGCGCCTGTATATTCCGGCCCAATCAGCGGAAAGTCTCGTGTAAATCTTGTCAGTCGAAGTTCGTTTTTACTTTCATACCAAGTAAAGCAGCCATCCGTGTAAAAATCATCCTGCCATTTGATTTTTACATCTCTTTTCATAATATGGTTCGAAAGTTCATCATTAGTAAAGAGCATGTTCTTAGCGGTTTTTGAAATCAGAAAGCCGGATTGATGCCCACCTGTTTCGCCACTGTCATTCGGAGACAGTAGTTTACAAAAGATCTGCTGACCAGCCATTGTTTTCTCAATTGCCAGTGACGCAACATCCATCATTTTTCACATCCTTCCAATACATTGATTTGCTCCACAATTAGCCCGGCCACATCTGTAATTAAAGGAACAACAACGGAATTACCAAACTGCTTATATGCCTGCGTATCTGACACAACAATTTTGAAGCGGTCCGGGAATCCCTGAATTCTGGCACACTCGCGAGGAGTAAGTCGTCTGGGATTTTTTCCTTCCTGAGCAATCAGGATTTCCGAACCATCCTTGTAATATCTGGCGCTCAATGTTCTGGCAACTCCGTTAGGGTCTGCTATACCGTATCCGAATCCATTTCCGGCAGCCTTGTGCTTTGTAGCGTAATTCTGCAGATAAATCCACAGCTTGTCAGAGAGTGTGTATTTATCATCTGGATTGTCTTCCAGAATATCCTTTATAACAGGCTTCGGCTCAACAGGCTTGATATCAAACTTAAAGTCAATATCACTTCCGTATCTTTTTCGGTCAAATCCAACGATTAGAATTCTTTCTCTATGCTGAGGCACATAGTTTTGACCATCAAGGATTGAATAGAACACCTGATAATCCAGCTCATCAAGCGACTCCATAATGACCTTAAACGTATTGCCCTTGTCATGGCTTTTTAAGTTTTTGACATTCTCAAGCAGGAATACTTTTGGGCGTTTAGCCTTTATAATTCTACATACATCAAAGAACAAGGTGCCCTGAGTTTTATCCTCAAAACCTGTTGATCGCCCCATGCTCTGTTTCTTTGATACGCCCGCAATGCTAAACGGCTGGCAGGGAAAACCAGCTACCAGGATGTCGTGGTTTGGAATGATTCGCGCATCAACCTTGGTAATATCCCCATCCGGCTGTTCACCAAAATTGGCAAAATAGGTCTGCTGGCTATATTTATTCCATTCATTTGAGTAAACACAGTAACCACTGTTATTCTCGAACGCAATACGCATACCACCAATACCTGCGAACAGGTCAATAAATGTAAATGCTGATTCTTTTTTCTTAGCGTTTTGCGCTTGGATACTCAATGTTTGCATAATTGAACTGGAAATAAAATCATTCACAGACATTCCTGAAGTAGCAGTATACTCCGATAATGTATCAAACAGACTGTCATCCAGTCTTACATGTATTTGTTTTGCCATAGCAATTCCTCCGGGAAATAATTTATACCAAATTTTATTTATTATATCACAGAGGCACTGGTTTCTCAATGCGTCTGGGACTCATATGGTATAATTATTTTCCCAGAGTTCAAATTCTAATAAAACTACTTACCATCATGTTTTGGCGTTCGTGTTCCTTTTGAGAATCGTAAAGTATGTATAATAATGAGCTGGCTCTGGAAATCGCAACATAATTGAGTAGCCGGACGGTCTGTTCAGAAAAGCCATCAACATCAATTAATACCACAGCCTTTGACTCCAGACCTTTATATGCGGAGATTGTGGAGAATCGGACTTCTGTCTTTCTCGCTCTCCACAGCTGACCGCTTGTTTTCATTAACCCTACAGTCTTACTTACAGGATTCCTGTTAAGGCAGTTTTGGGGATTTGTAATAGCATATTTAGATAGTATAATCAGATCTCCTCCACATACACCATCATTTTTCAATTCTAGTAACAAATCGTTCAGAAGTTTATGTTCTTCTGCTTTGTCAGAGAATGGAATGTATTTAACGCTCAATCCACTGATTTTGGGCTTCCCTATATTGGATATTCCAGTTGTAAGCGTATTTGCATCCGCTATCTGTTTTGTGTTCCGACAGTTGACCGATAGTTTGTATGTTGCAGCCCCACACTTTTTCAGTTTGCTTAAGCTGGTATCAAACTGATCATTGTCATTATAGAGATTCTGATTCTGATCGTAAAAAATCAGCCAGCATCCATCACCCAGTTGCCCCTTTACAATCTTTCCAAGGCACGGTAGATAGGCATCTCTAAATAGATCCTGCCCTTCATCAACAATCAGATAATCATATTCTTGGAGCGAATTATTTCTTAAAAATTGTTCGGGAAGAATCTTCTCAAAAAAATTCTGGTCAGCCGCATCCGGAATTTCCCCATTCATCATCAGAGAATGTAAAGTGCAGGCGGTGATATCAAGTCCTTCTTTTGCAAACTGATATTGAACATATTCCGATATGTTCTTATTAAAGCAAATATACAGGACTTGCTTTCCCGTCCAGTACATACGTCGAGCCTGTTCCATGCCCAGCAGGGTTTTTCCTGCACCGGCGACTCCAGAAACAAGAGTTCTCTCGTTTTCTGCCAGAGACTCCAATACG
>SVDT01000389.1 GCA_015057775.1 Paenibacillaceae bacterium | reverse complement strand
TCCGATCTATATAAAACATAATTGTCAGGCACATCCATGTATGCAAATATCTGATATCGTGCCTTGTTTCCGGGAGTTAATACCTGGAAAAACTGGTGATTATTATAATATTTCGGATCTTCTCTGTAATCTCTTAATGAGCCAAACATGGTATCGTCCTTCATGTTGTGCCCATAAACAATTGAATTGGGATCAGAAAAATCCGATGCTGATCTGCAATCAAGGAAAATAGCGCCTTCCCATGCAGTCTGTCCGTCAGGTCCAATGCTGAGATATTTCACATTATCTTCGCCCTGAACGATTGGATAGCTGATATGGCCATCTTCAAAATAAATCCAGCCTACAGCCTCAGGATAATCTGCTAAGGCAGCTGGTAGATCAATCCCGGAAGTATCCCAGTCTTTTAAAGCTCCAAAATCAATGATATTCTCCTGCACAACCTCTTCTGATTCCGTCACAGCTTCTGAAACCACTGAAGATTTCGGTTCACCCTCTGAAACTACTGGAGAAAACGGTTCACTAGTCTCTTCTGCCTGCTCAGTCGGCTGCATTGTATCAACAGTCTTTTTCGGAAGCATCCCGTTTTTAGCGGCAATTCCGATAATCAACAACACTACCACGAGAAGAAGTGCTAATCTTCTTTTGCGAGAACCTGTTATTATTTTACAAAATCCCCACAAAAGGCTTAATATCTGGAAGAAAATGCTGATTATCACAACCAGTGCAAGTGCAATAACGGTTGTGATTTTTGCACTTTTCTTATGTCTTTCATTAAAACTCTTGGCATCAAGCATAATCTTTGTAAGCACCTTACGCTTTACGCCATCTATTGACTCAAATTTCTGCAATGTAAAAATATATCCCTTCTTTTTAGCGAATATATCTTTTATACCCTTATAAGGTTGATTCAGTCAATCTTATTTTTTCACCCGATATTCATTTATCATTTTCATCAGGTGATTCCTCTTCTACAAGGACAAACCTGTCATCAGGCTGTTTACATCTGGGACAAACATCTATATCACGAATGCTCTTTCCCTCTTTTTCCTCATCAAATATATATCCGCACACTCTGCATTTATACACTGCCATAGTAATGCCCTCCTATATATTTAATTATCCACCCTGACTGTTACAGATTCTATTAAATAAGGATAAAATTTGAGTGGCTTACGCGAATTAAAAACCGATTAAAAGATTGCACAAAATTGAAAAAGGTGGTAAAAAGGAATTCTGTGTCTTAAATATATGTAATAAGGATGGATAATTCCATGACTAAAGGCTCTATTACAAAGAATTTAATTATGTTTGCTGTTCCACTTTTTCTTGGCCAGCTTCTTCAGCAGTTATATAGCATCGTTGACTCAGTCGTTGTAGGAAATGTCCTTGGTAAGGAAGCCCTTGCTGCAGTCAGCACAACTGGTAGCCTTATTTTTCTGATGGTAGGCTTTATCAACGGACTTTTCATGGGTAACAGCGTTATTATTGGTAAAACCTATGGCGCTAAGGATTTTAAGGAAGTATCAAAAGCAACTCACACCGGTATTATGTTTGCGATTATTATGGGAATTGTAATGACGGTATGGGACTATTTTTTCACCCCCATTCTTCTTGGATGGATGGGAACTCCTGCGGATGTAATGGATAATTCAGTATTGTATTTTAAGATATATTTCCTTGGTGGCCTTGGAAATATTCTGTACAGTGCATGCTGCGGAGTGTTTCAGGCAGTCGGAGATTCCAAAAGGCCTCTGTATTACCTTGTTGTAAGCACCATAGTCAACACAATCCTCGATATTGCCTTTGTAAAATACCTTGGACTCGGAATTGGCGGTGCTGCATTTGCCACAGTAATTGCGCAGTTTGTCAGCGCACTTCTGGCCTTTGTAAAGCTAATGAGAGTAGATGGTCCGCACAGAATTTACTTAAGAAAGCTCAAAATGGACCTGAATATTCTTGTTAAAGAGCTCAAAATAGGAATTCCAACAGGAATCCAGAACAGTGTTATCGCTATAGGAAATGTCGTGGTTCAGTCCAACATAAATGCCTTTGGTTCAGCAGCTATGGCGGGCTGCGGAAGCTACTCCAAGCTCGAAGGCTTTGTTTTTCTGCCTATTACCTGCATCTGCATGGCCCTTACTACCTTCGTCAGTCAGAACCTTGGCGCCGGCGAAATCGACAGAGTTAAAAAGGGTTCAATCATTGGCAGTGCTATCGGCGTAGGAAGCGCAGAGCTTATAGGCGTAGCTATTTTTGCCTATGCTCCGCTTTTCCTGAGGATGTTCTCTAGTGAACCTGCTGTTCTTGCAATTGGAACAACACAGGCAAGGACTGAGAGCCTTTTCTTCTTCCTGCTATCACTTAGCCATTGCCTTGCAGGAGTATATCGAGGCGCTGGAAAGACGACAGTCCCGATGATAGTTATGCTCTCCAGCTGGTGTCTGCTTAGAATAACCTATATCACAATAATCGTAAGATTCATCCCTGTGATCAATGTGATTTTCTGGGCTTATCCTCTGACCTGGTCTGTCAGTACAATTGTTTTTGTGATTTATTACTTCAAGGGGAAATGGTTAAAGGCAGGTATCTGACCCATTCCCCCGTCTTCTGCCTTATTTCAAGGACATCACATAAATCTGGCTAACTCCATAAAAAATATATTGCAAGAAAATCCAAATAAATGTGAATAATATGATAAACTATTATAAAATCTTCAAAAGAATTTCGGAGGAAATAGTAGTGAGTTTTTATGTATTTGCGGACGGATGTGCTAACCTTCCCAAGCAGCTTTTAGATGGGATAACTCTTTTACCCTGCAGTTATCTTGTCAATGATAATTTAGTGACCTATACAGGTGACATAGAAGATTTTGACGGACATGCATATTATGAAGGGTTAAAAAACGGCGATAAGGTTAAGACCAGTCTGCTTAACACTGCTTTATTTTTAGATAATTTTACCCCCATAGCCAGCAAGGGCGGGGAAATAATATATATTGCCATGAGTTCCGGAATAAGCGGAACCTACAATGCAGCAGTTGCTGCGGCAGATGAGCTAATGGAGGAATATCCAGATTGCTTTATTCACATCGTTGATTCTCATGGCTGTGGTTTTGGTAATGGTATTCTCGC
>SVDT01000388.1 GCA_015057775.1 Paenibacillaceae bacterium | reverse complement strand
TAAATATTAGCACATTATAGTTTTTATAATGTGAAATATGGAAATATTTTGTTGACAAATAGTGCGCCCCTATGTATAATTACATAGGTGCGTATTAGGAGACTATAATATGCTTATTAATTTAACCGAGTTGTTTACCCTGGAAGGGAAAGAGAAAACCTATACACTTGATATAGAGATGAAGACTTATCATGGACCCTACGGAGATTATGAAATAGCAGATGCCAAACCGGTAGTGCTGCGGATCATGAATCTGGGTGGAAAGAAACTGGAGCTGGAAGGAAAAGTGGAACTTACTCTGCTGATTCCCTGTGATCGTTGTCTGGAGCCTGTCCCTAATGAGCTGAGTTTTGATGTCATTCGAATGGTTGATTTAAGTGAAACCAGAGATGAGAGTGAAGAGGATCTCGAAGAACAGCCATATGTAATTGGTTATTGTCTGGATGTAGACCAGTTGGTTTGTGATGAACTCATACTGAATCTGCCTATGAAGGTTCTCTGCAGTGAAGACTGTAAGGGAATTTGTAATAGATGTGGAACAAATCTCAATCATGAGACTTGTGACTGCGATGTTAGGTCGCTTGACCCGAGAATGGCAGTCATCCAGGATATTTTTAAACAGTTTAAGGAGGTGTAACCATGTCTATCTGTCCAAAGAATAAATCTTCTAAAGCTAGAAGAGACAAACGTAGAGCAAACTGGAAGATGAGCGCTCCGAACTTAGTGAAATGCAGCAAGTGCGGTGAGCTTATGATGCCACACAGAGTATGCAAAGCTTGCGGTTCTTATAACAAGAAAGAAATCATTTCTGTTGCTGAATAATTTCAGTATGGAAATAGCTCAAAACATAAAAAGGCAGGGAATCTGATTATTCAGGTCCTTGTCTTTTCTTGTTGTGGGGAAAAGGTGAGCCATACAGCTAATATTGATAATAAGGACGCAAGTATTTTGTTTTTTATCATTGGGTTCTGTGCTATACTGAAAGAAAAATGACCAGCTTATGGGGGTATAATATGGCACAGATAAAATTACCGGAAATCTTTCAAAATGGAATGATCATTCAGCGGAATAAGACGATTAAAATTTGGGGAGAAGCTGAAGGGACGGACAAGCTGAGAATCACCTTCTGTGGTGACAGCATCTTTGCAGATATAAAAGAAGGGAAGTTTTACTGCGAATTATCGGCAAAGGAAGCGGCATATGGTCAAAAAATAGAGATTTTTGCTGACGAAAGGAAGGAACCCGCTGTCGTTTTGGATGACATTTGCATTGGTGATATTTACATAGCAGCTGGTCAGTCAAACATGGAATATTATTTAAGATATGATGCCCATTGGAATGAGATAAAGCAGTGGGAGCGAAACGATATGATTCGCATGTTTAACTGCAAAAGGATTGCTTATCCCAGTCAAAGCAGGGATCTTCCTGAATGCGGAAGCTGGTTTAAAGAACAGGAATATCAGTGGGAGAGCTTTTCTGCTCCGGGCTATTCTTTTGCCAGATCCATTCAGCCGGTGATTGGTGTTCCGGTTGGTATTATAGGCTGTAACTGGGGCGGAACTCCGGCCTGTGCATGGATGGAAGCATCGTATTTAAATGATCCGCCTCTGTCTGTATTCAAAAAAGAATATGAGGAGGCCGTGAGGGCTGTTGATGAGGAAGAAATGAGACGGATCAGTCTTGAGGCCTGGGAGTATGAGGATTCCTACCTTCATCAGATTGCCTGGAGAGCAATGATGTATGGCATGAACCAGCAGGATCAGGAGCGGTGGATGGCTGAAACTGCGGATGCCCCCGTTCTCCCATTGGGACCTTACCACCACTACCGTCCTTCCGGTTTGTATGAAATGATGCTGAAAGAACTTGCACCATTTTCTGTAAAGGGAGTTTTATGGTATCAGGGGGAATCAGATGCAGGGCATGGGGAAATATATGATAAAACCTTTGCTTCTCTAATTCGCTGTTGGAGAGACTTGTGGCAGGATGAACTGCCGTTTCTCTATGTTCAGCTGGCACCGTTTGGTAAATGGCTTGGCATCGGAGGAGAGGATTATCCAGTGGTAAGGGAGAGTCAGGAACGGGTATTAAAAAACGTACCAGGTACAGGTATGATCTCTATTATGGACCTGGGAATGTATGAGGATATCCACCCGAAAAGAAAAAAGGAAGTAGGGGAACGTCTGGCACTTCTGGCAAGAGGATTGATATATGGGGAAGATATATTATGTGAATCTCCGGAATTTACAGAGGGAGAGCGGGAAGGAAACCAGATCCGTCTGCATTTTTCCCATACTGGATCAAAACTGCACGTAAACGGGAACGTTATTAATAGCCTGTATGTAGAACAGGGCGGTATTTTAATTGAAATAAAAGATTTTAAGCTGAATCAGGATTTGCTGCTGATTTTTGAAACGCTGACAGAAGAACCGGTTGAAATCAGGTTTGCAAAAGAGGGGTACTGTGAAGTTAATCTGTTTAACGAAGCAGATCTTCCTGTAAAGCCATTTGCCGCTGTAGTTATTTAGGAGGCTGCCATGGTAAATATAATCAATCCAATACAAAAAGGCTTTTATCCTGATCCATCCATATGCAGGGTTTCTGATGATTACTACATGGTTCATTCTACCTTTGCATATGCACCTGGTATCCCTGTATTTAAAAGCAGTGATTTAAAAAACTGGACTTTAATCGGACACGTTCTGGAACGGAAGGAGCAGCTTCGTCTTACTGGGGCCAGAGTTTCCCAGGGAATTTCTGCGCCCACAATCAGGTATCACAAGGGATTGTTCTATGTAATTGTCACCAATGTATCTGCAGGCGGAAATTTCTATGTTACTGCCACAGATCCAAAAGGCCCATGGTCAGACCCGGTTTTTCTGGAGAATGCGCCAGGAATTGATCCCAGTCTGTATTTCGAAGAAGATACCTGCTATTATATCGGTCAGCGCACAAAGGAACATCCGGCTTATTACGGTGATTGTGAGATATGGATTCAGGAGCTTGACTTAGAGGAGAAAAAGCTGGTGAAACAACCAGCTGTATTGTTTGATGGAAGCATGAAACGTACGATATGGGCGGAAGGACCTCATCTGTACCGAATTGGAGGCATGTATTATCTTCTTCTTGCAGAGGGAGGGACGGAGTTTAATCACAGTGTAACGGTAGCTCGAAGTCAAAGTCTTTATGGCC
>SVDT01000387.1 GCA_015057775.1 Paenibacillaceae bacterium | reverse complement strand
GCCCATGGTTACGATCTTTGCCATTTTGTATTCTCCTTAATTCTCAAGTTGTTTTCTATTATTTGCGAGCTGCTGCTACTGCTTCAACAAATTCTTTTGCTTTTGCTGTAACTGCTGCAAAATCGCCTGTGTTAGCGCCCTTTGTCAGGCTGCTGCCTGTACCAACGGCATAGGCTCCTGCCTTGATCCACTTATCAACGTTATCAACGTCAACACCGCCGGATGGCATGAAATCACCCTGAGGAAGGGGTCCTTTAAAGGAGCTGATAGCTGCTGGTCCCATGATGTTGCCTGGGAAGATCTTGATGATGTCACAGCCGCATTCCAGTGCAGTGATAGCTTCGGTTGGTGTCATAACACCTGGGAGCATCGGTACTCTGTAACGGTTGCAAAGCTTGATTGTCTCTACGTTTAAGCCTGGGCTTACCACATAGTTTGCTCCTGCAAGGATTGCTGCTCTTGCAGTTTCAGGATCAAGTACTGTACCTGCACCGATTACAACATCTTCATTAGTGCTATATTTTTCAGACATTTTAGCGATGAATTCAATTGGGTTTCCTTCATCCATAGTCATAGTGATTTCAATAAAATTGATTCCGCCTGCAATGATTGCATCAACGACTTTCTCGCCCTGCTCCAGGCTTTTTGCACGAACAACAGCAACCAGACAGTCTTTTTTCATCTTTGATAAAACTTGTTCTTTTTTCATGATTGTTCTTCTCTCCTTTTTTTGAATTCGCATATACGAATTAATTTCATATTTACGATTCTTATACTTGAAATATTAATCGCTTCCAGGCATTTTGTCAATAAGTATTCCTCATATTTTTCCAAGAAAGCCTAATAACCTGGAAACCTCCATACCCTTTCTGGAAACCAGCGTTCCAAGAGCCTCATAATCTTCTGCCGGCTTATATAAGCTGGATATGCTGATCGCTCCCAGTACGTTGCCATCCCGGTCAAAAACCGGTGCTCCCACGCACTGCATATGCTCTTCCATCTCTCTTGCATCAAAGGCGTATCCTCTTTCTCTGACCTGTTCCAGTTCAGCAAGGAGACCTTCTCTGTTTGCAATGGTTCGTTCTGTATACCGGGTAAATCGGATACGGCTGATAATCTGATCTCTGCTTTCCTCGTCGCTGTATGCAAGAATCACCTTCCCAAGGGAAGTGCAGTACATAGGATTTTTTGATCCCACCGTAGCGGTTGTAATGATAGGATTCTCCGGTTCGAACTTACATATGTATACAACATGATGATCCGACGGAATTCCAAAGAAAACGGTTTTTCCTACTTCTTTGGAAAATGCCTTCAGTACCGGTTCAATAATTCCGATGAAATTCAGATTATTGGTATAATTAACCCCAATTCTGTATGCCATTAAGCCAATGGTATAATTCTGCTTCTGCCCCCGTGTCACATTGACCATGCCCATCTCTCCCAGAGTGGTGACAATATCATAGGCACTGGTCTTAGGTAAGTCCAGTTTCTGACAGATATCATCTAACGTTGCGCCTTCCGGTGTTTTCGAAATAAGCTTCAGGATTTCTACTGTACGTTGTGTGGTTCTGTTAAGTTTCATGGTATAGCCTCCGTTTCTAGGCTCTAGTATACTCCCGGGATCTACAAAAAAGCAAGATTATTTTCGCATATACGAAGTATTTGTAAGTGTTTACAGGATTATACTGATTTTATGGATTATTTTACAAAATTAATAAATGAGGGATTGTAATATATATCATAATTATGTATAATAACTTAGGAATGTAAATACTTACAATTACGGAGGGATGCTTTTGAATATTTATGATGTTTCCGAACATGCTCATGTTTCAATCGCCACCGTTTCCCGCGTGATTAACGGGAATCCCAATGTCAGTGAGAAGACCAGAAAGCGGGTTCTCGCTGTCATGGACGAGCTTGGTTATACACCGAATGTGTTCGCCAGAAGTCTGGGGCTTAACACCATGAAGACCATTGGAATCATGTGTGCGGATTCCTCTGACCCATGGCTTGCAGAAGCTGTCTATTTTCTGGAAAAGCAACTGAGAAGCAGCGGATATGATTCTATCTTATGCTGCAGCGGCTATCTTCCCGAAACCAAAAAGAAGTATCTGGAACTGCTTCGTTCCAAGCGAGTGGATGCCATAATCCTTGCCGGCTCCCATTACGTGGAAGCCAGAGAAAAGGACAATGCCTATCTTTTGGAAGCTGCAAAAGACATCCCCATTATGCTGGTCAATGGCTGTCTGGAGGGCGGACAGATTTACAGCACAGTCTGTGACGATCAGGCTGCTGTCTATTCTGCTGCTACAAAACTTTATAAATCAGGCCGGTCGGCTCTGCTGTATCTTTATTCCGGTACTTCATACAGCAATTTACAGAAACTCTCCGGATATCGTCAGGCTACTGCTGCTGCCAGCTTACCGGTTCGGGACGAACTTATGGTTCTTTGCTCCAAAGATCCGGATCTTGCCATGGAACAGCTTAAGGAACTGTCTGATTCCGGCTTAAAATTTGATTCCATTTTAGCTGCTGAGGATATTTTGGCCGTTGGTGCGGTAAAATATGCGAATCAGACCGGAATTTCCATCCCTGAGGGCTTAAGCATCATCGGATACAATAATTCCATATTGTCCCGTTGTACAACGCCCGAAATCACTTCCGTGGACAACAAGGTTGAAGCTCTCTGCACCACTACCGTCAATACTTTGATGAAGGTGCTGGAAGGAGGCAATGTGCCTGCAAAGACCACCATTACTCCAGAGCTGATAAAGCGAGGTACTACTAATTTCTAATCACATATATTTTTAAGGAGGACTCACCAACATGAAACAGTTTATGGACAAGGACTTTTTACTGTCTACCCAGTCTGCAAAAGATCTTTATCACAATTATGCGGCAAAGATGCCTATCGTAGACTATCACTGCCACATCAATCCACAGGAAATCTATGAAGACCGCAAATTTGATACCATTACACAGGTATGGCTGGGCGGCGATCATTATAAATGGCGTCAGATGCGTTCCAATGGTGTAGAGGAAAAATACATTACTGGAGATGCCACTGACAGAGAAAAATTCCAGAAATGGGCAGAAACCATGCCAAAGCTCATCGGAAACCCTCTTTATCACTGGAGCCATCTGGAACTTCAGAGATATTTTGGTTACACCGGATACTTAAACGGCGATACAGCAGAAGAAGTT
>SVDT01000386.1 GCA_015057775.1 Paenibacillaceae bacterium | reverse complement strand
TACGCTTATAATCTGATTCCGCTAAAGGAAATTAAGAGATTTATTGTTTACCGCCATGTGGTGGGTTTTAAATCTTTCTTTTTAAATGTGGTTGGGAATATAGTCTGTTTCATGCCTTTTGGTTTTTTTCTGCCGGTGATAAGCCGCAGGAGCCGCCGCTTTTTCAATACAACTCTGCTCAGTTTTCTATTCAGTCTCTGCATTGAAACCACCCAGCTTATTTTCAAGGTGGGAAGCTTTGATGTGGATGATATGATTTTAAACTCCCTGGGAGGAATGATCGGATATATCTTTTATAAAATAGTACAGCACATAAGAGTAAGGAGGATGAGGCGTGGCAAAGCAGAAAAGAGTATCCTACATTAGAAAACCGTATGCTAAAAATAGTTTTCTGTCGTTGGGACTGGCTTTAGGAGCACTGGTTTTAGGGATACTTGGAATATCCAGTGCTGCAATCACTGCAGGACAGGCGCAGTTAAACGTTGCGGCTGTCTGCTTTTGCAGCATGTTGATTTCTATCTTTTCCCTGTTTTATGGTGTTCTTTCTTTCTTTGAAAAGGAAAAAAAATACATACTGTCCAAGATCGGAATTGGCATCAGTGTTTTGCTGATTATTTTTTGGATAGTTCTTCTTATTATTGGAATGAAGGGGTAAAAAAATGGATAGTAGAAAAATGTTTGAACAGGAAAATGAAGGAATTATGGAACGGTTTCAATTGTCTATGGAGCGGATCAGTCAGATCTCTTCCGAGAAGACAGTGTCACAGCCGTTTCATGATTATTTTACAAGGACAGCTTCATTTATATGCCTTATGGGGCAATACCTTGACTTTATAGAAGAGGGGAAGCTTAATACGGCTTCCTTAGATGAACTGAGAGAATGGAACCTGAAATTTTATGAGGACATTCTTCCTGACGCTTATGAAACCAGTTATGCCAATCCAGCTTATGCAGTGGAAAAGCTGGGAGACGGACTCGGACAGCTCCTTTGCTATCTTTATAAGGAAATCAGAGGAGATATTGTTTTTGTTCATGAAAACAGGCTGACTGATATTACGATTTTAAATGAGGCATTGATAGAAATCTATAACATGTTTGAAGAGGGAGTGCCGGAGGTGGCCTCTGTAAAAGAGGTTATTTACTGGTTTGTCAGTGATTATACGGACCATACAGTGACTTTCCGTGTAAGAGAAGGCTTAGATCCTTCCCTTTCCTTTGCAACTGATATTATTCGGAACAGTGATTTAACGGATCTTCGCTATCTCTACCACTTTGGGGAATATATTTCGGATTCCGAGCTTAAAGTTGCAGATTATCTCAATTCTCTTCCAGAGGAGAAGGTTCGTCTGATGGCGGATACCTATACGGAAGGGTACAGAAAAGGCTTTGAGGTAATGGGAAGAGATTTATCCAAAAAGAAAGCAGTCCAGATTCGCTATGAGCTTGGCTTTGAACGCATGGTAAAATATGCCATAGAGAATTTTGAAAAACTGGGGCTTAAGGTGATTTTATGCCGTGCTGCAGTCTGGGCAGTGAATACCAATGTTGGACGGAAAGCAGGCTATTATAGTACATCACCAAACCGTCAGTATGATTATGATCACCGTTACGATGATGCGATCTATGTGAATAAAGCCTTTAAAGACCGAAAAGCTTCTGTACTGAAAGTTGCATACGAGACTTATAAAGACCTGGCTGCGGCTTTTGCAGGACCTGCAGTAATTGAGACCTTTGGAAAAGAAGGCTTCCAGCCGGTTAATAAACCAGAAGCCAACCACCTTGATTCCAAACAGGAGAAGCTTTCTGTGGAAATGTCCAGTGAAACAGCCAGAATTTTAAATGAGTATGTTCCCGGTGATGAAATCAGCTTTACCATCATCGCATTTCCTGTTCCGGAAATCGGTGATAATTTTGAAGAGATATTTAATGAGACCATTGCCATTAATACCCTGGACTATGAAAAGTACAAAGGTCTGCAGCAAACCATTATTGATGCACTGGATGAAGCGGACTATGTGGAAATCACAGGAAAAGGGAATAATAAAACCCGTCTGACAGTGGCGCTTCATCATTTAAATGACTGGGATAAAGAAACGAATTTTGAAAACTGTGTGGCTGATGCGAATATTCCCCTTGGAGAAGTGTTTACTTCACCCAGACTGGCTGGAACAAGCGGTGTATTAGAAGTCAGCACGGTATACATTACTGATTTCCAGTTTAAGGATCTGGTTATGACATTTGAAGACGGCATGATCAAAGACTATTCCTGTAGTAATTTTGAAGATCCAAAGGAAGGAAAAGAACTGATCAGACAGGTGATTTTAAAGAATCATGACACTCTGCCCATGGGTGAGTTTGCAATCGGAACCAATACCACTGCTTACGCTATGGCAAGAAAGTTTAATATTCTTGATAAGCTTCCTATTTTAATTGTGGAGAAGATGGGACCACATTTTGCGGTTGGTGATACGTGCTACAGCTGGGCGGAAGACAGCAAGCTGTATAACCCCAATGGCAAGGAGATTATCGCCAAGGAAAATGAGGTTTCAGCACTGAGAAAAGAGGACGCTTCCAAGGCATATTTTAACTGCCATACAGATATCACCATTCCTTACGCGGAACTGGATAAGATTGAAACCGTATGTGGAGATGGAAAACGAACTTTGATAATTGAAGATGGAAAATTTATATTAAAAGGTACGGAAGAATTAAACCTGCCATTTTCCGGGCTGTAAGCTTTCATAATTGAAAACTTAGAGATTGCCATTAAGATATAGTTATAATTGCCGATAATACACTATCGGTGTGAGGACTTTACAAAAGAGATAGTTGGAGGATACCATATGAAGAATTTAAAGATTGGCAAAAGAATTGCAGTCTCTTTTGGAATTATTTTTATTTTGTTTTTAGTTGTATCAGGCACCTCGTTATACAGTCTGATCGTTAATAATTCCAGGTTTGTAGAATTTTACAACAACGGTCATGAAGTATCGATGCTGACGGTTGAGATGAGACGCAATGTTGAGTCAGCAGCAAAGAATGTGGGCTATGCAACCATGATTTCGGATTTAATAAAAAAAGGGAACTATATTGACCAGTCCGAGGCTGATTTTAATGAATTAAAAGAAAATCTTCAACATTTAAAAGATAAATACAAGGGTGACCAGGCCTTGGTTGAAGATATTGAAAAGGCGCTTAGTGATGCAGAACCTCACAAAGAAGAAGTTTTC
>SVDT01000005.1 GCA_015057775.1 Paenibacillaceae bacterium | reverse complement strand
CCGTGATATTCTCAAATCCGGTCACTGCCGTCTTTTCCCCCTTCGGCTTAATAAGCACAACCTTGTTTACAAGAAGATTTGTATCGGAACCCTCCTCTACCAATCCCCCATCCTTTAATGCATTCATCTGCTTGGGTGCTGCTGAAAAGAAAATATCACACTGGGCGCCCTCCTCAATCTGTTTTTGAAGAGTACCTGAACTGTCCGCATTGTAAACAATTGTTACACCAGGGTGGGTACTTTCATAATTCTCCTTAATCTTTTCCATGGTGTTTTTCAGGCTTGCTGCAATAAACACATATACATCAACCGGCTTTGCTTCCTCTGCCTTTGTTTCCTCTGCCTTTGCAGTCGTAACAGCGGTTGTTGTCTCCTGGGCAGGTTTTGATGTCTCAGTTTGTGATGATGCCGCCTGGGTGGCAGGAACCGCTTTTACCCCCGCCAGACCACAGCCTGAAAGCAATCCGCCAATGAGTGATACCGCCATCATAATTTGCAGTAATCTGTTTCTTTTTTTCATCTTTTTTCCTCCTCTTTTTTTATTCATGATCTGTTTTGTTCTGTTTTGTTACGTTTTGTAAGTATTTGTTTATTTTAAATGATACATAATTAAAAGTCAATATTCCTATATCTTCAGATTATTTCTTATTTTTCTGGATTAATTAATCAATTTATTTCAACATATCAGTTCTCACCTTTGATTGACAAAAAATAAACCTTGTTATACCATAAATAATTATGAGACAGGGGAAAGAGGATATCACATGGAAAAAATTTACAGACCCCAGGAAGTGGCGGATCAGCTAAAAATCAAAAAAGCGACCGTATATGAATTAATTAAACGGGGAGAATTAAAATCCGCAAAGGTAGGGAAGCAGATCCGCATCAGCCAGGATCAGCTTGATGAGTATCTGACAAGAACAAATCAGAAGAAAGAAGCTGCTGTTACTGCCAATGCACTGCCTCCTGTTATGGATATTCCCCGTTTTTCGGCTGATCAGGCAAGCAGGCAGATGGATTATCTTCTTCATACAAGCGGCCTTATTATTAACAGCCAGGAATCCAGAACAGTAGAACTGCTTCGCAGTCTGTTAAGTCAGAGAGATAACAGCCTGCCACTCCTTCATTCTTATATGAACGATTACAACAGCCTTTATTCGCTTTATTATGAGAAAACCCATATGGCACTGACCTGTTTTTGCTTTGAACAGTTTGAAGAACGGATCAGCCAGATCAGCCATTTTCTTCCGGGGATAGAAGCTGCGGTCATCCATATCTGCACATTAAAAACTGGCTTTTATGTAAAAGAAGGAAATCCGGATCATATAAGCAGCCCAAAGGATTTATGCCGGCCTGAAATTAAATTTTTAAACCGGGAAAAGGGAAATGGCCTGCGGATTTATTTAGACCGGATACTGACAGAGAAAAAAATAGACAGGTCCCTTATTAAGGGTTACGCAGATGAAAGCCTGTCTCACATGTCATCTGCCAATGGGGTTGCTTCCGGGCTTTCAGATGTCAGCATGGGGGATCTCTCCCATCTGGCTGCATATCCCCATATGGATTTTATCCCCTTAAAAGAAGCATCCATGGATCTGGTCATACTTAAATCTGCCATGGAACAGCCAGCCTTTACGGCTCTCCTTGAAACAATCCGTTCCAGGGAATTTAAAGACAGTCTCCTGCATTTTAACGGCTATGAAACCACAAACACAGGAGACGTCAGCTTTACCACGCCTTAGTTATTTTATTCATTTTTAAGTGTGAAATCACAAAAAGTACGCCGCCCACAGTACACAACAGGCTGCCCCAGAGCATGGCATAGGTAAGGTCAGCGGCGGCAGCCTTCCCAAATATGAGATTGGTTCCCGTCCCGCATGCCTCCCCGACCACTGCATAGATACTAAGTACGGTAGCCCGGTCTGTAGAAGTAACACGGCAGTTTTGCAGCCTGGCCTTTAACGGTCCAAACAAAGAGGACGCAAGCCTTAAAAAAATAATGCCAAGAACGGAAAGCAGTCCACTTTTCGTCTGGAAAAGAACCAGGCAGGAGATACTCCCGCATAAAAACAGGACAATGGTAAATGGAAGAATTCCCATTTTTTTATTCAGGCGGTAAGACCACATACCACCTGCAATTCCTGACAATGTGACTATAATAAAAACATAGCCCATTGTCTTTGGCTCCATTCCGCATTTCACATACTGCAGCTGGTTTAAAAACACAGTAATCGTCTGATTTGTCTCCTCAAGCAGTGTAATTCCCACCATGCCAAGAAGAAAATACCGGTCTTTTACCACGTCTAAAAAGGTGTGGAAAAAATGTATCATGCTTTTTTTCTCTTTCTCCGGCTCTTTTACTTCTTTTAAACCAAAGACAAGAACGGCTGCCACTCCATAGGTAATCATGGTTAAAAAACCTGCCAGTCTGTAATTTTCCCCAATAAAAACAGAATAGAAAAGAGAGGCAAAAAGCAAACCCGCCATTCCTAAAGACTGGTAAATACCAAATACCTGCTGGCTTTCTTCCTCCCTGCAGGAAAGATAGAGAATGCTTAAATCACAGCCTGACATTCCTGCCATCACCACACTGAGCAGTATCCGTTCCAGTAAAAATCCATCAAACCCGTCCGCTCTCCAGAAAACCACCTTGGAAATAAAATAGATTCCGCAGGTGATAATCATGGTCTTTCTATATCCGATCCGGTCTGCAACCAGTCCCCATGGCATCTCAAGAGCGATGCAAAGAGCCAGACAAATGCTTTCGATTACAGTGATTTGAAATACGCTGACACCTGCTGCCTGTCTGTAGAGAGTGGCCACAGGTCCATAAAATACCAGTCCCTGTAGAAAGGAAATGGCATAAAGCAAATATATATTTTTTTTATCTTTCATATTTTCTCCAATGATCCGTATTTTTCAAAATAACAGGTACCAAAAATAAGCTCTGTTTTCACAGTGCTTTTTTTAATGCCATCTTTATGATTTTTTTCTACGTGGGATCATATGATGAGAAAATAGATAATGGCATAAATCTGCCCTCCGGATTTCGTAGTGAATTACTTTGTCACTATATCATGAAAACGGTTGTATGTAAAGAAGAGACAAACTATTAGTAACAATTGACAGTAAGTTCCAATAGGAGTAAGATAAATTTTGTTGATCTTATATAATTAAAAGGAGGGGTTTGTATGGATTACAGCTTTTTGTTAAATCTCACAATTATTCTTTTAAGCACTAAGGTTTTAGGTCTTGTAACGCGTAAATTTCACATGCCGCAGGTAGTAGGAGCACTGTTAGCGGGGGTGATTCTTGGCCCTGCCATGCTAGGCACACTCCATGAAACCGAATTCCTTGACAAACTGGCAGAAATCGGTGTGATTGTCCTCATGTTTTGCGCCGGTCTGGAGACAGATACCGCAGAATTAAAAAAGAGTGGTAAATCAGCGTTTATCATTGCACTGATCGGTGTCATCGTGCCTTTATTCGGCGGCTTCGCTGTTGCTTCTTTCTTTAACCGCCCTGGTGTGATTTCTTCCGATGCCACCTGCTCTTTATTTCTTCAGAATATGTTTATCGGAGTCATTCTGACAGCTACTTCTGTAAGCATTACAGCTGAAACTTTAAAAGAAATCGGTAAGATAAAGACCCATTCCGGCAACGCTATCCTGGGAGCCGCCATTATTGATGATGTGTTGGGTATCATTGCACTTACCATCATTACCAGCACCACCGATCCCAATGTCAATCTGTTTGCTGTCTTATTAAAAATTGCCGCGTTCTTTGTCTTTTCTGGTATTGGCGGCGTTCTGATCTATAAAGCATATTCCCGTTGGAGCAACGACGCGGAACGTGGCTTACAACGCCATGCAATCGCTGCTTTTTGTCTTTGTCTTCTCATGTCTTACATCGCAGAACACTTTTTCGGCGTGGCCGATATTACAGGAGCCTACATAGCCGGAGTTATCATATCCAACACCCAGAAATCCCAGTTCCTGACTTCTAAATTTGACACCCTGTCCTATCTTCTGCTTTCACCGGTATTTTTTGCAAGCATAGGACTTAAGGTGGAACTCCCGTCCATGACACCAGCAATTATTCTTTTTGCATTTCTTTTAACCCTTACTGCCATACTAACAAAAGTAATTGGCTGTGGAATCGGAGCTAAACTCTGCGGTTATAAAAATTACCAGAGCATTCGGATCGGGGTTGGTATGATTTCCAGAGGCGAGGTCGCTCTGATTGTTGCAGGAAAAGGACAACAGCTTGGACTTCTCAGCGGTGATTTTCTGGGGCCCGTGGTTCTTGTTGTCATTATTACCACAATAATCACACCAATCGTGTTAAAACCGGTCTTTCGCATTGGTCCTTCTGTGCCCTTTACAGAAACCAGACTGGGTGAAAATTATGAAGAAGTTTCCAAATACAGGTAAATGTTAACAAAGCTCTAACAAAATTATAGTTGCAATCGCAACTATTTTTGTGTTACACTTAATATAATCGAATCGAGTCAGAGTTGCATAGGCATGATTTATACTTGTTCTCAGCCTTTGCACCACTGACTCAAAAAAAACGGACAACAGGAGGTATTCGCTTGAATCAAAAACTAAAGGAAAAAATTATTGAATCCCTTTCATCTGTACTGCCCGTTACATGCATTGTGCTGATTTTGTGTATAACCATTACACCCATGCCGCTTGATCCGCTGATGCTGTTTCTGGTAGGTGCAACCTTACTTATTGTGGGAATGGGATTTTTTACACTGGGTGTAGACATGTCCATGATGATCATCGGGGAAAAAGTTGGTAACCATCTGGCAAAATCTAAAAAATTACCTATAATTATTTTTGCCTGCTTTATCATTGGTTTTATCATTACCATTGCTGAGCCAGATCTTCAGGTTCTGGCTGGTCAGACCCCTGCAGTACCTGATATGGTGCTGATTCTTTCAGTGGCAGCCGGTGTGGGAATCTTCCTCGCCCTGGCATTTTTAAGAACTCTGCTGGGTTGGAATTTATCAAAGCTTCTTCTGATCTTCTATGGAGTACTCTTTGTTACCACAATTTTTGTTCCAAAAGATTTTCTGGCTGTGGCTTTTGACTCCGGAGGTGTAACAACCGGACCCATTACCGTTCCATTTATCATGGCTCTCGGCGTTGGTCTTTCCACCGTTGGAAGAAGTAAGAATTCAGGCAGCGACAGCTTTGGTCTTGTGGCCCTCTGCTCAGTAGGACCGATTCTCTCAGTCATGATTCTGGGGTTACTCGATGGCTCCTCTTCCAGCAGCTATGAACCCACGGTAATTCCTGCCTTCACCAATTCACAGGATCTGTGGCTGGCTTTTCAACATGAATTTCCGGTTTATGCAAAGGAAGTTTTTCTGGCTTTGTTTCCTATTCTTTTATTTTTTGTAGTTTTCCAGATATTTTTCTTAAAACTAAGACAAAGACAGATCATTAAAATACTGATGGGAATCCTGTACTCCTACATTGGACTCACACTGTTTTTAACCGGTGTCAATGTTGGATTTATGCCTGCCGGCAATTATCTTGGAAAACAGCTGGCCTCTCTTTCCTATAACTGGATTATGATTCCCATTGCCATGCTCATCGGTTATTATATTGTAAAAGCAGAACCTGCTGTTTTAGTATTAAATAAACAGGTGGAGGATATAACTGGAGGTTCCATCTCAGAAAAAACCATGATGACAGGATTATCGGTAGGTATGTCAGTATCTTTGGGATTATCTGTCATAAGGATTTTAACGGGCCTTCCCCTTCTTGCACTTTTAATCCCCGGATATGCGCTGGCACTGGGTCTTTCCTTTGTTGTACCGCCCATCTTTACATCAATCGCATTTGACTCCGGCGGTGTGGCTTCCGGTCCCATGACTGCTACTTTCCTGCTTCCGTTTGCAATGGGCGCATGTGAAGCAGTGGGCGGTAACATTGTGACTGATGCCTTTGGAATTGTAGCCATGGTGGCCATGACACCTTTAATCACCATTCAGCTGATCGGTGTGATTTACCATTTTAAAACAAAAAAATCCAGTTCTTTTGCAGGGGCTGCCTCAATTGATATGGAACTGGAATTTATTGAATTAGGAAAGGATGAAGCAGATGACTTCCAATCATAAAGTTTACTGGATTACGGTTATTGTAGACCGTGGAAAAGGCGAAAAAGCTGCTTCCGTTTTCAAAGAATACAATCAGGAACTGCTGCTTAATGTCAGAGGACACGGAACAGCCAGTTCTGCAATTAAAGATTGCCTTGGACTTGATGAGCCGGAAAAGGACCTGGTAATCGGAGTGGTTGATCAGTCAGCCTCCCAAAACCTCCTATCCGCGCTTCATAAAAAACTGGAGCTTGATAACCCCGGATACGGTATCGTATTCACCATTTCTCTGTCAGGAATCAGTGCTGCGGCTTCAACCCTTCTTAACACCGGCATTGCAGGCAATGAGAACCATTTATCTACAGATTATCACAAGGAGGATCATCCTATGTCAGATACAAACGCGTATGAATTAATTGCATCCGTCATAAATACAGACCTTTCAAACCCAATTATGGAGTCCGCGCGAGATGCAGGCTGTAAAGGCGGCACACTAATAAAAGCAAGAGAACTGGGCGGAGATTCTACCAGTAAGCTATTTGGGATGACCGTCTCAAATGAAAAAGAAATTCTTCTGATGCTGGTTCCTAAAGCAGATAAACAGGCAATATTAAAATCCATTTGTGAAACCGTATTAAAAGAAACAGGAGAACATGCCATTGCATTCTCTCTTCCAGTGAATGATGTGGCTGGTTTAAGCACACTTATGAAATAATCGGCCTCTGCTTTCTTGACACTGTGGCTCTAAACTCTTATAATATATGTATTACAGTTGTAAGAACAGGAGAATGAGTATGAGCCACCTTCCGCAAATTTCTGAGGCAGAATATGAAGTGATGAAGGTACTTTGGAGGTATGCTCCAATTAACACCAACGAGGTAACTGAAAAACTGATCCAGACAACCGACTGGAATCCCAAGACGATTCACACCCTGTTAAAGAGACTGGTTCAAAAGGGGGCTGCTACCTATACGAAGGAAAGCCGTGTATTTATTTATACTCCTCTTATTAATGAGGACGACTATCTGAAGAAGGAAAACAGCCACTTTTTAAACCGGTTTTATAATGGCAGCATATCCGGTATGGTAACAAACTACATGAACAGCAATCATATATCCAACGAGGACTTAGACGAGTTGAAAAAGCTTCTTTTTAAGGAACATGAGGAGGAAACATAATATGCTTCTTTCCCTTGTGATCCGTCTTATGTTAAACAGCATTGTGATAATTCCGTCTTTCGGAATAATCCTGCTGATAAAAGAACGATTTAAAAATCATCTTACCTGGAAAGCCCAATACAGAATCTGGTATTACCTGTTGCTTGTACTGATCTTTCCTTTTCTCCCTTCCTCCATGATCCATGCAGGGCTTCGTTTATTAAGCCTTTCTGGAGGCAGTGTCTCACCTGTCAGAGGAATGACTCCCACTTTTTCTAATGATGCCGGTATTTCCAGCGTTATACAGGATTTCTCCATATCCGTCAGCCGAAGCCGTATCTTTCATCTACCTGCTTTTCTGCCTTATATATGGGGACTGGGTATTGGTATTGTATCAATCCTTAATCTTATTTCAGACATTAAAATCAGACGAATCAGACAGGCCAGCCTTCCTCTCCAAAACAGGCAGATCAGAGAACTGTATGACTGCTGCCTCAGTGAAATGAATATAAAAAAGAAAATTCCCCTTTATAGCAGCGCATATTTAAGTTCTCCCGTGGCTGCCGGTTTAGTTAAACCGGTAATTATACTGCCCATCCATATGCTTTCAGAATTTACAGAAAAAGAAATTCGCTTTATTCTTCTTCACGAACTGACCCATATTAAGCACAGAGACCTTTTTCTTAACCGTTTTCTGGCTCTTATGCAGGCACTGTACTGGTATCATCCAGTCGTCTGGATCGGGCTGAGAGAGATGAGAAAGGACCAGGAAGTTTATTGTGATCTGTCCGTTTTGTCCATGTTGGAAGAAAACAGCTATCTGGATTATGGAAAAACACTGATTCGTTTTGCAGAAAATATAGGGAGACGACTTTCTTTTGCCTCCCAAATCGCAGGCTCTGAAAAAGAGATCAGGAGGAGAATCCGCTGCATTGCTTCTTACCGCAAAGAATCCAGATGGAAACAATTAAAAAGCTGGTTTTTACTCACCTTAACCAGCCTGGTGCTGCTGGCCTTTATACCTGTCATGTCTGTACATGCATCCAGCGGTTCTTTTTACCCCTTTTATCCTGAACATATGAAACAGCTGGATTTAGACTCCTGTTTTTACGGTTATGAAGGGAGTTTTGTACTTTACGGAGTCAATTCCCATCAATATTATATTTATAATCAGAAAGCAGGCACAACCAGGATTTCCCCAGACTCCACCTACAAGATATACAGCGCGCTGTGTGCACTGGAACAGGGAGTGATTACACCTGACTCCTCTTATATCAAATGGGACGGATCAGTCTTCCCATTTGAAGCGTGGAATCAGGATCAGAACCTGAATACTGCCATGAACCGTTCTGTTAACTGGTATTTTAAAGCTCTGGATGAGAAAAGCGGCATATCCGCTTTAAAAAACTGCATTGGGCAACTGGAATATGGAAATCAGGATTTATCTGGAGGAATCGGCAGCTACTGGCTGGAGTCTTCCTTGAAAATTTCTCCTGTGGAACAGGTGGAGCTCTTAAGCAGGCTTTGCCAGGAAACTCTCCCGTTTCAACCGGATCATATCAAAGCCGTAAAAGATTCCCTTTATATTTCTGCCAGCCAGGGTGTTTCATTATACGGAAAAACCGGAACCGGCAACATAAACGGCAAAGATGTCAACGGCTGGTTTATCGGTTTTGCGCAGTCTCAGGATGAGACTTATGTATTCTCCACCAACATACAAAGTGATCAATGTGCCAACGGACGCATCGCCGCAGCAATTACACTGGACATCTTAAAGAACCAGAATATCTACAGACAGTAAAACAGAGCCTGAGACGGGAGAATCTCTCCAGCCCCAGGCTCTGTCTTTTTCATTTATTGTACCGGAATATAGGAATCTAGAATCAGTTTATCTTTCCTCACAACATACCCGCTCCCGCCCCGGTTCTTCACATCTTCCACCATGCTGACAAGAAGCAGTGGTGTCTTTGTATCAGGATCTGCAGTAAATACTGAAAACCAGCCAAGCTCCGTTCCGGTAGTATCCCCTTTGGAAGCTTTGATCTCAGCAGTTCCTGTCTTTCCTCCAAGGGTCAGATCAGATCTCATAATGGCATGGCCGGTTCCATGTTCTGAGCTGACAACCTTAATTAAATCCTCACGGACCAGATTGGCATTGTCTGCAGAGCAGGCTCCCTGAAGCCATACTTTGGGTGCTGCATTTGGCTCTGCTTTTAAAACGGGCTGTATCACATTGCCCCCGTTGGTAAACATGGTGTAAAGAGCTGCCAGATGGATGGGATTAACAAGCATCTGCCCCTGTCCATAGCCGCTGTCAGCCAGCTGTACTTCCTTTTCGATCCGGTCTGAATTGGAATACTGGGACCTGGCAACGGAAATCTCAAAAGGAAGGTCCTGGTTAAATCCCAGCTTGTTAAGCCCTGACATAAAATCATCATAGCCAATCTTTAATGCAGCTTTAGCAAAATAAATATTGTTTGAATATATAAAAGCATTTTCTAAATTAAGGGGATTGCTGTCATGAAGGGTGGTTATGTAATAGTTTCCCCAGCTCTCATCTTTTCTCCAGCTTAACCCGGTACTTCCATAATCCTCATTGGGATCGATGGCACCGTTTTCAAGTCCAACCACAGCCGTAATGGGCTTAAAGGAAGATCCTGGAGCAAACTTCTGACGGAAGCGGTTATAAAGAGGCTTACGCTCATCATTATTTAAGGAATCCCATTTTTCTGACGGCATTCCCAGAATGAAATCATTGTCATCATAGGAAGGCGTACTCACAAGAGCCAGGATCTCTCCTGTTTGGGGATTCATGGCTACGCTGCAGCTTTTGTCTTCTGAAAATGCATCATAGATCGCACTCTGAAGCGTACTGTCAATGGTAAGTGTGATATCAGCACCATCCGTTCTGGGCCTTACCGCCAGCTTTTTCTTGCTGTTTCCCGTTGCATCTGTAATGGAAATAGTATGGCCGTTTGTCCCCTTCAATTCCTTTTCATACAACCCTTCCATACCACTTTTACCAATTACGCTGTCTGTTAAATAATCTTCTCCCTTATGTTTTTCCAAGTCCTCACTGGTCACATTCTGGACGTATCCAATGAGATGGGCGCCCTTTACCCCAAGGGGATAGGAACGCACGGAAGTGTCTGTAATTAACACTCCGGGAATTGTAAGAAGCTGATCCTGAAGCTCTTTGTTTTTCTGATCTTCTTCACTGACCTGATCTGAGTGTAGCTGAAAATCATCTACCTTTTTCACGGTTTTTAAGGGAACAAAGGAATCTTCCTTTACCCAGCCTGCAGACAGCTTTTTTTGTATACTCTCCGGAGACATGGATAGAAGTTCTCCCAGTTTTTCCACATCCGGACCTGAATTCTCACTCATTTTCCCCGGAACAAGACCGACAGAGGAAGCAGTTCCCTTTCCTGCCAGCATAAGACCGTTCCTGTCAAAAATAGACCCTCTTTGTGCCTCATCTGTTGAAACTCTGACTTTATCAGTTTTATTAAGCTCTGGAAAAATCATGGTGTCATTCCATTCCAGTTTATAGCCGGTTTTCTTTTCTTTTTTAAATACTGCCTGATTGGAAAAACTGATCTCTCCTGCCAGACTGGTTAAACTCATCTGATAAGTGACTACTGCTTCCTCATCTTTTAAGTCAACGCCGGTGATATCCGCTTTTATATTTTCCGCTTCAATTCCCTCATAAATATTCTTATTTCTGGCAATAAAATCTTCCTGGCTGATATTTAACTGGCTCTGCCCATCAAGCATGCCATACATGGATTCATAATCCGCCTTTTGTAAGTTTGACACATAGTCAGAAAAAAGCACATCCGGCTTTTTTAACTGGTTCTTCTTACTTTCAAGCCGGAGAAATAAAATTCCTCCGGCCACACCAATCATCACTATTAATAACGTGCAAACAACAGAAAACACAAATCGTCTCAATCCCCGTTTCATTCCCCGTCTCATTCCATTTCTCCTTTAATCCGTACGAAGGTTATTGGATACACCGGAAGCGGTACCAGTTAAAATCTTTTCGGTATCTTCCAGATGGAAATAATAATTAAATATATTTTTTCCTACGCCTACCACATTACCGGAGCTGTATCCGTTTGCGATCCTGACTGTTATGGCGATCTGCGGATTCACAAGGGGTGCATATCCAATAAAGAGACCATGGTTTGGTTTTGTTTTTGATTCCTCGGCTGTACCGGTTTTTCCAGCAGCATCAATTTTTAAATCTTTTAAGTTTGCATTGGATTTTACCAGTTCGTTCATACCTTTTGCCACATCATTCCATACAAATTCCGGTAAGCTGACTGTACTGTTTAAGGCCGGAGTAAAGGATTTTACCACTGCGCCGTCTCCATCTGTAATCTTGCCAATCATTGACAGCTGATAACTTTGGCCATGGTTCGCCAGAGTCGCTGTATAACGGGCTATCTGGGATGTGGTGTAGTTATGAGTTCCCTGACCGATGGAGGATGGAATGGCATACTGATCTGTTACATGAGGTTTTGCCTCTCCGATCTCAATTCCTGTGTTCTTATCCAGATCCAGAAGCTGGGCATATTTAACTAAGGTGCCAAGTCCCTTATCCTCTGAAAAGCTTCCATCTGCTCCTGTTCCCAGCCTGTAAGTAATTTCTGACAGATATACGTTACAGGAGTTTTTAAGTGCATCGGCACTGGAAGAGATCACACCGTGGCCGGAACGTTTCCAGCATCGCAGAGGCGGTTCCACCTTGTCAAATGCACCAGTACACAAAACACTGGTATCCGTCTGAATCACGCCTTCCGTTAATCCGGCAATAACCGTAACCGGTTTAAAGGTAGATCCGGGTGCCGTTAACTGACTGGTGGCACGGTTGAACAGAGGCAGGGATAAATCCTGTTCCAGCTGCTGGTAATAGGAGGTATCCATCTGGTTCGCCAGCCGGTTATTGTCATAACCCGGATAGCTGACACAGGCTATTACCTCACCGTTCTGGGGATTGACCACAACAGCAGATCCGGAACATGGATTTAACGCCAGCTGAGCTGGTGTAATCTCCAGATTGGTGATTTTCTTACGGATAAACTGATAAGGACTTAACTGACCATTCATAAGAAGAGGATAGTCCGGATCATCCTTTGACAAAACTCCCTGTTCATACAGAAGCTGCTCTGTCTCTCTGCCGCTAAGGGACCCTTCCCCGATCATGGCCTGATAAATCTTCTGCTCAAAATCACGGTTATCGGTGATATCCTGTAACATCTTTTCTTCCGCCAGGCGCTCTGCATCCTGGATCTCCGTATACTTTTCATTGTTTTCCAGGTGGCTTAAGTCCATATGACCTGCAGCAATGGATTCAGTCAGATATTGCCTTAAGCTTTTTTCTTTCCAGTCCCATGTGCCGCTTCCATTTAGCAGGAACTGATCTTTACGGGCCTGGCTGACCAGAAAATCCAAGTATCCCTGCATCTGGGAACCAAGTGCCTGGTAAGAGGCTCCTGATGCGTCGAAGGCAGCTGAAAGCTGGCCAATCACCGCTTCTTTTTTCTGTTTAAAATCTCCATAGACCTTTTTTTCCAGATCCGATGCATTCTCATCCTTTAACCGCTCCGTATCGATGACATGATTCTGGATCAACGCATAGTAGACTTCGTCAGAAGCAATCCGGATCTGGGAAGCATCGGCTGCTTTTGGCATTTCAGCCCTTCTGGTTTCCACCATATTGGCCAGAAGAATTCCGGCTATCTGCTGTTTCAGCATCTGATATACCGCATCCTGCAGACCTTTATCCACCGTTAAGTAAACATCTTTGCCAGTTCCGGGGCTGTTGGTAATAACTGGTTCTGTCTTTGGATTTCCCACCACGTCGGTATAAAATTCCTGAGTTCCATCCTGTCCTCTCAGCCATTCTTCCATGGATTTTTCAATTCCACTTTTGCCGATTACGGACTGATTGGAATAAATACTGTTATTGTCCCCAACTGCAGCCAGCTCATCGGCTGATATGCCACCAGTATATCCTAAAATAGAGGACATGCTTTCTCCGCCATAGTACACCCGGATGCTGCTGTTTTCCACATCAGCTCCCTGAAGATCGTGCTTTTGTTCCATTACACCCACCATGGCTTTGTCAGATACATCGGAGGCCACCAGATACGGCAGGTATTTCCGGTATGAATTTAAGGACAGACCATAACGAATGTTGGCGATCTGTAAGATCTCTTTGGGCGTTAAGGACGCAGGAAGCCTGTACAATTTCTGCTCCTCTTCCGGATAGGAAGAATCAATCATAAACTTCTTCTTGCCGCAAAGATCCTGCATCAGTTCATCGGCGGTCTTTTGTGACTGCTCTTCCGTCAGATCCGTGACCTGACTCTTACCATAAAAGTCAGCCTTAAAGCGGCTCAGCTTCCAGCCGTCCACCGAATATTGATAATTTCCTTCTTCGTTTACCACAATGGGAAGGCTGACATTTAACTTATCTTCATCTCCCACAAGACCAATCAGCTGATAGGCGATTCCGTTTAATGTTTTCTGTTTCTCCTTCTGATTCTTATAATTTCCCGAATCTTCCAGAGTGATATTATAGGATAGACGGTTTGATGCCAGAAGCGTTCCGTTCCTGTCATAGATGTTCCCTCTGTTCCCGGGAAGCCTCTGGGTTTTCATAATGGAGCTGATGAACTCCTCCTGGCTGGCAGCCCCCTCCATAATCTGCAGGTGATATAACCTTACCAGCAGTGATGATAATAAAAATCCAAAAAATAATCCCAATATCAGCAATCTGGGAATCTGAAATGAAATATCAGGTAAGCTTTTATTCTTAAATAGATGATTGCGGCGCATAATTCTCCTTATTCTTACGCTTGTAATATTTATAATATGAAAGGAACAGGGACACTTTATACCCTCCCTGTATACAGATAAATTACTACGTATGTAAGATTTGATTATACACCGGATCGATTCAGATGTAAACCGTTTTTTCATCGCAATGCCATCTGAAGCCGCTCCATTTCATAGAATTCCCCTTTTAAATCCATTAACGTCTGGTAGCTTCCTTCTTCCCTTATTTTCCCCTGGTCTAAAACCACGATCCGGTCTGCTCCTCTTACTGTGGAAAGCCTGTGTGCAACAATAAATGTGGTTCTTCCTTTAATCAGCTCGTTAAGCGCATCCTGAATCTCCTTTTCTGATATGGTATCAAGAGCCGAGGTCGCTTCATCCAGTATAATTACCCGGGGATCTCTGATAATCGCCCTGGCTATGGAAATTCTCTGTCTCTGACCTCCGCTTAAATTGGCTCCATGTTCTCCAATCATGGTATTAAGACCATTGGGCAGCCTGGCAATCACTGATTTTAGATTTGCCGCTTCCACTGCATGATTCACCTCTTCGTCCGATACATTGGTAAGACCATAAGTGATATTTTCCCTTACCGTACCTGTAAAGAGAATGGGGGTCTGGGGTACCACTGAGATAAATCTCCGGTAGCTTCTTAAATTAATTTCACTGATATCTGTTCCGTCAATGGATAGCCTGCCACCGCCTGGTGTTATAAAACCAATTAGCAGATTTAGTATGGTGGTTTTTCCTGAACCGGACTCTCCCACCAAAGCGATGGTCTCCCCTTCCTTCACATCTAAATCAATTCCCGACAAAACCGGTTCATTGGAGTCTTTGTAGGAAAATGCAACATTCTGAAAGGTAAATCTGCCCTTTAACTGGTTTAGTTCCCTCTTTCCTTCATTATGCTCCACATCGTCGGAAATTAATACCTCGCCGATGGAAGAAACGGATTCCAGTCCTTTAGTCAGTATGGGAAGCAGATTAATCAGCCCGGTAAACTGGTTGACTACTGTGGTAAAGCTTGCCTGGTAAAAGGTTACATCGCCGATCTTTATGGAGCCTTTCCATGCCATATATCCGGAGAACCCCAGACACAATGCCTGAAATACCTGGAATACACACCAGCTTACAGCCCCAAAATGTGCCTGCACCATATCCAGCCGGTATCCCTTGTCTGCCGTTTCTTCCAGCTGTTCCTTGATCTTATCCACCTCTTGTTTTTCAAGGGCATGGGCTCTCGTAACAGGAACCAGCTCCACCATCTCCATCACACGGGCGCTGGTTTCCTCCATCTCACGTCGAAACGCCCGGTTCTCACTGTGAATCCGTTTGCGAAACGCGACAACTGTTACAGCAGTCACTGGAGCCACCAGAAGAAAAAACAGGAGCACTGATCTGTTTTTCACGGCTGTAATTCCCAGAGTGATGACCAGATTCATCAGAATATTCATGAGATTAACAAAAAGCTGGGAGGACAATGTCTCCACTGCCTCCACATCACGTATGATCTTGGACTGAAGCCTGCCTGATTGTATCTGCGTGTGGTATGGAATGGACAATTCCTGGAGTTTCCGGACCAGTGCGCCTCTTAAACCAGCCTCAGTTTTTCGTATAACCTGATTTTTGTACTTGTTGTGAAGCCAGTTTGCAGGAAGATGCACTGCTAAAAGTCCAATCCAGACTGCGACATTTAAGATGATCTGACGCTTTCCCTCTTCTCCTCCTGCTATGGCTCCGTTAATTACATTTGCAGTCAGAAGGGCAGCAAAGAGACTGGGCGCATGTTTGATTACAAAAAAGAAAGTGGACAGAAGAAACTTATGGTACTGCCCTTTATAAAATCCAAGCAGCACCATAACCGAATGATTCCTGTACGTCCTATAGCAGTCGATAAACCGGTGTTCCATTTTCTCATATTGATCCATCGTCTTCTCCCTAGGAGACATCAAGCCCCTGATTCTCTATTACCACATGTTTGCTGTCTAACAGATCTGCATAAGGTGATCCAAGCTTACTCAATTCTTCGGAAATAAACCCTGCCATGATGACAGCCCCCTCTGGTTTTAAATGGGTATTATCCCCAGGCCACATAAAATATGCTTTAGAGGCTAAATCTCCCACTGCGTTAAGATAGGCCTCTGTGATAGCGGTTAAGTCAATAACCGGAACGCAGGCTTCTTTTCCGGTCTGCCTCACCGCCTCCGGATAGGCTCCGTGGCTGCCAGGAAGAAATTTACCCTGGTCATTAAAATGCCTTCTGGCGATGGGGGTAATGAGTACTGGGTAAGCTCCATTTTCTCTGGCTGCCTGAATAAATATCATGAGATTCTCTTTAAATGTGGTATCCGGGTCAGTATGGCGGCCAGGATCATCCTTTTCATCGTTGTGACCAAACTGTATAAAGAGAAAGTCTCCCTCTTTCATTACTTTTTCCATCAAGGCCAGCAGGCCTTCTTCCAGAAATGATTTGGTACTTCTCCCATTCTGAGCATAGCTTTTCATCTCCACACCATCTGCCAGATAAAGAAGCATTGCCTGGGATATCCCCGTCTGGGGATATGTGGAAGCTTTATTAAATTTCACTGTGCTGTCTCCAGCATAAAAGATTGCTGCCATTTACGTACACTCCATAAGCTGCTCCTGTAAAACGTTTTCCTTTTGTCAGACCTTCCGAACAGATAGAAGTCACATCAGTCCACCGCCACAGAATTTTATTATTTAATAGAAACGTTCTGTTAAGACCATCTGTCTCAACCCGGAATAAAACACGCCCTTCAAAAGAATAATCGTTCTTTTCTGTCCTTACATAAGCGTTGTCCACATATTCCGTTACAAATATCTGATTCTTTGTTACACCAAATTTTATGTAGGTGTTTTCATCATAGTACAAGGTCACACCTGCATCAGAGGTAAATTCCTCCTGCTCTTCCTCTGGTATCCACATCTCAAACTCTGCTGCGAAGCTAAAATCCGGCTGGAATTTAAGTAGCATGCTGTTGCATTTTCTGCTGCATAAATCAAATCCGTCTCCTCTGATCCACAGCGTTCCGTCTTCCCCAGTCCAGACACGTTTTCTGTCTCTTGTCCTTGGGGACAGCCAGGCCTCCTTTGTATTGACTGGCGCTGACTTTTCATATGTCTTGGGAAACGGAACTCGATCCAGATAAGAAGGACCTTTTCTTTTATTTATTACAGGCCACCCATCAGCCGTCCAGATGATTTCGTCAAGGCAGGTTTCTCTGCCCAGCATCCCCCATGTCCCATTGATAAAACGGGAAGATAAATATACCATAAACCATCTGCCGTCTGGTGTCTCAACCGGTTTTCCATGACCACAGCACTGAATGGCACCCATTTCATCCCATTGATGCATGATTGGATTGTAAGGACAGTTTTCATAGGGCCCATATAATCGTGTTGATCTTGCAACGGTAATCATATGTCCTTTTCCAGTTCCGCCTTCTGCCAGAAAACAATAATAATACCCATCCTTTTTTATGAGATGAGGTCCCTCCGGCGCATGACCGGAATGCCCGTACCAGATCAGTTCCGGTTGGGACAGCAGTTGTTTTCCATCCTGGGAAATCTCCATGATTCTTGCTCCCCGGTTAATCAGCATATACCGTTTTCCATCCTCATCAGTGAAAAGGGAGGGATCAATCCCTAAGAGATTATGAATGACCGGAGTCTCATAAGGACCTTCGGGATGAATGGAACTGGTGATCATCTGTGTCTGAATATAAGGCGCATCGTCATTATTACGCAGAGTTGCGCAGATATAAAATCTTCCATTGGAAAAGCTGATATCAGGCGCCCAGAATCCCCTTCCTCCTTCCAGATCTCCCAGATATTCTTTTGCCCATATTTCATCTGTAACCGCATAACCGATTGTTTTCCAGTGAATTAAATCCCTGGAATGAGAGATTGGAATGCATGGGAAAAACAGGAAACTGGAATGTACCATGTAATAATCTTCACCCACACGTACAATACTGGGATCCGGGTGCATTCCCCTTAAAACAGGATTGCGGTAAGATTCCTCCAGGGAAAAACCGCATTTACTTTTAAAATACTCTTCCAGGGGTGACCCTGCCGCCAGATCATAAGGTGTACACATGGACTGATTTGCCCATGTGGGATCCATGTTGCAGCGCTCCACCAGATACTCCACCAGTTTTTGGTTTTTTCCTTTCACTGCATAGTGGAGAAGGCTGTTCCCATTATCATCACAGTCCTCTATATTGAAGCTGTGATCAATCAGGTGGACAACCATCTCATACTCTCCCCGCTCTGCTGCCTCAAAAGCCCTCTTTGCTGCCCTTTCCGTCTTTGATGTGTATAAATTCATATTCCCCATACCCTTCTGATTTTACATTGTTTTTGTTAGCACTCCACAGACAAAGCTTTGCACCTGTCCAGGTCGCCCGGCATAGGGACTGCGGATTGCCGATGGAGGTATAGCTGGCTCCATCCGGTGACCAGGAAAAACGGTATGTTTTATCAGCAAGTAACTCCATACGCAGATACACCGTATCATTCTCATAAGGACAGGAAGTTTCAAGAATTTCCCGGGCTTCTCCAAGCAGTTCCTTTTTTGTTACGGTTCCTTTGTACAGCATAAGGCTGTTGCCATCAATGGTCCGCTCCAGAGCCAGATAGGCATAGGAATGTCCAATCATTCCAATGGAGGACATATCCCCCTCTTCTTCCCAGTTAAGGCGTACCTTTGTGACAGCGGTGAAAGTCCTTTGTTGGGGGATCTGAGTCATGGCATTGGGTGCATACCAGAGGAAATTTTCTCTGGTACTGTTTTTCATACAAAACAGACGGATTCCATTATGCCCCAACAGAGAATAATAGGACTTTTGGGGATTTGCCTGCCACTGCCACTGAAGGCCAATGCTTTCTTCTTTAAACTCATCTGACTGGGCAATCCTGTATTCTGGCTGCCCTTCTGTGGGAACCTTCCACTCCTTAACCGGTTCTCCAATTCCGTCTCCATTTTGATCTGTTCCGATAAAAGGCCAGCCATTATGAAAGCACATGGGTTGCAGATGCACAATTCTTCCAAGCTCATTGACATCCTGGAAATGAATAAACCAGTGCCTGCCGTCAGGTGCTATGACCCAGCCGCCCTGATGAGGCCCGTTTACGGATGTATTTCCCTGATGCATCACAATCTTGTATTCATATGGCCCCTTTGCAGATCTCGCTCTCAATACAGACTGCCAGCCTGTTGAAACTCCTCCTGACGGCATTAGAATATAATAATATCCCTGGTCATAATACATCTTGGGTCCTTCTGTAGTGGGAGCAATCTGTTCCCCGTCAAATATGGTAACCGGCTCTCCAATAATATTTCTGCATAGAGGGTCGATTTCTACCAGATCCAGTCTGTGCTTGATCCCGCACCGGCTGTTGGCATAGGCAAATACCATATACGCTTTTCCATCCATATCCCAAAAAGGACAAGGATCAATCCAACCTTTCGCTTCATGGAGGCAGTGAAGTTTAAATTTTCCATATGGATCCTTTGATGTGGCTACAAAAATCCCTTCATCAGGAAGGGGAATGAATACATAAAAGGTATCCTCATGAAAACGGATGGAAGGCGCCCAGGTTCCTGATCCGTGAGAAGGCAAATCGTATTTTTCAAAGGGCAGTGAATCCACACAGTGATTGATGATTTCCCAGTGAACCAGATCTCTGGAATGGAGAAGAGGTACACCTGGAAGATATGTAAAAGAAGAAGCCACCATATAATAGTCTTCCCCCACCCGAATTACATCGGGATCTGAATAATCGGCATACAAAACCGGATTCTGATACATGGACATCGTAATTGCCTCCCATAATATAGTTCATGTGAAAAAAGGAGCAGAAATTCTGCCCCTCTTTCTGCCTGATCGTTACTCCTTTACGGCACCAATATTAACACCCTGAATAAAATACTTCTGGCAGAATGGATATATGATCATGAAGGGGAGGATTGCTACAATAACTGCTGCGTTTTTTACTGTGTTTTCAGTAGCACCGCCGATTGCCTGGGGCAAATCACTTCCCATTATAACAGATCTTAGCTTCATTTGAAAATTATATAAATTATCATTTGTGATATAAAGCTTATAGTGTGTATAGTCATTCCAGTAAGAAACTGCGTACATCAGACCAATGGCTGTCAGCGCCGCCTTTGATAACGGGAGAACGATTTTAAGAAATACTCCCATTGGAGAGCAGCCGTCAATTTCTGCTGATTCAAATAAGCTGGTAGGAATTCCTTCAAAAAAGTTTCTCATTAATACGATATTATAAACATTAATAGCCGGCATAAGAATAACCACCAGCAATGTATTGGTGATATGAATTGCTTTCATAACCAGATACGTGGGAATCATACCACCGCTGAAAATCATGGTAAACAGCAGCATATTTGCAAAAAATGTCCGTCCCGGCATTTTCCATTGAATCAGTACATATGCCCCAAGTGTTGCAATTGTAAGACCTGTAAAAGTTCCTACGATTGTAGTAAAGCAGGACACCAGAAACGGTCTGTACAGAGTCGGATTGGTAAATACGGATATATATCCTGCAAAACCGAACTGTTCCGGAAATAATTTCATACCATACGCTGTTTTTAAATCAAGCGAATCGATTAATACTTTATAAATAGGGATAATCATGATCAGGCTTATTAGCACAAATATTATCATTAGCCCATAATCAAATGCTGTTGCTTTCTTTTTCATGTTGTCCCTCCTACACAATTCCTCTTCCTCTTACTTTGTGGCTGGCCTTGTTGCAGACCAGCACAAATAAGCAACCTACAAGTGAAGCAGTCAGCCCTACTGCGGTGGTATATCCATAATCAGGAAGTGCACCGGAATTGAATGTCTGCGTATAAATGTATGTATGAAGTACATCTGATACCTGGATTACGGCATCGTTTTGCATAACGAATACAGACTCAAATAAGTTCATGACCTTTGCCAGATTTAAAATCAACACTGTGATAATGGTATTGTTAAGAGCCGGCATTGTAATAAAACGCAATTTATTCCACCGGCCTGCCCCATCCATGGCTGCCGCTTCATAAAGTTCCGGATTAATTCCGGACAGGGTTGCTATAAAAATAATCGTTCCCCAGCCTGTATCCTTCCAGACGTTGATGCCATAAAACATGGTACGCCACCATGATTTATCTGCCAGGAAATAAATTCCCTCTTTTAAAATCCCCAGTTTTATCAGTATGGAGTTTACCAGACCTGCACTGGTAGGAGAAAGTATTAATGTAAAGACGGAAGCTGTAACCACCCATGACATAAAATGGGGAAGATACACAATCGTCTGAGTGATCTTCTTAAAAGTTGCGCTTTTCATCTCATTGAGCATAAGAGAAAGTGCAACTGCCGTAAATGTATTTAAAAGAAGCTTAACAACACTTAATGTTATGGTATTGCCAAAGGCATTCCAGAACCCTGACATTTTCATCATCTTCTCAAAATGGGCAAGTCCTACGAATACAGGCTCCTTGATTCCCTTATAAGAATAAAAGGCATATCTGATACCAAACATAGGAAGATAGTTAAACACGATTGCAAAAGCCAGTACTGGCAGAAACATCAGATAAAAGCCTTTGTAATACCGAAGCGAAACCAGCAGCGGCCGCTTGTTGCTGCCTGCAGCTTTCGCTGCAGGCCCTTTCTTTTTTGTATTCATACGTTAACCTTCCTAAACCTATTTTGAAGATCCCAATTCATTTAAAGAATCTACGATCAATTTAGACCACTCAGCTCCACCCTCTTTTTCAAATCTTTCATATGCAGCATCAATAGAAAGTCCCTGTACTACGACATCTGCAACGATAGAGTTTTTTAATGTAGTCAAATCACCATTATAAGTTGCCATTACTTCGGTCGAAGGAATAATGTTTGCCTGATGGCAATTTTCATTAAATATCTTCTGAGATACTTTTGCTTCTTCTTTAACGGTATCTTTTCCAGGATCATTTTCCCATGTAGCAATGGCTAATGTGGGATCCAGATGCTGCTTTGTATACTGTGTTCCCGGCTGTTCCAGGCTTTCCCGTGTATGGAATTCTCCAGCTGCATAGGTCTTATCAAGAACTGTTTCAGCTTTTGTAGACCAGTGAACGTCTTCTACGCCGTAGCTCCAAAGCATCTGCATATCACCGCCATCAAGCATAGACTCTATAAAATACTTAAAGACCCCTTCTGGATTTTCACAGGCAGAAGTAATTGCCCATACAGGAGCTGTTCCTTCTTCGTAAGTACCAACCTCTTTAATTGGTTTTAAAGGAATCAACTCTCCGTCTTTTCCATTTGCTTCCAGATTGTTCTTTAAGTTGGAAGCCCAGGTACCTGCCCAATACGTAAATACACCAAACTTATCTTCGTAGAATTTATTGCGGCAGTCTTTTGTACCATTGGTCAAAGTTTCCTTATCAATATATCCTTTTGAATAGGCATCTCTCAGACGCTCCAAAGCACCCCTGAAGTTTTCTTTTGTAAAGCCATCATACCAGACACCATCCTCACCTTTTACAAAGTTTGGCTGCGCATCCTGATAAAACTCAGGAAGATAATTGGAAGAGGGATCTCCTCCTTTAGCTCCCATCAGTCCTGCTGCTGAAACGCCATATGTATCCCCATTGATTCCATTCCCATCCGGGTCACCTTCCGTAAATGCTTTTAACATATTTAAATATTCTTCATAAGTAGTGGGCGCCTCTAATCCACAGTTATCAAGCCATTTTTTCTTTACGTAAGTAAGGCAGCCACCTCTTCTTGCATCAGGAAATCCATAAAGTTTACCATCAATCTTGGTTGCTTCAATAACATCTTCCCCTGTTACGCGTCCCGAAGCCTTCAGCTCTGAATTCTCCCATGCTTCTGTCATATCCCACAGAGCACCTTCCTCTGCATAACCGGTGTAATAACTTCCATTTAGAATAATCACGTCAGGCCAGTTTTCCGGTCCGGAAGCAAAACTTTGTCCTAAAACATCAAAATAAGCATCATGATCAGGCTGAATAATTTCCAGATCAATACCGGTAAGCTCTTCCCACCTTTTTTCAAAAGCATCTCTGTTATTTGCCTTTGTTGTTACAGTTGAATTTACCATAATCGTGATTTTATCTGGCTTCTTGATCTCATTCCCAGCTTTGCTCTCCCCTGTTGAAGAGCCACTTTCCGTATTTGCACCTGCACTTGTTGCATCCACACCAGTTTTGGCAGAAGAAGAACAACCACTTAAAGCCACAGACGCAGCCATGGTAACCGCCATACCAGCTGCAAGCATTTTTTTAACTCTCATTAAGAACCTCCCAATATTATTGATTTTGTCATTGGTGGTGCGCACCTTTTTTGCATTGCCATCATAGCATCCCGTACACACAATATCAACGCGCATTATTTACTATCGTTGTTCATTTTTAGCTAAATGCCCCGATTTCCCAATCATTTATTATGCATATTTTATATTTACTGGATCCTCTGATTTCAATTCCACATCATTATATAGGAAGAGACAGGAATGGATATTGAGTACATATTTTACGTTCTATGTACAGATCTTAATGTAAGGGAGGGATCTGATTGATTTTAGTACCGTTTCATACTATAATTTCCATATGAAAAAAGGAACGGTGCATATGAAAAATCGCAAACTTACATTAAAACAAAATAAAAATATGTCCTATAAAAATCAGCTGATGCTTTCCTATACTTTGATTCTGGCAATCATTCTAATGATTGGAGTGATTCTTTATTCCCTTTCCTATCGCCAGGTTAAGAACGGCATTTACCAGCAAAACCGGCTTAGTCTGACCGCATCCGTTAACCAGCTTGACAATACATTGGAGCTGATGAATGCATCGGTGAAACAAATTACTGCCAACAGCCTTTTTAATAATCTTATCAACCAGAAAGACAGAGAGGACTCATCTTTTTATTATCTTGGTTATAAGACCCAGCAAAGCCTTAAATCAATTACACCTGTGGAGCTGCTGCTGCCAATCAGCAACTCTTTTATTTATATCGAGAAATCCAGCTATGCAATCTCTCCAATCCTGTTTTCGGATTTTGATTTTTTTATCTGGCATAATACAAAGTACCCAATTGATCCGGCACTTTTTTCAAAAGTACTTGTGAATCCTGTTTACTGGAACAAATTTATTCCTTTTGAACAGCTTGGCACCTCGTCAGAAAACTTTTTATATCTTTATCCTCTGACCTCTGCCTCTCAGATCGCCAATCACAGCAGTTCCGTGATCTGCTACCAGTTTGACCACGAAAAGATCATCAAATATTTTTCGAGTATTAATTTTTATAATAACGGATACCTGGTTGCATACGATAAAAACGGCAATCAGACGTTTCTTCTTTCCGATGGAGGCCCTGTTATTGAATACGAAACCTTGAAAAATATGGACTTTGAACATAATATCGCACATTTTACCCAGGGCAGTAACAGGGAGGAAATGCTGATCACCACTATATCTTCTTCCTATAATAGCTGGAATTACTACCTGATTCAGCCGGAAGAGAAAGCTTACTACTCCATCACCCCCTATCAGCGTTTTTTTACAACTGTAACTCTGGCAGCAATCATTCTTGGCGGAATCCTTGCGGTGATCTTTTCATCCTTTGGAAATCAAAAGATTTTAAAGCTGTCCAATGAACTGAATATAAAGGAATCACTGGCAAGCTCCTTAAACCTCCTTGTGGAAAAGCAAAAACCGGTTGTGGCGGAGTCCTATATGCGACGAATCATGGAAGGCAGCATTACCAATAACGTAGAGATGCAGTATATCATAGATGAACTTGGTCTGGAACGCCCTGACACTAAATTCCACGTTTTGTATACAGAAGTATCCCCATCAGAGGAATCCGATATCTGTACCAAGGATTTGGAATTGTGCTTTGAAAATTACGATATGCTGGTGAGAGAAGCCCTCCGGCGCTATTACCCGGATACTGGATATGTATACAAACCGTCAGACCGGGCCTTTGCCATACTGATCGCCTCAGATAGATCCATACCTCTTGAGCAGGTGTTAAGCAGTGACAGAGACATCTTCCTTACCATGCACAGGGAACTTTTAGAAAAGTATGGAATCTGGATCCGGGGCGGATTAGGAGGCAGAAACGGACTGATCTCCTATACGTGGAAATCCTATCAGCAGGCAAAAGATGCGAAATCAATTACCACTAACGAAAAATATATTTTAAGCTGCAATGATTTTGCCAAATCAAATGATGTATATTATTTCCCGGAAAGTTTATCCATACAGTTAAGCGGCTTTATCTCTACCGGCAATAAAGACCAGGTGAGGGAACTTTTTAAACTGATCCGGAAAGAAAATACTGACATGCGCAGTCTTTCCTTTACCCAGCAAAAATGGCTTTTGTCCGATATCCGGGCGACTGTCTTTAAGAAAAGGCACACCATCTCAGAAGACGGCCTGGATGGAGAAAAACTAAGGCTTTTGGATATGATTGATAAGCAGTTTGAGGGAGAGATGAGCTTAGACAGCTTAAAGACCATCGCCTTTGAGCTTTGTGATATCTGCGGAACAGATACGGAAAGTAATGAACTGATTATAAAAATACAGGATTACATCATCAATAACTACCATGATTCCGATCTATGTCTGACTAAAATATCAGATGAGTTCGGCATCTCGGAAAATTATTTCAGCTATCTCTTTAAAAAAGAAGTATCTGAAAACTTTTCTACCTATTTAGAGCGGCTTCGAATGGCAAAAGCCAAGGAAATTATACTGGAAACTGATACAAGTCTATCCACGCTGTATCAATATCTGGGTTATAACAACCCAGCTTCTTTTCGAAGAGCATTTAAAAAGAACTATGGAGTATCTCCAAAAGAAATGAGGGACAAGGTAAATGCATAACAACATACCATCAAAAGAACACATGGAACAGCTTTGGCTCACACTGAAAGAAAGCGGACTTCCCATTCATAGTTTTCTGGCTGAACAGGGCGGAACTCTTCTTACGGAAAACTATCAGGCACCTTATACGAAACAGGACCTTCACCGCATGTTCTCCATCACAAAGAGCTTCTGCGCCCTGGCAGTGGGATATCTCCTTGAGGACGGTCTGATTTCCCTTTCAGATCCCATAACCGGCTATTTCCCGGAATACTCAGATACTGAAACGAAAAGTCCCTGGCTTATGAATATGACCATACAGCAAATGCTGATGATGCAGACCTGCCACTCCTCAACCACCTATAAGATTGACAGGCAGAAAAACTGGGTGGAAAGCTTCTTTTTGGTTCCGCCTACCCATAAAAGCGGGGAAACCTTTCTCTATGATACTTCCGCTGCCCATACGCTGGCAGCACTTATAAAAAAGCTGACTGGAAAAGGAGTTCTTGATTATTTAAGAGAGAAATGTCTGGATGAACTTGATTTTTCCAAAGATGCGTATATCATAAAAGATCCCTTTGGAAGTGAAATGGGCGGCTCCGGCCTGATGGCCTATTCCCTTGATTTATTAAAGACTGGCAGATTCTGTATGAATACAGTAAAACATGGGACGGGGGTTTTTGCAGATTATTTAAGAGATGCCGTTTCCTTTCAGGTTCCCACCATTCATTTCGGACAGACATTAGATGAGAAGCAGGGATACGGCTATCAGATCTGGCAGATCCGCAATGGCTTTGCCATGTATGGTATGGGAAGTCAGTATGTGCTTTTTTATCCGGAACTGGATCTGGTTATAGTCATTACGGCAAATACTCAGAATATCAGAGGGGGACAACAAAAAATACTGGATCTGGTTCGGGATGGACTAAAGGAATTTTTAAATCCGGTTCCCAGCCTTCCTGTCTTTTCCGGTCCCTCTCATTTAAACGCCGTTTACCGCCTTCTGCCCGGCCGGCAGAGATTTACAAGGCTTGCCCTCTCCCTTGACTCCAAAGAAGGCAGCCTTACCCTTTCCGGACCGGATAAGACATACACATTCTCTTTTTCCTTTACAGAACCTGCTGTCAGCATCTTAAATGGCTACAAACAGAGAATTGCAGTCAAAGCTTTGTGGGCAGATTCCAGAACACTTTATCTCCCTGTTTCCGTTGTGGGCGAATACGTGGGTTCCATCCATATCCTTTTAACTCTGTCAGAAGACGGTATTACCGTATGGATGAAAAAGATAGAAGAAACTCTTTTCCATGAATTCAGCGGATTTTTAACCGGCTTCAAAGAGTAGATTATTTCATGATATCTTCTCCCCTGGCAGCTCTGGCTACGATACCAGAGGAAGCCAGAAGAGCAATCAGGTTTGGAAATACCATAAGTGCGTTAAATAAATCGGATAAATTCCAGACCAGCTGAACCTTTAAAAATGATCCAAGCACCAGGAACAGTACAACGATCAATGCATATACCTTGGTTGCTTTGGGTCCAAAAAGTGCTTTTACATTTACCTCACCGAAAAAGTACCATCCGATGATTGTTGAAAATGCGAAAAACAGAAGACAGATTGCTACAAACGTATTTCCAAAAGAGCCGAATGCCTCACTGAATGCTGCCTGGGCAAGAGCTGTTCCCTGAGGAGCTCCTTCCACACCTGGAGCCAGTCTTCCTGAGGTGAGGATCACCAAAGCAGTTAGATTAAGAACCACAAAGGTATCAATAAATACAGCCATAATCGCCATAACGCCCTGATCCTGGGGTTTTTCTACCTTAGCAATGGCATGGGCGTGAGGAGTAGATCCCATACCTGCCTCATTGGAAAATAATCCTCTGGCAACACCATAACGCATGGCTTTCTGAACTCCGATTCCAGCAGCGCCGCCTAGCAGTGCCTGGGGACGGAATGCACCAATCACAATGGACCTAAGTGCAGGCAAAAGAGCGCTGTGATTGATAACCAGAACGATGAGACATCCGATTATATAAAATCCGGCCATCACCGGTACAAGTTTTTCTGTAAGGGAAGCAATTCGCTTCACACCTCCCATAAAGGTAAATGCAGCAACTGCCGCAATCACAATTCCAACAATCAGGGGATCCACACCAAAGGCAGTGTGAAAAGCCAGACCGATGGAATTAGCCTGAACCATATTTCCGGTAAATCCTAAAGCAAAAATTATTGCCATTGAGAAGAATACTGCCATAACCTTACCTGCAGTTCCTTTAAAACGGGCTTTAATATAATATATGGGACCGCCTGTTACTTCTCCCTGTGAATTAACCGTTTTATATTTTTGGGCAAGAACAGCTTCTCCATAGTTGGTAGCCATTCCAAAAAAGGCACTGAGCCACATCCAGAATATTGCTCCAGGTCCTCCGGAATAAAGTGCTGTCGCACAGCCTGCAATATTACCCGTACCTACCTGGGCTGCAATTGCCGTAGTTAATGCCTGAAAGGAGGACATTCCGTCTTTGCCGGCGTTTTCGCCATTCAGCTTAAAACTGCCGAACATACGCTTAAATCCTTCTCCAAATTTTCTGACCTGTACAAAACGGGTGCGGACAGTAAATAAAATTCCTGTTCCAACCAGCAGATACAGTAAAATGCTGTTCCAGACAATGCCGCTGACCTGATCAACCAGCTGTGTAAATTGTTCCATGTGATAGACCCTCTCTTTTTGTTATTAAAAAAAGCCAAACCATACGGGATGATTTGGCTCTGAAAGCAAACAAATAAGGGCATCACTGCCGCTAAACGTTTGAACTTAAACTCTGTCCTTTTGCCTGAGAGATTAACGCGGTTTCCCGCGCCTTGCACCTTCGGCACTCATTCATGAGATTCTCCAGAGCCACATCCATTCATAGTCCTTATCCGGTACTCCGGATGCCTGAGAGTGTTACTCCTTCGGCAGACAAATCGTCATTTTCCTACGAACTTCGCTTGTTGGTTTATTACTTTTTCACTTTATCACATTAACATAGGCTCTTAAGAATGTCAAGTCTATGCTTAACTTTCTTTCTTCTATATACTTCACTTTCTTTTCTTTCTGTAAGCAAAAATGCCACCAAAGCCAATAATGGCACAAACCGATGCAACTACTGCCAGAATACCAGCCGGACTATTTTGAGACGTTTCTTCCTGGTCACCTGCCTGGCTTTCCACTTCAGACTGGCTTTCCGCTGATGTCTCAGCTTTCCCATCCTCTGCTGCACTATTCTCCCCAAATGTAGTGGAGATTCCATAATACTTGTCAAATTCAGATCTGTCTGTATAGGAAGTACTTAAAGCATTGCTGGTGTCTGTTGTTATTGTCTCTGTATAAGTTCCAGTAACAGTCAGAGTCCGGGAACCTGTACCGGTTACCACTGTCTTTCCATTTGCTACAATGGTTACTGTCTTTCCATCTTCATCTACAATAGAAGCGCCTTTTTCGGCGTTCAGATTACTGATTTCACAGTCCTTTACAACCACCCACTTGGAGGTACTGTCCAGATTGACGGTAACAGGTGACTCTGTTGTTTTCGTATTCACAGAATTGGTCTGAATTACGATTGAACCGGTGTAGGTTGTATTTTTAAGAAGATACAGTTCCAGGCTGCTGATGGTATCAACTGAAATTGTCCCGTTTAATGTCTGGTTTAATCCGGTAAATTTCACTTTTGAACCATTGCTTCCGGCAGTTCCCCAGTTATTGGAATCATTGCCTTCCACAGTGAGCAGACCCGCATTTTCACTGTCAAAATCCAGTTTTGTATTGCTCAGCACAATATTGGCTTCTGTATTGGTACTATAAAACATGGAACCACTTTTTACTGCACTTTTTAATGTGGAGTCTGCTGCTTCAAAGGTTGCTGCTTCACCAGTGGAGGCTTCTGCATCTCCTGATGTTGACTGATAGATAATGATTCCGTTTGCAACCGGATCACTGGCTGTTTTACCTGTAATGGCACTGGTAAGACTGGAATGATAAATACGAATTGTATTAAGCCCTTCCATTCCTGCAATCTGGCTGCCTGTTGACGAACCAGTAACGTTATCTACCTCAATATTACCTGTGGAATAAAGAAGAGGAGAACCTGATCCTTCCGTAGATAATGTACTGTTGGTAACGGATATGGTTCCGCCTCCCCGGTCTGTAGCAATGGCTGCACTATGATCCCCTTTGGTGGAAATATCCATTAAATTTGCTATGATCGTACCTCCATAGGTAGCGTCCAAACCTCTGGAATTGCCGGCAGAGGTAGAAATCTGATTGTCATTGGCATAAATCACCGCATTATCGGTAGAAAAGATACCGTTACTCCCTTCACTGTCAGCCTTTAAGGAACTTCCAGATATATATGCCTTTGAATCACTGTTTACCCCGAGAAGAATGGAATTCAGACCGTAAAAATTACAATTGTCTCCATTGGTATCATCACCTGATTTCTGTAATGTACCCTCTGTAATGGTTAAAGTTCCTCCGTTTTGAACCAGTGCAGCGTTCTGGTCTGCATCTGAAGCAGTGATGGATTCTTTACCAGAGGAAACCTCTTTCCCATCAGCAACCAGCGCAGCCGTATAATTGCCCTTATAGTCAAAAGTCATGGTATCTGCACCTCCAACTCCTCCAGGAGGCGCCTGATTCATGTCAGAGGGCTGCTGGCCCTGAGTTTTTTCTTCCCCCTGTTGTGTCTGACCGGCAGGTGCTCCGTCAGGCGGCTGCTGGCCATTCTCAGGAGGCTGACCGGTTGGAGCTCCTTCCGGTGACTGTTGTCCATTTTCAGGCGGTTGACCAGTTGGAGCCCCTTCGGGCGGCTGCTGGCCACCGGGTCCGCCTGCGGGCGGTTCTGAGGACTGAGTTGTTTCCTGTGTTGTATTTGCAGCATGAATCGTTACTGTCTGTGACGCCATGGAAACCACCATGGTCATGACTAAAATTCCAGCCATTGTTTTATTAAATCTGTTAAAATGCATATTTACTGCCTCCTCTAACTTATTGACTTTTCATTTTGAAAACATTGTATATTACAAACCTGAAATACAGCTTAAATAATTATTTTCATTCTGTGAAAGATTTGTGATAATTCAGTGTTCTGGTTTAAAACCTGGTGATTATCAATGGAATCTGATACAATGAATACATTAATATCTTTAAGGAAGGAGCTGACATCTTGATTATTCAAACACACAAACTGAATGAAACTGCTGGATTTTTCACCGCATACCTGATCGAGGATTCCAAAGAACTTTTACCCGGTAAAAAACGTCCAGTAATCGTAATTGCGCCTGGGGGAGGCTATCTGTTCACCTCTGACCGGGAAGCAGAACCCATTGCATTTAAATTTCTATCCATGGGATATCATGCCGTTGTATTAAGATATACAACCGGTAATCCGGCGGAAAACAGAATCGGAGTGGCTGACACTGCGTTAAAAGAACTGGCTCAGACGGTCCGGTACTTAAGGCAGAATTGCGAACACCTGCTCATTGACCCGGATAAGATTGGGATCTGTGGTTTTTCCGCAGGCGCGCACCTTGCTGCCAGCCTTGGCGTACACTGGCACGAAAAAGAGCTGGGAGAATCTCTTTCGCCTGAAGCGGCCAGCCCGGAAGAAATCCGGCCAAGCGCACTGATTCTCGGATATGGTCTGCTGGATTATCAGGTGATGAAGGAGAAATCGGCCGAATTGGCACAAGATGAGTCAAAAAAACAGATGTTTGATTTTATGGACCAGGCAAATGTGGCTCTGACCGGAGAGAAAGAGATTACAGAGAGTGTGATCCAGACCTTCAGTCCCTCCCGTTTTGTCTCTTCCAATACTCCGCCCGCTTTTTTGTGGCATACCTCAGAGGATGGGCTGGTTTACTCCGAGAACTCTCTGGTATTTGCCCTTGAGATGGCCAGACACCATGTCCCTTACGAACTCCATATCTTCCAGGAAGGAGAGCATGGACTGGCTCTGGCAAATCAGGTAACAGCCAACACTCCAGACCAGATATCTCCAGAAGTTGAGACCTGGTTCCAACTTGCTGGTGCATGGCTGAAAAAACAGCTCCCATTCTGACAAACTGTGGGGAGCTGTTAAATTTGCAAGTCAGAAAGCATGGAAACTGGATGCCTAGCAGGTTGCCCCACCCACCAGATGCAGCTTTGCATCCAGTATTTCCTGCTTTCTGCTTAAAATATCATCAGTAAGAAGCTGTGCCTCAACGTTTTCAAACCCAATCCGTTCAATGGTATCCGCAAAGCGTTCTCCAGTCTGCCCCTGCTCCCGGAACAGGAGAATGGTTTTTTCAACGACTGACAGAACTTCCTCTTCGCTCTTAAAAATCCTGCCAAGAGCTTTTCCATGGGTGATTTTCTTTCCCCATCTGCCACCAATATACACAAGAAATCCGGGGGTACCCTCTTCGATGACATCAAATGTACATTTTCCTATACACCGTCCGCAGTTGTTGCAGATTTCCTTATCGATCTCTATCAGGCCGTCGGAAAGCTTTGCTGCTTTCATGGGACAGGCTGTCTCAACCTGACATTTCCTGCAGCCGTTACACATATCTTCGTCAACGCAGGGTATCATCTGACCTACAATGCCCAGATCATTTAAATTAGGCTTTACGCAGTTATTGGGGCATCCACCTGTGGCAATCTTAAATTTGTGAGGCAGTTTAACCGTGTGATAGCCCTTGTAGAACCGCTCATGAATCTTTTCTGATAGATCAAAGGTATCGTAAAGCCCATACTGGCAGGTGGTTCCTTTACAGGATACAACCGGCCGCACCAGTGAGCCCGTTCCTCCGGTCTCCAGTCCCGCTTCTGCGAGGCAGCTTTGAAATGCCTCAATGTCATTATAATGAATTCCTCTTACTTCCACTGTTAAGCGGGCTGTAAATTCCACATCTCCGTTTCCAAACTTTCTTGCTGCCTTAGCAATGGCAGCGGTCTGATCTGCTGTAATCTTACCGTTTACCGTAATTACCCGCCCGTTAAATAAATCCGTTCCCTTATTATTTAAAAACCCCAGAGCCTTAACCCTTTTGATCTCATCTGGCTTTAATGTGCATGTCATAATTTTACCACTCCTGTTTTTTTATTATGATCCTTCTACCTCTGTAAAAGTAATTCCGCCTTCCAGCACCTTTGTATGCTTATATCCGTAGTAATCCAGCCGGTTCTGAAGCAGATAGGCCCGCTTTCCCCTGTTACATACCAGAAGAATATGATCCTCTTTATCAAGCCCTTTAACCGGTCCGTCTACCTCCGTTAATTCCACATGCATGGCACCTGGCACGGAAGGAACCTGACCTGCGTCCACCAGCTTATAACCTTCTGCCATTCCATTTGCATATTCCGCAGGAGTCATGGATTTTAAATTGCCGTTTAATTTATTCAGTAGAATATTTAAAGTATGTACAAATGGATGGATTGCGGTAGAAAATGGAGGTGCATAAGCAAGATCCATATCCGTAAGATCGTTTAAATCCGCCTTACACATAATCGCAGTCACTGCCATATCCACAATTTTATCAACGGCACCGCTGCCAACGGCCTGAACTCCAAGAAGGCGAAGGGTTTTCTTATCCGCGATCATTTTAATAATAAAATAAGATGCACCCGGCATATAATGTGCTTTATCATCCACCACCGCGATCACGCTTGCTGCATCAAATCCTTCCTCTATGGCCTGGGTCTCTGTCAGTCCAGTTCTTGCGGCATTTAACCCCGGAAGCTTACACACTGCAGTTCCCAGAACGCCGCGGTAGGAACGCTCTTCTCCTGCAATATTTTGTGCAATGAGCCTTCCGCTGATATTGGCCGTTGATCCCATGGGTGACCATGCTGGTTTTCCTGTGATGGCATTTTTCACCATGGCACAGTCTCCTGCTCCATATATATCCTTATCATTGGTTCTTCCCTGGGAATCAGTAATGATTGCTCCCTTAAACATCTCAATTCCGGTGCCCTCTAAGAATTCTGTATTGGGTTTGATCCCTGCGCAGAAGACAACCATATCTGCTTTATAGGAGCGTTTATCCGTTACTACCTTCTCCACTTTTCCATCGCCTTCAAGAGCGGTTACCTTCACCCCTGTCACAACAGGAATTCCGGCATCTGCAAGCTTTCGTTCCAGATAGTCAGAAACCTCCGGATCAAAACCCGGAAGAATGTGAGGCGCCATATCCACCACAAATGGCTTAATTCCTTCCGCAGCCAGATTCTCAGCAAGTTCAAGACCGATATAGCCTGCACCCACCACAACTGCCTTTTTTATTCCTCCATTTACTGCAAGCTCCCTGATCGCTATGGCATCTTCAGGCGTTCTCATGGTAAATACATTCTTTCGTTCTCTTCCCTCAACAGGCGGAATGACCGGGCTTGCTCCTGTTGCAATTACCAGCTTATCATAATGGTATAACTTTTCTTCTCCAGTCCCCAGATCAACTGCTGTCACAGTTTTGCCGTTACGATCTACCTTTGTTGCCTCTGTACGGATCAATACCTTTGCTCCAGTGAGTTTCTCAAATTTCTGGGGAGTATTGACAATCAGCTGCTCCTTTTCAGGAATTACATTTCCTACGAAATACGGAAGTCCACAACCTGCATAAGAGATGTTTTCTCCTTTATTCAGAACGATCACTTCATTTTCTCTGTCTTCCCGCATAAGCTTTGCGGCCGTTTTTGTTCCTGCAGCCACACCGCCAAGTACAATCACCTTCATTGGTTTCTCCTTTTGATTTGTATCAAAACTTTGATTACTTTTTATCAATATCATAGCACTTGTTTTTTGCACCGTAAAATAGTATTATCTAAAGCATGATATTGGTTTTATCTATACCAGATGAAGGGAGATAGTAAGATGGCAACCTTGAAGCAGTTAAAGACCTTTATAGCAGTGGCAGAGACATTAAAGATGAGTGAGGCAGCCAAACGGCTCTATCTGTCCCAGCCTACCGTAAGTCAGATTATTGCAGATTTGGAAAAAGAATATGAAACTACATTTTTTAAACGATACCCCAAGCGTCTGGAACTGACCCCCATGGGAAAGCTTTTCTGGGACAGAGCCCTGAATGTTTTAAACAGCTATGAGACATTAAACCAATCCATGAAAAACTCTGCCGTACTCCGCCCTCTGCGGGTGGGCGTTACCTTAACCATCGGAGATACCATGATCAGTGATATGATACAGAGACTGCAAAAGAGCCATCCGGACATCTCATGCTCTGTATATATAGAAAATACAAAGATACTGGAACACCGCCTGATTCACAATGAGCTGGATATCGCTCTGGTGGAAGGCGTGATATTAAATGAGAAAATTCATACAGAACCAATTATGGAAGACGAATTGCAGCTGATTTACAGCATAGACCATCCTTTTTCCGGAAGGGATGTGATCAGAGCTGAGGATTTATACAACTGTGAATTTATACTGCGGGAAGTTGGCAGCGGAACACGTTCTATCTTTGAAAACCTCATGCAGACCCGGCATATTCCTTATAGCGTCAAATGGGAATCCTACAGCGGATCTGCCATACTGGACGGTGTTGCCCGCAACCTTGGCATCGGAGTCATCTCCACCCGCTATGTAAAGGGATCTTCCCGGTCTGAAGTGATTCATGCCCGTCCCATAAAGGATATGCCCATGAACCGCTACTTTTATCTCTGCTATAATGAATGCCACGCCTTTAACTCCCAGATGGCTGATTTCAAGGACACCGCAACGTCCATGAAATAGAAAGCCGGTGGGAGTTTCCTGCTTTTCAGCCTATGGGAATTCAATTTTCATTCCATCATAGGCAAATTCAATTCCTTCATACTGTCTTTGGAGCCTAAAGTAATCGTCATAGGACTTTCCCCAGTCTTCTTCTAAATGGGTAATGATTACCTTTCCTATCTGATAATTCTTTTTTAATGCAACAATCTCATCCATAACAAATAATTCTTTCCGCAGAATATTTGATTCATCAAGTACAAACCCATCCTTTAACTGATCTCCCACAATGGTATTGCCAATTATTAAGACATCGGCTTTATAAAATAGCAGGTGATCTGGAAATGGTTTTACATCACAGGGCGCATAAATCACTTTCCGGTCTTTATCCTTTATCACAAAAACGGTTACAATCCCACTTTCATCAACCGGGACAAATTCGATCTGAATTCCGTTTTGTTCCAGATGGTTCATATTTTTGACTTTTGCCAGCCCCATATCTTCATAATATTTCAGCATGGAACCATATTTACTGCACTGACTCCTCAGTTCCTTTATAATCTCAGGCATCGCCCCTACGGTCAAAGGCTGGCTGCAGGTTATCCCCACAGACCGGGCGAGCCAGTCCATCTTTAACTGCTCAATCACTCTGATTCCCATGGTATGATCCGGGTCTGCATGGCTGAACAAAATGGTATCAATTGCTTTCACATCAACATGGTTTAGTGCTGCATTGATGTCTTCCGGTGTATCTATTAACAAGTTCAAATCTTCTAAATACAGACTGCATCCACATCTTGCGTATGGAACTCCTTTTATTCTGGCCTCCTTACAGATTCTGCATTGGCATAATGGTCTTGGTATGCTGACACAGCCGCCTGATCCGACTATTTTGATCTTCATGTTGTCACCTCCTGGTATTGATAAATTTTCTCTTTTCGTGTGACATTGTTACATACATATTGCGTAAATTTTTTTATAATCAGGAACATAAACAACCCACCTATGGAAAGAAGGTTAAACAATGAATGCACAAACCCTTGTTGTTATAAAAGAGAACTGCCCCCAAAATCACCCCTGTCCGTCTGTCCGTATCTGTCCGGTAGGAGCCTTAAAACAAAACGGCTTTCAGGCCCCCACGGTTGATATGGAAGCCTGCATACGCTGTGGCAAATGTACCAGATTTTGTCCAATGAACGCGCTGCGGCTAGCCTGATTTTCTTGTTTTAAAATCATTGGGACTTAAGAGTAAATTCATTAAAAGAAACTTTCCCCCGCATTAGATGATGCGAGTTTCATCAATAAGAATTTGCACTTAAGTCCTTGTGATATCAATCTTTTCTCAATGCCCCGGCAATACCCAAAACAGCCCCATATAAAACCGCTGCACTTGGCCAGATAATCCAGGTCTTACCCCAGCCTTCGGTTAAAAAGCTGATCCCCAGATAAACTGCAGTCACGATACACCAGTAAATTGCTGGAACACGTTCTTCTTTTTTCTTTTCCACTTTTTTGCCTTCTGAATAATCTCCCTCCTGAAGAAGAATATGAAAGCAGGATTTCTTCTCGCCTGCCACAATGATCAGAAAAACACCTGCGGATACTATAACAAATAATAGTAACAGACAAATCGTTTGTATATATTCAGAAACACCTATAGAAGATGCGATCACCAACGGGCACACGGAGATAATACATAGAAACACACCTGAGACAGTATAGAGACGGTTAATCCCTTCATATTGTGCCATTTTATTGCGTACTACTGCTTCTACTCCATATTCCAGCTGAAATGTTTCTTTTTTCAGATGTTCAAATGCTTCCATCTTCATCCCGTTTAATATGAAAAATACCGTAGAAAATCCCACAATCAGAAGTAGAACAACAACACCGACACCCCCTGCCCTCCCTTCGCTGATTACGTTTTCTTTAAACTGTGACAGTGCCCCAAGATAAATAAGAACAACCGGAGATAAGATACAGGCTGAAACAGCCCCGGCTATCTTCTTTGATGCTTTGATCTTATTCTCCATAAATTCACTTGCAACTTCCATGGTGATTCGTCTTTTCCCATTTTCACCATCAGAAGCTTCCGGCGATGCTGCCGGTAAGTCTTCTAACTCCTCCTTCAGCAGATAATCCGTAGATACACCAAACAGCTGACTGAGTTTTAAGATTCGTTCCAGATCCGGAATGGAAGCCCCTGATTCCCACTTTGAGACTGACTGCCTGGATACATCCATCTGGAAAGCCAGCTCCTCCTGAGACCACCCATTTTTCTTTCTGAGTTCCATAATTTTTTCTGCTAATATCACAATGATCCATCCTCTCATCATTTATATTGGTCATACTGCCCATCCTTTGCTTTCTATTCTGTTATAGTCTGAAAGAAAGCGATAAATGCCCGTTGACTGCCTATATTATAAGGTTTTCACCGGTTGTCAACTACCAAGTGCACTGTATGATCTGACAACCAGCAGTTGCAATTTGCAAAAACAAAGGTAAAACGGATGGCTAAGACTCAGATTATCAGAAAACGGGAACATAATATGGTAAAGGGTCCCTCTGTAAGAACCTGTCACCGCGAAGAATGGCTATATTAACCACCAATAACAAAAGTCATTTCTGTCTCAGTTGATAACTCCTCTATGTACCGGTACCCCAATGCATTAAATTTCTTTAACTGTCTGACCTCTGTCACATGGTTCTCTGCCATAAACCGAACCATCTCTCCCCTTGCCATCTTGGCGAGAGTTCCTTTCTGCTTTATCTTACCCTGATCCAGTTCTCCAAATATACAGGTTACAAATGTATCAGCAGATGACAAATATGGCTTCACTGCCTGAGAGTACTCCTTAGAGGCGAGATTTATTACAGTATGATCTTCCCCTGCCAGTTCTTTATAGATTCTGTTGTCCCAGAAGCCGTATAAATCTCTGCTCCCAGCAACAGCCATACGCGCCTGCATCTCAAGGCGGTATGGCACTACTCCGTCAAAGGGAGATAAGATTCCGTAGAACCCGGAGAGAATCCGCAGATGGTCTCCGAGATAATCAAGTGCCTGTCTGGTCATAATCAGAGGCGCCATATGCTGGTATTGAAGTCCCTCATAGGCCAGTACTGCAGGAGTTATGTTTTTTTCCAAGTTCATTTCAGCAAACCGCCTGTAGTTTAATCCCGCAAGCTTGTCGTTGCAGCCCCATAACTTCTTTGCCTCATCATAGGACAACTTTTTAATTTCTTCCCAAAGTATTCTGGTATGATCTAATAAGACAGGCAGTCCTGTTGTGGCCATGGAATCGGTATCCACATTCATTTTTTTCGCTGGTGAGATTATGATCTTCATTTAGATTTCCTTTAACATCTGCGCCGGATTTTCAGCCGCCTTTACTTTTCCCAATGCCTTTATAATTACTCCCTGTTCATCAATCAGATATGTGGTCCGAACCACACCCATGGTCTTTTTTCCATACATATTCTTTTCCTGCCACACATCGTAAGCCTGAATCGCAGTCAGATCCGGATCAGAAAGCAGAGTAAACGGCAAACCATTCTTCTCCTCAAATTTCTTATGAGAAGCAACGCTGTCCTTGCTGATGCCGATCACGACAGCATCCTTTTCAAGAAACTGGGGATAAAGCTGCGCAAATCCGCATGCCTGACTGGTGCAGCCCGGTGTCTGGTCTTTTGGATAAAAATAAAGAATCACTTTCTTACCCCTGTATTCATCTAATGTATGGATTACTCCATTCTGGTCCGGTAATTCAAATGATGGTGCTTTTATTCCTGTTTCTAACATCTTTATTCCCCTTTCCGTCTGTCTGCTCTTATTATTTCCAACAGTATGACATTCCATTTATGTACTTATATTATCATGAACAGGGGATTTTTTAAAACCATTTCTATTTATTCTGGTGTCTGGCCGGCAACTTTATTTCTGATATAAATAGTCCTGCCAGTGTAAGCAGGATTCCAAGCACAGCGGTACCTGTAATTGTCTCGTGAAGGATCAGTACGGAGGTAATAACAGTAATTACCGGAACCATATAAATATAGACACTGGTTTTTACGGCTCCCAGTATTTTCAGAGCATAATTCCAGGTTACGAAGCAAATAGCCGATGCTCCAAATCCAAGAAATATGATATTAAACAAATTTACCGGCTTTATAATCTGACCAATGTCCGGTTCAAACTTAAATATAAATAATACAGGCATCATAAACAGTAAGCCGTAAAAGAAAATTCTTCGTGTCACTGAAATGGTGTGGTAATGATACCCACTGATTTTCTTAGTAAGTACGGAATATATGGCCCATACGACAGCCGCCAGAACCGCCAGTATATCTCCCATTGGATTTAATTTCAATTGGCTGCTTCCATTAAAGCTGATGAGAAATATTCCACCCACTGCCACTGCAAACCCAATAAAAAACTGGGCTCTCATCTTTTCCCCCGCCAAAAGCAAATGGGCGAAAATTGCTGTAAAAAACGGTGCAATGGAGATGATAACGCCAACATTCGATGCAAATGTATAAGTCAATGCTATATTTTCCAGCAGAAAATAAAGTGTGATACCACATAATCCTGCTCCTGCAAAATACAGCTCCTGTTTTCTTTCCTTCACCTTCAGGCGGTGGGGATATAACGCAAGTAAAGCGAAATAGCCAATTACAAATCTTATAAATAATATTTCTATGGGAGAAAATGTCTTTAAAAGTATTTTAGTCGATATGAATGTGGTGCCCCAGATAAATATTGTAAATAATGAAAACAAATGTCCCTGAATCTCTTTCTTTCTGTCCATGAAAACCCTTTCTTTTTATCAGTCAGCATCAAGTATCTTTAAATATTTTACTATACTGCTTTGGTGTAAGTCCTATGTAGCGTTTAAAAAAGTTGGAAAAATGGCTTTGATCACTGAATCCGGTCTGAATTGCTGCCTCCACAGGCATGGCCCCTTGCTCCAGCAGCTTCTTTGCTCTGTCAATCCGTATGGTTTCCAGATAGCTGTAAGGAGAGATTCCCTTTTGCCTGGTGAATGACCGAAGCAGGTAGTATTTACTCAGCCCAGTCATATTACAAAGATCATTGAGAGAGATATTTTCCATATAATGAGACTCCAGGAATTGGCAGACCACCGTTGCCTTAGTGCTTTGCACCATTTGTTCTTTTGGCAGATGCTGTTTTGTGTATTCTTCAATCAACTGCCCCAGAAGGAAAAAGAATATCTCCTCTTTTTTAAAATCCGTTTCTTCCTCCATAATCATCTGATGAAGCTCCTTTAGTATCACAACCAGCTCACTGTGAAAAATTACCTGAGACGTGAAATAAGGCAGATACTCTTTCCCGGTTATTTCTAACATTGCCTTTTTCATAATTTCAGGCTGGATATTAATACACCGATAATCAAACGCTTTTCCGTCAATCTGTTCGCAGGCATGATTATCCCGGGGATTAAATAACAATAAATCTCCTGGTTCTATGGTATAATCCTTGTTTTTACAGTGCAGATACCGCTGGCCAGCGTCAATGAACCCAATTACGTAATAATCATGAAAGTGGTTGGGAAACTTTTGCATAATCCCCTGAAAATGATAGGCCTCAACATTTAATTCCCCATCATATTTCACAGTCCGTATTTCCTGCTTCATAAACGGGTCCCTCCTTTCTCTCCTGTCTAATGCATAGTATAACATAGATGGTAGCTACTTTCTTGTATGATATTGCCTTTCACTGTATAAAAATACACCTCTTACCGCCAATAACCCACCACTTGCCTGAAACATATTTACATCGCTGTTATTTTCAGATAAAATTAGCACATATTAAAAACAGGCGCCGGCAGCTGACCAGAAAGAACAGGAGGATGGATATCACTTTATTATGAAAATTCAAATAGAAATTGATACGGCTTTACAGGAAAGTGAATTGCGTATCCGCTGTCCTGTAATCAACGAGGAAATTACCCTGATTCAAAAAATGATTTCGGAACTGGATAACAGCCAGACACAAATGATTTTCTATCAAAATGATACGGAATTCTATTTTCATGTAAGCAGAGTCCTGTTTTTTGAGACTGCAGACAAGGGCATTTTTGCCCATACAACCGATGATGAATTTCTGGTAGAATATAAGCTTTATGAACTGGAAGAGCTTCTCCCCCCTTATTTTATGAGAATCTCAAAATCCACAATATTAAACACCACAAAGGTTTACAGCATCACACGCAGCCCCACTGCCTCCAGCAGAGTGGAATTTCAAAACTCCTATAAAAAGGTCTATGTATCAAGAAACTACTATAAGCTTTTAAAATGGAAGCTGGATCACCAGCACATGGAACGATAAAAAAGAGAGGTAAAATCATTATGCAAAAAAATAGATTATTTTGGGGAATCATGTTTCTCCTGGCAGCCGCATTTGTAATAATCGGAAAACTGGGATATCTTGGAAGCTTCAGCCCATTTTCCTTAGTTTTCACTGTATTTATGCTGGCCATCATCGTAAAAAGTATTCCGCGCTTAAATTTTTCAGGAATCTTATTTCCAATTGCATTCCTGTGCATCACCTATGACAAGGTTCTGGGGATCGAAAGCCTCACCCCCTGGACTGTCCTTGCAGTAGCACTCCTGGGAAGCATCGGGTTATCGTTACTGTTTCACAAGAAGAACCATTATTGGTATAACCATCATCATAAATACAACAGCTTTAATCAGGACCCACAGGTGGAAGTGATCGATATAGAAGACAATGACCATGTAAAACAAAGCACTACGTTTGGATCCAGCACAAAATATATAAACTCAGATGATTTTAAACAGGCTGACTTAGACTGCAGTTTTGGCTCCATACAGGTTTATTTTAATAAAGCACACGTGGAAACAGAGGCCATTGTACGAATCAGCGGTAACTTCTGCGGAATCGAACTTTATGTTCCGAAAGAGTGGCGGGTGGAAAATGAGATCGAATCCGTGGTCGGTGGAGTCAGTGAGAAAGGGAGAGGGTTTGTCACCAGTAATACTGCTCCGGTTTTAAAACTGGTAGGGGAACTTAATTTTGCAGGAGTGGAAATTATATATATCTGATAACAAAAACGGGCTTCAGTCAGTTATGACTGGAGCCCATATAATTATTATCATTAATCTTTCAGCAATCCATGAACTTCGCACAGATCATTCTTCTGCAGTTCAACCAAATCAAAGCTTACTAAAAGACCATCATAATTTAACAACTTTCCATAAAGAACTTCATCCAACCCCAGCAATATTTTAATGCATTCTACTGCCTGTAAGGAACCGATCACACCAACCACTGCTCCCAGTACCGGACCTGGCCGTTTCAGCTTTGTATTACCATAGCCAATGCATTCCAGACATGGAAAATCCTGTTTTATTGACATAACAAAACCATAAAAACCGTATACCCCGCCTTCAACCAAAGGAATATCCTGTTTTATACATTCCCTGTTCACAATTAATCTTGTTTCTACATTATCAACACAATCAATTACTACATCTGCACCATTGATTATCTTCCCAATATTCTCTTCGTCTATCCTTTCAGAAACAGGATTGATTGTGATTTGAGAGTTTAAGCTGTTTAAGACCTCTCCAGCCAGCTCTGCTCTATTCATTCCCATATCTTTTTCATGGTAAAGGAATTGCCTGTTTAAGTTGGAATCTGATACTGTATCATAATCAATCAGCGTTATTGTTCCCACTCCTGCACATGCCAGGTAAGTCAGAACTGGTGAAGCAAGACCTCCTGCACCAATTACTGTGACTTTTGATTTTTTTAATGTGTTCTGTCCCTCTTCACCAATTTCCTTCATTAAAATCTGACGTTCATATCTCATAATCAGCCTCCTCCTACCGGTGGAAACAGAGCCAGAACATCCTCATTTTTCACAGAAGCATCTAACTTAGAATGCCTTCCATTAATTAAGCAGATTGCCACCTCTTCATGAGGTATGTGAAAATAATCGATTACCTGAGCAGCTGTCTGAAACTGACCTGCCTCCAGGAAGGTAATCTTTTGCCTGCCTTCACGGAATGTAGCAAATAATCTTACTTCTATCATCATAACCTCCATTGTTGATTTACCGTGTTTTATACTGTCGTATTCTTTATTATATAAATATAGGAAGGATTTTATAAATGAAGCATCGCTTTCACTTAAAATCCTTCCTGTATATAATAGTGGCACGACTTTATTACTTTTTTGTTACCGGTATGGAGACTATAAGCCCAGACGTGCTAATGTTTCCTCAGTAGGAAATGCATTTTCCCAACCGCGTACTTTGTAATATTCCGGTAATGTAATATTAATCTGGCTTACCTGTCCTTTGGATGGACCATCCGGAATCGGCTGCTCTGTCAGACGTTTTGGAAGTCTGTCATCTTCCGGCTTCATACCCGCAGCTTTGTTAAACAACCGTTCAATGTTATAGATCCGCTCCCCTACTTCTAAAAGTTCCTCAGCTGTATAGCTGGTTCCTGTTCCTGCATTTAACATGGCAGCATATTCAGGTGCTCCCAAAGCAAACGAGGTGAACAGACAAAGTCCCATAGAATCAATAACTGCAGTCAGGTCCTGGAATATCTTCGTCCACAGCGCCTTTCCTTCGGTTTCGGTACGGTCTAACTGCTGGGGTAACCCAAGAATCTCCGGTGAGATTAAATAACCTCTTACGTGACAGCCACCCCGGTTACTTGTTGCATAGGTGATACCAATTCCCTGGATGGCACGTGCATCGTATGCGGGCATCTCCTGTTTCTTAACACTCATGGAAATTTCAGGATGTCCATAGTATTCACATAAACGGTAAGAACCCTGGGCCATCAGCCTGGCTAACGGAATATCAGACTCACCCATCCGCTTGGTCCACTCTATGATTGCCTCTGCATTGCCCCACTTTAACGGCACGCCTTCACATTCTTCTTCCTTAATCAAACCCTTTTCATACAATTCCATGGCTGCTGCAATGGTACAGGGAGTAGAGATCGCATCTAATCCATATTCATTGCACCAGTAGTTGGCTGTATTAATTGCATTTAAATCATTAATTCCACAGTTTCCGCCAAATGCCCATAATGGTTCATATTCCGGTCCGCCTGCAACCTTACCCTCAACATTGATAACACGGCCGCAGCCAATGGGACATCTGTGGCAGAAGCTCTGTTTTACAAGATACTGGTCTTTTAAACTTTCGCCGGACGTATCGTCCGCTTCCTCATAATAGGACTCCTGCCAGTTTCTGGTAGGAAATGCACCGGTATTATTAATAATGTTAACAAGTACTGCCGTTCCGTATGTAGGTAAACCGCCTCCGGTAACCCCATTCTCTTTTATCGCCTTCAGACATCCTTTTGTCACTTCCTGCAAAGCTTCCGGATCATATGATTCAATGGAGGATTTTGTTGCTGTAGCCGTAATCGCTTTTAAATTCTTTGACCCCATAACTGCGCCGACACCGCTTCTGCCTGCTGCACGGTCTTTATCATTCATAATTGCGGCTAATAAGGATAATTTTTCGCCTGCTGGTCCGATATTTAAAACGGAACACTTCTCATGTACTTTTTTTAACTCTTCATCAATTTCTTCACTCATCATGCCAACATATTCATCTGCCGGCAGAATCTCTATCTTATCATCCACTACATTGATATAAACTGGTGACTTTGCCTTTCCTTCCACTATAATGGCATCCCACCCTGCATATTTGAGCTTTGCGCCCCATACACCACCGGAATTAGAACTTGCAATCATACCGGTTAACGGTGACTTGGTTACAACCATATAACGGCCGGAAGTCGGTGTCTTGGTTCCGGTCATGGCACCGGTTATATAAATTAACTTGTTGTCTTCCGATAAAGGATCAACGGTTGCAATACCTTCATCATATAACATCTTGGTACCGAGACCGCGGCCTCCGATAAACTTTCTGGCCAGATCCATATTAAGTTCTTCTACTCTGATCTCTCCAGTTGATAAATTAATTCGGGCTATCTTTCCATTGTACGCTGTCTGCATAATAACACCCTTTCCTTTCATTGTTTAAAAGTAAACTGTAACGAAATAGAAAAGGAGTCCTTTCCAAACGCGGGAGGCACTAATTCTTAGGTTAGTACCCATAGGTTTTATCTACTCAAGACAAAACTCGGATCCTTGAATTTATTGTACATTATTCGACAAAAAAATGCAATTAGTTTTTTATTTGTTGCTTTTTTAACAAATTTATCTGTTTATATGTGGTATTTTTTGTAATATATTCCATTTTTCAGGTCTTTGAATCTGTCTGCCTGATTTGATCACCAGTTTGTATTTTTCCTGACTTTTTAACTTTTCCGAAGCATGTACCCGAAGTTAATACGCATGGGCGATCCGTCTGCCTCAGTGTGCATTCAGGAAAGCAGCGTTTGGTATATGTCCCTATTTCTATGGCTGCGTGATCTATAATTAGAATATCACCTTCATTCAGCCGGGTATAATCGATCCCCTGGGTCACAATATTTTCCTGAAATTTCAGGAAACACAAACCTTCTTTTTCCTGTTTTCTGATCCACTGCTTTGATTTTGACGAAATAAGAGCTATCTGTTTCTCTCCTCCTAAAGCATGGCAATCGCCAACTATCCCTTTACCCGCTTCAAGCTCTACGAATGTTACGCATTCAAATGGCTGACCTTTTTTTCTTTGTATCTGAAGTGATTCTACATATCCTGACTGCAATTTTGTACCCCGTTATTCTTCATCTAAATAGCATATGTTTCCCGCCTCATCATACTGGTAACCTCCGGCATTTGCCAAGCGTGTATGAAGCTCACTACTCTTTAATACTTCAATAAATGCTTTGATTTCAGGAAGATTCAGATATTTTACCGGAACAGCGAAATCATATTCCTCCTGCCCGACTTCTATGAAATCCAGCTGCATAGCCTTTGCTGCCGCGAATATACCCATGGCTGCATCTGCACTGTTCCCGGCAACAAGAGCCGCCACAGCCATATGGGTGGCTGCCTCTCTGTCGTAGCCATTAATCTCAGAAGCGTCCATGCCAGCCTGCTTCAGTTTATAATCAAACAATACTCTTGTTCCTGCACCTCTCTGCCGGTTCACAAACCTGCATCGTCTTAAGTCTGCTATTCCTTTCAAGTTCAATGGATTTCCTTTTTGCACAATGAGTCCCTGAATGCGTTTAACCCCTTTAATCAACGCCATGGGTTCTTCAAACATTCTTTTTATATAAGGTATATTATATTTACCAGAGGCTTCATCCAGAAGATGGACAGGTACGATATGAGCTTCTCCTCTTTTTAGTGCCATTAATCCCCCCATACTTCCAATATGAGTACTGGACAGATATACACCCGGATAATGGAATGCCATCAGATCAGCAGCCAGGTCAAGAAGCAGGTCATGGCTGCCAATGCAGACAACCGTATGTCTTATTTCCTGCAAGCTTCTGTACAATTCAACTCTGACCATTTCTCCGGCTTCAATTCCTTCACAATTCTGTTCAATCACACAGAAACCGTCGGCACGCACAAGGCTCATGGCTGCGCCTGCCCCTCTGGCAAGGGGAGAAGCTACCAGTTTATCACCTACCTGTCCCACTTTTACCCTTACGTATTCTTTATGCTTTAGAGAAGATATCATTCTCTTTGACAGCACTGCCTCTGCCACATTATTATCACAGTAGGTTTCTCCTGTTAACAATGCCAGTACCGGCTTAACAAAATTTTCAAAATCAATATAAGCCGAAACCGGATAACCTGGAAGACCGATCACCGGTTTTCCTTTTACGGCAGCCAGTATCACCGGTTTTCCGGGTTTAATTGCAACCCCATGCACGAACACTTCCCCCAGTTCCCTTAAAATATGCACGGTATAATCTTCTGTCCCCTCACTGGAACCTGCATTGATTATTACCATATCGTAGCTGTCCAGTGCTTCTGAAACCGCCGTTTTTATTTTATTGTAATCATCCGGGGTAGGTGGAAAACGGTCTGCTAATCCTCCATACGAGGTTACCATTGCCTCAAACATTCTGGAATTTGATTCAATAATTTCTCCTGCTTCCGGCGTTTTGGTTGGTTCTATAATTTCAGTTCCGGTAGGAAAGATTGCTGCTTTTGGCTGCTTCACCACCATGATTTTAATAATTCCGCCGGAAAATAATACGCCTATGTCAATCGGTCGTATTTTGTGCATGCTGGGCAGCAGCATCTCACCGGATACGATATCTTCGCCAATGGGTCTGATATGCTGCCAGGCTGTTGCTGCCTCCAGAATTTTAACAGTTCTTTCATCAATCTCAATTAGGTCCTCTGCCATGATTACAGCGTCATAAGGATAATTAACAGGATCTCCGGTATCAACCACAATGAAATCCTTATTCTTTTCTAAAATAAGAGGCGTCCTTTCCGAGGCGCCCTTTGTTTTTTCTGTTATTACCGCTATCCCATCCATGGCTGCAGCATTAAAAAGAGGTGACGAGCACCTTGCATAAACAGCCTCTTTTGTTATCCGGCCCAGACTTTTTTCTACCGGAATTTCCTCATATTGCATTTTTACTATATCTTTCAGCGCTTTTTTATAAATGCCCAGCGCTTCATTTACAGGTGTATTATTTAAATAGAGATTTCTGTTTGCCATAGCTTCTATGCCTTTCTGCTTTATCCCGGAAATCCTGACTATCATGTAATTTTATATATAAAACACTTCAACAATTTCGTCTTTTTTAAGTCCTTCTTTATTCTCCTCAATTAAAATATAGCCATCAGCTCTTGTCATGGTCGTAATAAGGCCCGACTTTCCGAAAACCGGTTCTGCATGTATTTCATTTTCCTGCCTGTTCAGTTTAACAAGCTGGCAGGTCATTTTTCCAGGGGCTCCTGCCAGATTTGACGTAATACGGGCAACTAAAGAGCTGTCTGCAGG
>SVDT01000385.1 GCA_015057775.1 Paenibacillaceae bacterium | reverse complement strand
TGTTACAACATTCGGATATGCTTATGAACTTGCAACTTTAGCTGATGCAACCGTAGTGGGCGGCGCAGATGTACCGTTCAGCAATAATGGACCATTATCAGGAGTAACTCACACAGCTGGCACAACTACAATAACAGTACCGACTGCTGGAACCTATCAGATAGATTATTATATTAGTATTACGGCAGGTGTAGGTTCTGCAATTGCTATTGCAGTAAACGGAACCGTAGATGCATCGACTAATGTTCCTGCGCTAGTTGCTACTGGGGAAATATCAGGAACCGCAATGCTTACGCTTGCGGGAGGAGATGTACTGACGTTAAGAAATAACTCTGCCACACCATTTACAATGACTTTGTCACCTGGTGTAGGATCACAATTTAATGCAATCTTCTTAAGCTGATAAACTATGGCCGGTATCTTCGGATACCGGTCATATTAAATAATTACACAGGATCTATTTTAAAGATTGAAACACCTAATAAATTGATTTCCTCCTGATTATAATGATAATTTTACTTAGCTGCATATTCTTTCAAGTTAACGTTTGAAATTTCTTTTTTACAGCCAAACCACAGGAGAAGTCCAATGAAACAGGCACATAATTCAGAAGCAGTCATAGACCAGATTACACCGTTTAACTGAAATAAATTATTTCCAATAATAATAATGGGAATCAGTGCAATACCTCTGGATACAGACATTATGGTGGATTGAATACTTTTCCCGAAAGCTTGGAACATGCTTGTTAGAAGTCCCGATATCCCTGCAAATAAGGTGGAAAACAATAATGCAGTAAGAATAATGACACCGACTTTTATCACAGATTCATCGGAGCTAAAAAGTTCAAGAACCTGTGTCCGGAACACAAACAAAACAGCGGCAATCACAGAAATAATTGTAACAAGATAAAATGCTGTTGTTTTCAGAACTTTATTTAAACGTTCTGTATTGTTTGAGGAATAAGAATATGCAATTAGCGGAACAACTCCCATATATAAACCCATGCCAATAAAATCTGATATCTGACATACACGATTTGCTACGCCAAATGCTGCTACCACTTGGTCACCATATAAGACTGCGTAGTTATTAAACATCAGACTCGAAACAATTAAAAATCCAGACAGCAGTAGCGCAGATATACCAATCTTAAAGATATTAAAAAGGATAGTTGGATTTGGTTTGAAATATTTTAAACGAATGCTTTGAGCTGCGCTTTTCTTCTCCAGATAGTACATATAGTAGACAACGGCACAGACATTACCAATAACAGTAGCAACCGAAGCCCCCATAACATCCATGTGAAAGAAAAAAATAAATACCGGGTCAAGAATGATATTTATAACAACGCTGATGATCATTCCGATCATCGATTCGGTGGACGCCCCTTCGCCCCTAACCATTTGTGCAAGTGTAAAATTAGCAACTACAAACGGACTTCCGATTGTATATGCAATAATATAAGAACGTGTATGCAGCAGTGCTTCTCCCGTAGCGCCCAGTAGTTTTAATATTGGGGATAAGACAGGAATGCAAAGCAGCATAAATAAAAGCCCTGAAAATAATGACAGATACAAGGTTACAGATGAGACTTTTTTTACATAATCTAATTTTTTCTCTCCTAATAATCTTGAAATATATGTGCTGCCACCTGTACCAAATAATTCTCCCAGCGCCATGAGAATAGTTGTAAACGGCAGAGCAAGCGTAATTGAAGCTAACATAGATGTGTTGTTTAACCTTCCAATAAAATAAGCATCTGTAATATTGTAAATCATATTGACAACCATACCTAAAATCATGGGAATAGCCATATGTGCGATAGCTTTTGGTACTGGTGCTTTTTTAAGATAGTACATTGCGTCTTTGTTTTCCATGTGGAATACCTCCGTTATATATAAGTTGATTTCTACCTATTTGCCGATAGCTTTTATTTACTCTCTGTAAACAGGTTAGTGCAAGTAAGTAAAGTTCTACCTAATTTTGTAAAACAAAACAAGGTTTATATATGTGACTCTACTCCTAAATTTTCAAAAGTCCGTTTTAAAAAATTCAAATAAACAGTTTTTTCTTCCTCAGAAAATCCGGTTAACATTTCGTCTGTTATTTCGCTAAGTATACCAGACATTTCACTGAGAAGTTTTTGGGATTTTTCAGTAAGTTCAATGGTTATTGTCCTGCCATCTTCATTACCTGAGCGGCGTATTATAAATCCATTTTTTTCCAGGCTGTTGAGTAAACTTGTTACGGAAGGACCGGATATTTGCATGGCCATGCTTAAATATCTGCGGTTGATTTCCTGGTTAGATTTGTGTGCTCCGTCTATGTGACCCAAAAGACGCACTTGCGGCTCGGTAATATCGTATGCCGCTAATCTTTGATCATTTTTATAGCGCAACACATGAGCAATGTTCTTAATATAAAAATCGTGAGGCGGTAGACGATTTATGTTCATTTCATTTACTCCTTTCAAATAGGTTGATTTCTATCTATCATTATATGGGTAGACTTCTACTTTGTCAATCTTATTTTTCTGCTATATAAACTAGTAAAATTATAATTGACAAAAAACCTTTTACAAGAAAAAGTAGAGTAAAAAAACATTTAATCAGGTCGGTATACGTAAAAGAATATGGGACTAAGCACTTGTAAAAAGGCTATAAGCTAAGAAAAATTCAGTATCGAAAATTCTTGTAATAACATATATTACTAATAGGCGTTATCAGACTGATACGCCTTGCAATATAGAAATGGGAGGATTTTTTATGGCTAATAATGCTTTGCAAATAGAACTGAATGTAGCTACAACAGTAGCTGCAGGTGCCAATGTCCTTTTTGACACTATAGTCTATTCATCCGGAACCATATCTTACAATCCAGCTACAGGGGTAATTACATTCAGTGAGGCTGGCAGATACGTGCTCGACTGGTGGCTGGCAACACAATCTTCTCAAACGTCAAATGGGACATCCTTTGCATTATCGTCCTCACAGGGAGATTTTCTGGAAGGTAATTCACCGATAAATACAGGAGAGGTTTATGGAATAGGAATTGTTGATGTAACTGTAGCTCCAGTTACGGTATCTCTTGTAAATATCAGTACAGCGACTGTATTCTTTTCTCTAATAGTTCCATTAAAGGGAACGTTGGTTATAGTTCAAGATGATATTGGTCCAACTGGCCCAACGGGAGCCACCGGCCCCACGGGTCCAACGGGAGCCACCGGCCCCACGGGTCCAACGGGAGCCACCGGCCCAAC
>SVDT01000004.1 GCA_015057775.1 Paenibacillaceae bacterium | reverse complement strand
GTACAAATGCAAGTCATACCCAGAATCTGCCTTATTATTTCTGCCACCACTCTTTCGGAATGGTCTCCAATTCAATCAGGCAATTGATCTGGTGGGACAGGACGTCTTTAGTCACTTCAAAAATTGCTTTCGTGTCACACAGAATGCAGGCGGCATTGCCAAATGCAGCCTGTACTGCTGCATGTCTGTCATAGAAAGCCTGCTCCAGCTTTTTATAATTTTCTGAGATATGGTCTGTAACAGAATTTTCATGCCGGTGCATAAAGCAAGGTTTTATCTGACTGTCGGGCATCACTATCTTAAAATATGTGGGCTCCTTAGTAAGACGGTCAGGCACATCTAAATGCTCTTCCACACAGTGGATAAAGGTGTTTCTCTCATGTCCCACACCGAGAAGCAGGATCTTGCCTCCTCTTTCCATTAAGCGGTCATAGCTTCCGCCTGGCTGGCAGGGGGTTGTACGATTCTCTTCCCCTTCAATAAAGGCTTCGCTGTCCCTTCCGTACACCGCTAAGCTATGGGTGGGATGGAGCGAACGAAGAACACCTTTCCGTTTCATGAAAAGATTGGGTAAAATCCCTACACAAGCCCGCTCTATCCGTGGATCATATACATTATGATATTCCGACATGGTATACCATGTATGAGTTGGCAGTATTAGAAGACCTTCAGATAAATACTCCATGAATGCATCCAGTACAGTATCTGCTCCACCTTCAACCTCTCCGATTGCTTTCATGGATGAATGCACCAATAATGTGTCATCAGGCTGAATTCCCATTTCTTTTAAATTCTGTTTCAGGCTTTGTTTTGTAAACATAATATTACCTTTCTTATCCCAAATAAATTAATAGTTATGTATCTATTATCATAAGGGAGTCGGGGGGATTTTGCAAGTAAGCCACCTCTATCTCGCTAATTCCATGGATTATCGAATGGGAATATATAAATCTACTTCGGACTCAGGATGATCGTAGCCCAGAAACCGATTATCGTAGAGTTCAAAATCTTCCCGCGAATCCAATTCCTCTTCTGTTTCCAGAAACCAGGTTCCCCAAATATATTCAAAGGTCTGAGGAAGCATTCTTAAACTTCCCCTGTGAGTGAAAACAGCACACCTTCCTGCAGGCAGAACTTTTTTTACAAATTGTGGTGGAAGGTCCTCCAATGTATCCACTTCAAAACCCGCCACTTCAGTAAATAGAACAAAATCATTCATGGTATACAAAGTATTTTCATTGCAGGCTTCGCAAATACCAAAACCTCTGCCTCCCTTCACCAGATTGGGTATGTGGCTACGCATACTGTTTGCATTTTTCCAAAGATCTCTTAGCTTTATATCAGAGAGTGTGGTTTCACCCCGTATTCCTGCCACTTTAATCTCTGGCATGGTCACAATTTTGGGATGAACCGTTACGTTAGATATTAGATGCTGTAAAAGTCCCTGATCCAATCGTTCTTTTGCTCCAACATAAGCATCCAATCGATTGATACGGTACAACTGAGGACTCACCCGATATACTGCTTTAAATGCCCTGCTGAATGCTTCTGATGACTCAAATCCACTGTCAATTGCAATATCAATAATTCTCTCATCTGTATAGAGCAGCCGCTTTGCCCCATCGGCAAGGCGACGTTTTTTTATATAGCTTCCTATGGTTTCACCAAGAAGGGAATAGAATTGACGATTGAGATGATAGTAGGAATAACCGGCAGCCCTGGCCACTTCTTCTACACGAATGTTTTCTCTTAAGTTGGCTTCGATATAAATCACTGCCTGTTCCAGCGACTTCCGGTAATCCATAATAAATCTCTCCTTTTTATAGAAGCGGCCGGTATGTATAAATATCCGGATCGGCGTTTTCCAAATTCAATCCAATTTCCCTGGCTGTTTCTTTCATGGTATCGACCACTTTATAACGTTCCCAACTATTCTCTTCTCTGCCGCCCCAACAGATATTGATTGATTTATCTGCCGGAGACAGAATCATGCTCTTCGTAGTGCCAAAAAACTCTTCGTAATAATGGGTACACAATCCCTCAGGATATTTTGACAAAAGCATATGCTTCAACTGGTCTCTGGTAACTTTACTGGCGTCGGTCAAGGTTCCTGTAATGTAATCGTAGCGTTTCAAAGAATGGACAAATGCTTTGGGTTCATAAGGAATTAATTCCGGTAAGACCGGATGATTAGTGGCATGTAAAAACTGTTGTGGCGAAGTGGAATCCAGTTTTTTATAGGATAATCTTCCATCCATGGTTTCTACCAAAGCTGCGTTGCCAGCCTGGTCAAGGAGTATTAAATTCAGGTTATATGCAATTGGCATATCACGAATATACTCAAGGCCTTCCCTTACATCTTTACAGTTCTCCAATAAAGCCCGAATGACTGCCCAGAATTGTAGACCTTTCATCTTTGGCTCCCGCATATAAGGCATCGCCCCTACTGGAAATCCACAGGAACTCATGGTCACCGCAAGTCCATGCTCATTAATACCATCATCCCGCCCAAAAAACAGTACGCTGGTCCCAATATGGGCAAACTTTCCTGTAATATTAGTTTTTACAAGACAAAAATCCTCTGCCTCATGATTAAATTCATAGTTCCGGGCAAGAAGAGGCTTTTGTTCTGCCGTCATAGATGGTAAAAGTGCAACCTGGCTGCAACGGGGTAACAGATAAGTCATTCCATAGAAATATATCTGCTCTGCCTTGACCTGCAACGCATCCGCAAATCCCTGGATTTCCTCATTCAGTCCCGGACACCATCGGCTGAACAATGTCTGTGCCTCTTTAAAATCTCCTGCTCCAAATCCTTCCACCGATTGGGTATGAATTGATCTCAGTTGGGAATTCTCCCCCATAAACTTTCCGGCTTGGTAACCTACTTCATAATTATTACCTTCCAGGTTTACAGTATAAGCTGTTACATGAATCATATTATTATTCCTCCTGTTCTGAGTCTAGTTTAATCAGTAAGAAGGCATATTGCATGATATTTTCTGCTGTTTTTATATGCTATTATCAATTTTTCTATAAAGTAATTTCCCCACAACCTAACCTATAAAATATACCACGTATAAATAAATTATACTATCTTCTCAAAATATGGTTTTATTCTTCCCCTATTCCCTCTCTCTCTTTCGAACACATGTTCTGTTGCCATGATAACACTGATAACCTATGAAGTCAAGAGTTAATAATATAAAACCATTAAAATCAGTAGTTGACATTTTGTCTACATCGTGTTATTATTTGTCCACACCACAAAATAAACTACAACCAAATATACCCCTTTCAAAAACTTCTCATTTTACTTCCTTTATTTCTTCTCTCCTATTTTAAAAATATCTGACCGGCAAACTGCCAAAAGATAAAAAACAAAAAGGAGAACCAATCTATATGAAATCATTTAATAAACCAACCATACCAACAAGGGAAGAATTTCACAGAGTCTATGCAGGTGAGCTCAGTATTCGCGATTTCTGCACCGAACGTACAAATCAGCGCCATATACCCCCATATACGCCGGAAGAACGTAAAGTTCAGTCAGAAAAAGCAAAGATGCAGAACAAAAATAATACTTAAAACGAAATAATAAGGGGGAAAAAACAATTGGTCAGAGAACAATCCTGTCACAAATATATATATAAACTGCAAAGCAAACGCCTTGCTAATGCAGACTGGAACTTAACACTTCCGCTTTCCGTTGCACTTAATAATAAAAATGATGTGGTAGCCACAGGAGACAGCCAGCTGCTGCGCTGGATTATGGAGTTAAATGGCAACGAGGATATAGACAGCAAGGTTATTTCTATTAAACAGAAATTAAATATACTAAAAAAATTGGAAAGATGTGAAGAAGCTAAAAAACAGATAAAAGAATTATACAAGAAGTTATACAATCTCCAACATCAGAAAGACTGCCTTTATCTGATTATGAATTCAAGCAAGGATTATTACAGAGCAAACAAAGGATTTTCAGTAAATGGCACCAGGTACCGAAGACTACTGGGTACTAACGGTGGTGTAAAAAAGTCTACAATAACTTATGTAAGTGAGCGTATTTACAATGAAATTAAAAATCGTATGGACAATGACAGAGATTTAAACAAAAAGCTGATACCGGCCAAGCTGGAAGCCTATCAGGCTTTGATCTGCAGTGGCTCCATTCCCGTCTCCATGCCGCGCATTGTAATTGTAAAAGACTGTAATGTGTCCTGGAAGGAAGATGTGATCCTTATACAGGATAAGGATGGCGCGGAGCCAGAAATGACTCATGAAAAAGATTATGAAATCAACTATTGTGATTCTGACGGATACGGTCTTATGACTCCGGAATATTCCAGGCTCGTTAATAAAGAGCTCCATGGAGATTTAGCAGAAAATAAGACCATCACAGGCATCAATACACGCTTTGCATGGACAAAAGGGATGCTTTTTACATTTGATTATGTAGATTTTGCCCGTAAAATCAACCACGGAAATTTTATGATTACGGATGCCTGGGGGACACTTCGGGATGTCCGGGATTTTGATGTCATACTTACCACTTCAATGGTAAAACTCTGGGACTCCTATAAAAGTCTGGAGCATTTTCTTTGCTGCTCCAGGAAAAACCATTATCAGTTTTCCGTATCAAAGACTACACCTCTTAAGCTGGAACATGTTAGAAATGCAAATTATCAGTTTCTTCAAACCTATGAATTTACAGAGGAAGAGTTAATCCAACTTTGTGAACCTACTATGGAGGAGCTGAAAGGTGCCCTATGCATGGACTGGGGGAAAACTCTTGTTTTCTTAAAAGGAATGTATTTGAAAGAGGATCAAATGGAGTGCCTGAACAATGATTTTATTAAGGCACTCATGATTGATTCCCGGATGATGAATGATCCATTTATACTGGGTAAGGTTTATGGGATGATAAAGAAAAGGATTCAGATGGCCGCAAAAGGATCCATTCAGCTTTCCGGTAATTATGCCATTGTATCTGGAGACCTTTACTCTCTGGCTCAGTCAATCTTTGGCCTTCCTGTTACCGGCCTGTTAAAACCAGGAGAGGTATATCACAGATACTGGATATCAAAAAATGTAAAAGAAATTGCATGCTTTCGCGCTCCTATGACCTGTCACAACAACATTCGGAAGCAGTCTGTGGTTCACAGCCAGGAAATGGATTACTGGTATCAGTACAATCAGACCGGAATGATACTTAATTCCTGGGATTCCACCTGCGATGCTTTAAACGGAGCGGATAAAGACAGTGACAGTTTTTTTACAACCGATAACGAAATCATTTTGAAAAATACCAGAAACGTTCCTACTATTAAATGCGTTCAACGGCAGGCTGAAAAGATTGTTCCAGACGAATCCCATCTTGTCAAAGCAAATATTTTATCCTTTGGTGATGAAATTGGCTCTACAACCAATAAAATCACCTCTATGATTGAACTTCAGTCCAGCTTTAAACGGGATAGCCAGGAATATCGGATACTTGAATACAGAATTATGTGCGGGCAGCATTACCAGCAAAATTCAATAGATAAGGCCAAGGGAATCCTTTCAAAGCCAATGCCCAGGTACTGGTACGATAAAGCTGCCTGCGGCCAGCTGCCTGAAACAACAGAAGAAGAAAAGGAATTTAAAAAACTTTGCTCTCACATAGTAGCTGAAAAAAAACCTTATTTTATGAGATACATATACCCTGACCTTATAAAGGATTATAAAAAGTACACCACTGACAGCAATAAGAAATGTATTCGGCGTTTCCAAATGCCTCTTAAGGATCTTGAACAGATTCCGAATTATACACTCCAGCAGGCAGAATTTCTGGAATACCATCAAAAATTTATGCCAACCGGAAACAATCTCTGTACTATCAATCGGATCTGCCATTTATTTGAAGATGAATTTGGTCAATTTCTCACTGACCAAAAAAATGATACCGCATTTGACTACACCATTTTAAAATGTGATATTAACTATCAGAAAAGTGATTATAAAAAAATAGAAACTATAAAAAAAGAATATGATGAGACTTTGAAGCTCTATCAGCAGACTGCTAAAACCCAGCGTTTGGATAAAGAAGAGACCGCTGCAAACCGGGCTATGATGATGATGAAATTTCGTTCCGCCTGTGAATCCATTTGCCCTAATGCTCTGGAATTATGTGAAATTCTTTTGGATATGTGCTACACCACCAATAAATCGAAGCAGTTTGTGTGGGATGTCTGCGGAGATACCATTATACAAAATCTTCTTATAAAAAATAATAACACCATACATTTTCCTGTACTGACAGAAACAGAGGGAGAATTTAAATTTGGAGGAGAATCATTCATTATAAAAGAAAAAAAATTAGGAGAGGATGAGTTACTTTGATTATTTTAAATGAAAAAAATTATGCAGAACAATTACTTACATCTGATCAGATTGATTTTTCAAAGCCCTATCAGACCCTTAGCCTTCTGGCCCGCTATTATTATCATATCTGGGACTGCAATGGTGATAAACTGATTGAGCAGCTTCAGGATTTTATGAAGCAGCATTATCCAAGATATAATCCTGTGGACTGGACAAGCATCATAGAAACCTGTGCAGAGCGAGCCCTAAAGTATCCTCTATGCCAATGTGACGGAGTCTGGATTACTTCTAATGAACTCGATGTTATAAGTCAGATCAAAGATAAGGTTTTGGAACGTCTTGCCTTTACCCTCTTATGTCTGGCAAAGTATCATAATTATAGAAATAAAAACAATCAAAACTGGGTAAATAATCCGGACAGTGAAATTTACAGACTTGCCTGTATTACTACTAATTCTTATGAAAAAGACATTCGCTTTCACAAGCTGAAAGAAGCTGGCCTGATTGATTTTGCTAACAAGATCGACAACCTGAGCATAAAGGTGTTATTTGTTAATAATGAAGCTGAGAAGAGGCTCTACATTACTGATTACCGTAAGCTGGGTTATGAGTGGCGGCTTTATAAAGGTGAGGATTATATAAGATGTTCCGGATGTGGTATCTTAGTCCGTAAAACATCTGTTAATAAGAAATACTGCAAAGATTGTGTAAAGAAGAATCCTTATTATACTCCATTAGGAATAAAGAGTATCACCTGTATAGACTGTGGAAAGCATTTTAACGCAGAAGCGGCCAGCAGAGACTGCAGGTGCGATTTATGTAAGACCTCTCACCGTAAAGAACTTCAGAAGTTGAAAATGAGGCGTTACCGTAATAAAACAACTGTGTAGACTGGGTTCATTTCAACCCGGTATTATCATAAGGGACTTGAGAACCCTGATAATACAAGGGAAAAATACAAACGTATGTTCGATTGTAATTTTACTAATATGGAAAGGTAATAATTGAAATTCCCTTTCTCATACACTCCTTGTTACCGGTGGTCTGATAGCTTTAAGCTGTCAGACTGCCGTTTGCATACAATTTGAATCTACGAAAGGAGGTAATCCAATGAAGCTGGATTATGGAACGCTACTGGGCACGGACCCTTTGATTCTGCAAAACGGCCTACATATTCGGTCTCCACTGCTGAAAGAAGTATCAGAAATTACATTTCCTGTATATCAATCCTATTTGGCAGCCCTGATGCTGGATAAAGAATCATATTTTTACGGAATTGATCATGAACAGTTCCATTACTTTTCTAATTACTCTGAAAAAGAAAAACAGGCTTTTAGAAGAATGCGTACGCAGTATGAATCATTTCCAGAGGATGAAAAAGATTCGTTGCAGCTTTTGGATATTATTATTTTTGATCCGATTCTTGTCTTCAGTCTGGAACAGGCGTTATCCTTTTTCTCAGGTTTCCGCCTTACTTACTCTTCGGAAAAGCAAGGTTTTTATCAGGAAGATGGGGAAAGCTCAGTCTGCTTTATTTCCAAAGCCGCCTACCCAGAAATAGCAGATTTAATTCTTCAAAGAAATGGAGTCTCAACTAAAGAATCAGAGACAGAGAAACCTGTATTTAAAAATGAACTGGCCAAAACCCTTTACTATCGGGCATTGCAGGCTCAGAAAAATAACAGATCAGGAATTAAGACAGATAAAAATATGGATCTGCCCAATATTATTTCGGCAGTTTCTGCCAGGCATCCCTCACTTAATATTAATAATATATGGGGCATTACAGTCTATCAGCTATATGACCAGTTTAAACGGCTTCAAGTCAACAGTTTCTACGATATACAATCCATGACAGTTGCTGCCTGGGGGGATGAAAAGAAGCAGTTTGACGCATCCCAGTGGTACAAAAATTTATTTAAGGAAAATTAGACCTGCAAAACGCTGGTCTTTTTTTATAATTTAAAAATCAGGAGGAATTTAAAATGACAAACATTAACAAAGCTAACAGGACTTGCTGCGACGTGGATATCCGCGTTTTGAAAACACTGGCTCCTTATCTTTTCTTTGAGGATGCCAATGTAACTACCTTTGGTTTCACAGCTGATGAAACATACGCCACAAGCAAGGGTGCTAAGAAAATCGCATTCTCAAATCCTATGGATGGAACCATGACTGTAGAGGCGCAGGTAAAACCATTTAAACTCTATGCTTTATTATCTGATGGCACCATTGATACCACTGCAGTAGTTGCAGAAAAGAAAACCATTGCCTGCACAGTTGCCGGCGAACTTTCTCTCCCATCAGGGGTAAAATCCACTTCTGTATTTGTTTATGGAAAAGGCGACTTTAGTGGTAAATCTATTAAGGGTGTTGCAGAGGAGACTAAATTTACAGCAGCAACGCCAGCTGAACTGGTAGTTGGCCAGTCTTATGAAGTTGGATATCTAACCGTGAAGGAATCCGGAGTTCAGAAAATCAGCTTTAATAACAAGAAAAACCCTCAGGACTATTACATCACCATGAAAACCGTAGAAAAGGATGAAAACGGAGTAATTACTCCTTATGTGATTACTGCTTACAAATGCAAGCCGAAAAAGGCATTGGATTTAAGCTTTTCTTCCAGCGGAGATGCTGCAACTGTTAAGATTGAATTTGCATGCCTGGAAGATAAGGATGGCAATGTAGCCGACATGGTTGAGTACGCAGAGGCTGAGGCATAAGTTTTGAATGTAAACGATTGTAGTTTGTGTTAAATATAACACTCAGGGAATAACGACGTACCATACAATCGTTATTCCCTGTTTTTTTATTTTCTTGTTAAAAAGGAGAATGTATTTTGAAATTATATTCTTTGGAAGAAGCAAAGTCCGTATACGGTGAAGATTCTCTTATTCCCATATCTTCCCTGCGGCAAATTATATTTTACTGTTCCAACGGCCTGCAGCCGGAATTTATCTGGGAATCAGAAAAGCAGGAAGGAAAAATCGTTGCCTGGTTTCATAAGGCAAAAAGCGAACTGGTTTATAAACGCTGGCAGAAAAATAAATGTATCTGATATGTGAGTAACCCCTAATCTCCCACCTACCTATTAAGAGGATAACATATGGCAGACAATGATTCTATGATTAAACTAACCGCAGCTTTGGAAAAAGAAAAAAGTACAAAGCAAATCAATCAGGATATAAAAGCATTAGAAAAGACCATCAGTCGACTTCGCCTGATGGCAGCTCTTTCTAAGGGCGAAAGTAAAAATAGCATAAACGCTTCCATACAGGATTTGGAAAACAATGTAAAAGCATTTAAATTGAAAACTACCGTTGACGTCCGTAGCATCAACAAAGAAATAAATGATTCACTGCGGAAGGTTTCGCTCAAAGATATAAAAATCAACAATCTGGGAATTAAACTTGCAGCAAGAAAAATGGCTCAAAATGTTACGGACACATTGGAGCGTTATGTAACCTTACCAAAATTAGAAATGAAACAAGATCAAATTCATATGGATCTCAGTAATGTTCAGAAGAATATATCTCTGGTTACGGCTTCGCTGGAACTGGTTGTGTCTGGAATTATGAAATTCAGACAGGCAGTGAAAACCTCCCGGGAAATCTCTTTATTATTTAATGAAATATCTGATCTTAGTGGTATTGCTTCGAATGATGTCCAAAAGTTAAGTGAAGCATCTCTTCAGGCGGCCGGTACCTATGGTAAAAGTATTAAGGAATATTTAGAAGGTGTTCTTGAGGTATTAAAAAACAGTCAGGTTTCCATATCCGGCCAGGAAGATCAGCTGATACAGGTTTTCCAATCAATGGACAGCCTTTTTGAAAAGAGCACCATTTCCTGGGGTAATCGGCTGGTCTCCATGCAAAATGCATGGGACGGCTTTGTCCACTCCCTGATGAACCCGGATTTAAGTAGTGGAAGTACTTTTTTATTTGAAACCCTTTTAAGCGTTGAAACCCTTTTTGAGTATTTAAACCAAATTCCTCAAAAGATTGCAGAAATCAGTTCTTCTCCGGCCTTAACCGCAACCGTAGATTTAAAGGTCACCGCTAAGAATGGCAATACCCCTGTTAACAAAACAAAATCAGCATCTAATGCCTTTGATTTAAAGGGATTAATGAGTTCTGCATCAGATTTTAAGGATATATCAAAATCAGTAGATGAGCTGGAAGAAAAGCTAATTAAAGGAGAGTACGGCTTTAATTCCCTTTCCGCTTCAATTGCAAATAATCATGAAAATTTAAGAAATTACATTGGAACCTGTACAGAAAAGGCTCCTGCTTCATTGGCAGGATATCAAAAATATTTATATAAAGCTGGAATACAGACAGACCTTTTAAGAAAGAAAACTATTTTGCTAAATCTTGCATTTTCAACAGTTTCCGCCATTGGTATGCAATTAGTTACAATGGGAATTGAAGCCCTTGGAAAAGCCATATATGATCAGCAGCACCAAACAGATATTGCTGCAGAAGCCGCTGCCAATGCCCAACAGAAACTGGCAGACATTAAAGCTGAGGTTGATGGTCTTAATAACAAGCTACAAACTACAGCCCAGCGAATTAATGAACTAAAATCCAAAGACAGTCTTACTCTTGTAGAGCAGAATGAATTAAAAAATCTGACAGCAGCTAACGAAGGGTTAAAAGATCAGCTCAAAATAAAGAGTGCTCTTGAAAATATCGCGGCAGATGACGCAAATGACAAATCAGAAGATTATTTTAAATCTACACAGGGTTATAAGAAGTTCAAAGGGATGGATGATCGATATTTTGATGATACGGAATCTTACGAAACACCAAATATGAGGACTAAACATTCAACTCCTTTAGACAGGCTAAAGGATGAACTAGCAGATTATCAGGAATTAAAACACTTGTATGAAGACGTAGTAAACCAAAAATCACAGCTTGAAAATAAAGAAAAGAAAACTTTTGATGATAATAAAAAACTGGGTTCCCTTCAAATGGAAAAATCCGACATTGAAGCACAGTTAAATAAACTTAAAAGTAATATAAAAGATTCTGTGCCTGAAATACAACAAAACCTGGCTGTACTTGATCCTGTTAAAAATAAAGATTTAATTAATCAGGCTCAACGCAGCTTGGAAGATTTTACTCGGGAATTTGGTTCATCTGAGCCTGCAGTTCCGTTAAAGGTAAGTCTTGATTTAGATGCAGATAAATCACAAATTGATAAATTAATTAATGAGGCTGCGGCAGGAGGGCTTACAACCGCAGATATAAAAGCAAATTTGTTAGTAAAAAGTGACATGTTACCAGCAGATTTTATTACTGCCTTCTATTCAGAATTTGAAGAAGAAATCGGAAAACAAAAAAATGAAAATTTTACAAACGCATTATCCAGGCTAAGTGCTGGAAAACTTGAAGAATATATAAACTTCTTAAACTCTGGTGAGTTGAACCAAAATACCATTTCTTCATTTGATGACTTAAATAATATTATGCTTAAAACAGGAGTCAGTGCAGAGAATGCTGTTAAAAACTTAAAAGATTTTTCAAAAGACTATGTCACAAGTTCCGATTTAGTATCTGAAATGGAGAATACCGCACAGCTTATAGGGTCTGTTAATCAAGAATTCAATGAAACAGGTAAAATCGGTTCTAATTCATTAAAAGCCATTTCACAAAAATTTCCTGATTTGACCAGTGCTGTCATGGAATTTTATCAAGGAGCACTTCCTTTTGAAGATCTGATGAATAAGCTTCAGGACTCTTATAATAATGACGCTGAAAATTATCGTATAAACATATTATTAAAATTAGAAAATGATGAGACATTTTTTGCAACTGTTCGTGAACGTAATCAGGCTTTGTTTACAGATTTGGCTAAAGCATATGGAGATGATCTAAAGAACTGGAATTCTCTGGTTGATGCAAAAAAGGGAATGAAAAGTAATTTTAAGAACGAGTTTTATGAAATTATGGGTATCTCCAACTGGAATGAAACAACAAAAGAACAGATGTTCAATGATGTTTATAAGCCAACCGACGACAATAAGTTTTCCGTTAACGAAGAAAATAAAAAATATATTTCTAAAGAGAAATATAAAAAATTAGAAGAGAACGCAAATCAGTACAATGAAAATTCTGAACGAGTAAGCCAAGCAGCTGAAGATTTAATAACACCTCCAAAAATACCATTAACATTGCCAAAAAAGAACACTGTCAGTAGTAATACTGTTTCGGCGCAGCCTCAGGAAATCAACTGGATCGAACGAGAAGAAAAACTTCTGGACGAGGCCCGAAGCCGATTAAAAGATGCGGCATCAGACAGCAATATTGACTACCTTGGTGTTTCCCAGCAAGATTTCAACCACGCGAAGGATATACTTAATTCTACAACTACACCTTCCATCGAGCAGTTAAATGAGCTGAAGGAAATGGCTGAGAAGTCCGGTTTGTCCATGGAGGAATTCTATAAAACCATACAGGGCGGAAGCTGGTCCGCTTCCAGACAAAGTCTTCTTGATCAGCTGGTTGATGCAGACAAGCTCTCGCTGGAAAGGCAAAAGGAAATTACAGCGCAATACCAAAAGCAGTATGAAGATACCGTATCTGCTGTAAACCCTGATTATAGATATAAAATTGAAAACGGAAGTTTATCAGTCGAGCAGTTTTCCGGAAAAGAAGCAGAACTAATTAACAACGCTATTTCTGCCTATGACAAACTTACCGCATCGAAAAATAAAGTGAACGATCTGAATAAAGCCTATACCGAAGATTTTATGGCCAGCTACGAAAATCGTTCATCGGCACTGGAGGCAGAGAATGAACAGATTCGAAATTCCAGCTCCCTCATTGAAAAACAAATTGCTTACATTAAATCATCCGGCGAAGTAGTAGATTCTTCCCTCTATAAAAAGCTGATTCATTTATCCGGTCAGGAAGAGCTTGTTACGAATGAAATTCTTGCCAATAAACGAAAAGAATTACAGGACATACTGAACCAGGGTCTGAATTCAGAAAACTCAGAATCCTATCTCAAGCTGAAAGATGAAATAAACAAATCCGAGTCATCTTTGTATGACTTAAAAAAGGCGCAGGAAGAATATAACTTCCAACTCCTAAAGCTGCCAATTGAGCGCCTGGAAACTGTGGGCAATATGTATAAGGATGTTCAGTCTGCAATGGAAAACTGGTTTGGCGAAATGGAAGCTTCCGGCAAAAAAGCGGACTCCGGATATTACCAGGAGCTTATTTCAAACGGACTGACACTCACTGATCAGTTGGGGGAACAGGCAGACTTAATTGAAAGGGCTATGAACCATTATGACGCAGGGTCCGACAACTGGAATGAGCTTTACAGCAAGCTGCAGAACGTGAATTCAGAAATGTCTTCCATGGTACAAAATCTCCATAAATGGAACGAAGAACTGCTGAAAATGCCCTTAGATAAACTATCCGCTGCATCTTCTGATCTGCAAAAAATTTCTGACGGCCTGGAAGCCTTGAGAAGCGATTATGATACTGCGATCAATGCTGTAACCGGAGCTATCAATGAACAAATAACGTCCATAAACAAACAAAAAGATGCGGTAAACGAAGAATATGAAGCATCTAAAAAATCACTGCAGGATAAATTAGATTTACTAAATAAACAAAATGATAAACTTAAACTGCAGCAAAAATACGAGCAATCTCTCTATGATCTGCAAAAAGCAAATCAGCAGGCAACAGAGAAAGTAATCCGTAACGGAGAAGTTGTCTATGAACAGGATGCGGATAAGCTGCGGGCTGCTAAAGAAGCTGTACAGGATGCCAAATTTGAAATAGAGACCAATGAAATTCAATCTCAGATTAATTCCCTTCAGGAGACTTTGGATGGTTTAAATGATAACTATCAGAGTCAAATAGAATCACTACAAAAAATATCGGATAAATGGTCTGAGATTAACGCAAAAATTACACAGTCTCAAAATGATGCCAAAGCCGATGAAATTCTTGGCACTGGCTGGAAGGATAAAATACTCTCCGGGAAAGATGATAGCCTCTTCCAAAATATAAATGGACTTTATACCGGAATTACACGGCAGATTAGTGCTTATAAAGAGCAGATTGAAAGTACAGAGAAAATTTATGCCCTTTTGGAAAACTATACAACCGCCTACAAAGAAGGTACATTAACCTACAATCAGGCATTAACTGGAATTAACAATTTACTGTCCCAGCTGAACCAGAAGATGTCCTCATCAGAAAATCTGCAAAATCTGTATGATTACTACGCATCCATAAAGGGTACAAATGCAGATGGATCAAGTATTCTAGCCGGATTCCGACAGGGGATACAAGACTCCGCCTCTGAACTCTTAAAATCATTGGAGCAGTATAACAAAAATTACGGAACCATATCAGAATATACTTCAAGCTGGCAACAGCTGACAGATAATGTTGCTTCCATGCTAAGCGTTTTAAAAGATGTACGGGATAACTTAGAGTCATCTTCAGACAATAATAATGATGATAATTCCGGGCAATCAAGCGGTGAACCGTATATGGGAGGCGATTATGTAAGTGGTGGACCTGGTGATACACATAAAGCTGGAATTTCCAAAGGACTGATCGGGGCAACCTCTGTATCTGCAAGAGAAACCAAGATGAAACTCTTAGGTCTGAAGCCGTTGGATTCCCATGAATTTGCTTCTATTTTACACAGAAATGAAGCTGTATTTAACACAGAACAACAGGATATGCTCTTATCCAATCTGGAGCATGCCTGGAATTTCACTCCTGGAACCGGTTCATATATTACTGACGCTGGTGCTAAACCAGGTCAGACAATTACAAATTTTGAATTTGGAGATATTCGTATTAATGAATGCAGTGATCCAAACGAACTGGCAAAAGGAATTCTTAACGGAGGATTAAAAAGTGCTATCATACAGCAAACCGGAAAGCGCTAATGCTGTAAAATCAGGAAAGGATGGTGATACCAATAAATCTACAGGACGTTTATAAAAAACTAGCCGAAGATATGAATTATCTCATTAACTCGGCATCGGAAAATCTTAAGTTTGACCGGACATTTCGCGCACTGGTCAACGGCGCTGCAAAAGATGGAAAATGTATTATTTCTTATAAAAACAAAACTTATACAGCCCGATGCAATACACAGGTTAATCTCAATGATGCTGTGTGGGTATGCGCCCCCTGCAATGATTGGAATTCCTTATATATCCAGATGTCGGAATTTAAATAAAATACAGCATATGCATTCAAAGAAAAGGAGTTTAATATGCATGCAATTATTCACCCAATAGAACCTTTTGATTCCTCCATAGGAACTAATATCAACTTTACATGGCAGGGAAATCAGATATTTAAGGTCCGCTGTTTGATTAAGGATAATTCAACAGGGGACGTAGTATATGACCAGACCATAAGCACCATGAAGCAGAGCTATCTTCTGCCGCCTGATTCAACTTTAAATAATGGGGGGTACTATATTGCCTATCTATCGGTAATCGATGTCGATGGAGTAGAATCCAGCTTTTCAAACATTGGTACCCCTTTTTACTGTTATCAGACTCCCAAGTTTCACTTATCCATTAAACCTGGAGATGTTATAAAAACATCAGCCTATCAGACAGAGCTAACCTATAACCAAGCTGAGAACGAACTTTTAGATTATTATTCCATTACCCTTTATACCTATCAAAAAACAGAACTTTCGACTTCTGGTAACCTGTATAAAACCGATAATCTTACTTATCTGATTTCCGGTCTTGAAAATGCAAAACAATATTACATACGGGCTACTGGTAAGACTCTCCATAACATGACATTAGACACCGGCTACATTCTGTTTACCGTATCCTACACAGAAGCCCAGATATTTAATCCGCTTGAGTTAAATAACCGGGCAGAGCTTGGTGCCATTGAAATAAAAAGCAATATCACTTCAACCGTTGGCATACCGGAAAAGGAAGTCACCTATATTGACCATGAGTTTGCAGATTTAAGAGGCAACTCAGTCACTTATGATATTGGTTTTGAAGTAAAAGGTGATTTCACCAAGGCGTTTCTTTTTTACAAGCCCGACCGTAACGCAAGAATTATTCGTTTTACAGATGGTGGAAAATCCAATGTAAACATATTTTACCGGGAAGGTACTTTATCTGATTCCAATGGAGAGAAAGCATTTTTTGAACTCCAGGCAGAAACTTCAGGAATCAAATATATTCTGTTCAGTAACTATGTAACTTTCCCTGATACAAACCAACAATTTTTACTTCACCTAAACCGGATTGGCAATGCATATGAAATAAATGCCAGTGTGGTGAACCAGGCAGAAAGGCGGTGATCCAATGTTTTTAGGTAGTTCATTTGCTTCAAGTAAAGAATCTTTGACCTCCTCCTTTGCATCCTCTTCAGATGTGACTGACTTAACCATTGCAAATGCAGTGTTTGACGAAATTTACTCCACTGTAAACCTGACCCCTATGACAGAAACAGATTTTAAAATTCCTGCCATATGGGGATTTGATACCCGATTACACGCTTTGTTCCAGGACAACCTATATGGTGGAAACGTCAGTTTCACGGAAAGTATTGTGGAATCTATACGGATTAAAAAGAAAGTTAAGGGCGATAAAAAATTCAAAACCATTTATGAAAAATCCATTACCTCTAATGATGATTTTAAAATTGAGTTAATGGATTATTATGAACCCGTGGGCACTGTAGAATATGCCTATGTACCAGTTATTTCAGGCGGTGAAAACAGTTATATTACAAATCGGATTGAATCATTCTTTGACTCCTACTTTATCTGTGAAAAGGATATATCCTACCCGATGATCCTGGACACAGGCTTTGAAAAGAAGCTGACCCAAAAAACAAGCCTGATTGAGCTATTGGGACGTGAAAAACCAGTGATATTAAAAGGCGGGCGTGTCCGTTATTATGCGGGAGATGTTTCCTGTACCTTTATTGAATTAACAAAAGATGGCTGGCAGACACACACCTCCTGGGATTATAGAAATGGAATTTACGATTTTCTCACAAATGGCAAACCCAAAATTCTGAAGGATTATCTTGGAAATATCTATATGGTGGCTGTCACCAGCGGTGATATTTCTGAAGAGTCCGACCATTATGAACACGTAATTACCAAGTTCAGTGTTGCAGAATGCGGCAGTGCTTATGACCCCGGCGATTTATACGACAACGGCTTTATTAAAGCTGACATTGACAGGTAGGTGAACCCATGAATTATCAAGTAACACAATCTGATATCAGCCTCTTAAAACAGGGAACACAGGAGATCTTCCTGAAAGCAGAGCTGCTTAACTCCTCCTATAAAATTCTGGACTCTTTGGAGGGCCAGATCATTTCAGACAATTATAGTCAGGATAATGAATCCATTCAACGGAGGAGTTACAGCTTTGATTTAATTGTATTAAATTCTTCCTTTGCCATTGGAAAGGATAAGAAAATTTGGATGGACAAACGGGTTCGGATCTACTATGGCATTAAATCGCTGCGCACTGGTGAAATCACATGGTATCTTCTTGGAATCTTTTGCTATGTGAGCATGAAGTATACTTTTTCTTTACAGGAAAAAAGACTTTTTGTCACCTGCGCTGATTTAATGGCTCTATATGACGGAACATTAAACGGACATCTTGCGGGCTATGGTTCTTCTAACAATCCGCCTGCTTTTGCGTCCCAGTCTATTACCATTCCTGCCGGAGAGGATATTCGTTCCTCTGTCCTTGCAATTGTAAAAGAGGCAGGAATTGAAAACTACATTATTGAAGATATAAGAAAACCAGTTCCCTATGACCTGACTTTCGAGACTGGATCAACCTACGCAGATATCTGGACTAAGATTCGGGATCTTTATGATTCCTGGGAATTTTATTTTGATGCAGATGGAACATTTGTCTGGAGAAAGATACCTACCTGCCTGGATGAACCAGTTACAATTAATGACTCGCTGCTTGGAAATCTTATTATAAGCGAAGATACCGATGTGAAATTCGATGAGATTTACAATGTAACTGAGGTATGGGGAAAGGTGCTTGAATTAGAGTCGAAGGATCGGTATGCGGGTACCTCAACTTATATGAATCAGGTTTATGATGTACATTTTGATTCCTTAAGTTCTTGGCAGGATGTTGATAATCTTACACAACTTGCATTTAAAGTTACTGCAGATCATACTGATGCCCCTATGTTTACTATAAACGGATTTTCTCCCGCTATTCCTATTTACGATGGGGATGGTAATTTGTTAAAAGCGGGCGTTTTGAAAAAAGATACTGTCTATGTCTTTCGTTATCGAAGACTTACTAATTTAGATACCGTCCCGGGAGCGCTTTTCTTACTAGGACAATTTCAGTGCTATGGCAAATACGTTGAGAGATCCAAGGACTGCCCTTTTTCGGTAACAAACTTAGGTTACGAAATCCCCCAATCCCTGGACTACAATACCCTAAGTGACGATGCCGCCTGTTATAATCAGGCACAATACCTGACCTACCAGTCCACTGCCATGAAGGACACCATACAGCTGACTTCACTGGTAATCCCCTGGCTTGAGGTTAATACAAAAGTTGAATATACACCCAGATACAATCATGTAACCAGTCAATACATAGTCAAAAACATAAGCTGGTCCACAGGCGAAGGGACAATGAGCATTACTCTCTATCGTTTTCTGGAGAGCTTTTCTTATGTTCATAAAAGTAAATGAAAGGGGTTTTTAAAATGAGTTATTCAGAATATCCTCACAGCAGTTTTCCGGAAAAAATCTGCGACTTGCCCAGCATGCAGGACGTATCTGCAACAATGCGTCCGGCTATTGAGCAATATAATGAGGCTTGGATTAACAATGATGTGGATGCTATGGCTGCTATAAAGGAAAAGTATCCTAATCTGACTAAGTCTTTATTTAATGCAGACAAATTTAACACCTTACTCGATGGAGTAAAAGCAACTCAAAAGTTTTTTAAAGAGGAAGTGGATGCAATGATACAAGATGTCGCACAGAAAACTGTTGGCATAAATGACAGTCCGGCTGAAGACCAAAAAAAGCTGAATTCTTATTCTGCGGAAAAATCAGATTATCTGACGGGTGTATCCATTGCTACCAATTTATCTATCCCAGTTACGGCATGGGATAGTGATCTTACCTATACTTTTAATTCGGATAAAATTGAGAAAAATGATAAGGTTAATGTTTACTTTAGTTCCGACAGCATGGTGACAGCTGCAAAGGCTTTTATTGTTGTAAAGGATGAATCAGGTGCAGGCAATATTGTTCTGCAGGCTAGTAAATTGCCTAAAAGTACATTAAATATTAGAGAAATAGAGGTGGTGAGGAAAAATGGCTAAATGTGGTGTAACAAATATTTGTGGTGGTGGCGGAATTGGTTCCGATGAAATGACTGCTACTAAAGACAATGTATTAAGTGGAAAAACATATGTAGGAGCAGATACAAACGATGAAATTGGTACTGGTTCAATCACAGATAACGGGGCTACTGGAAATCAAAGCATTAATGCGGGAAGTTCTTTTCTTGTTAAAAAGGGGTATCATGAACAAGATTTCTCGGTGTGTGCGAATAGTTTAGCGAGTCAGACACCAGGAACAGCTTCTGCAAATCATTTACTCAGTGGTCAGACTGCATGGGTAAACGGAAATAAGGTTAACGGAAGTATAGCTTCCATGGGAGGCCAGACGATTACTCCGGGAAGTACTCCGCTGATAATTTCTTGTTCAGGGAGATATATGACAGGGAATATTACTGTACCTGCAGTTAGGAAATATGGCGTAATTAATATGACAATTAATTCTAGTAGTTCAATAAGCTACTTTACTGGTGACTTCCCAGGAAGTTTACATTATATAGAGATTAATCCGGGATTTACACCCACCTGTATTACTGCATTTCTCCATTTAGAAGGAGGGGATAGTAGTGTATATACAAATTATGGACAGTTTATAGTGTCAGCCAAAAACAGCCCAGCCAAATTTTCAGTAAGAAGTACATTAACGAGTAACAGTTTAATAATACCAGTGTGTTCAGTAGGTACATATAATTTATTGGTTACTGGTTATTATTAATCAGAGCTATAGTTATAAAGCAAATTAATTTTGCTGATTTAAAATAATGATTTTAGTATATTTATCATTATTCTTTATCTATATCCTACTCTAATATTACTGTTTCTTCGGTAATATGTACACGCTTTAGTTTGGCCATTAAAGGTCAGCCCAAGGTGAATATATTTTTACAAAAAACCTCCAAACTGGTAAATGTATCTTATACCATTTGGAGGTTGACACAATTTTGAAGACACGCAATTTTTTAAAAATCTTGTATATATTGCAATCCACTACCAAAGATCTATTAATATATTCCCCTTCCATCCTTTAATTTTTTTAAGTAGAACTGTATTTTATTTTACTAAGCATCACAATAACCAGTCTTATAAGAATAAATTGATCAGATATACCTTCCCCCCATCTCTCTCAACCCGATAAACCCCAACCTCCCCCGCTACCCCATAATGCTTCTTAAGCAAATACCGCACCTCCACATCACTCTCCACCACCACCAGGTAATCATACCCGCTCAGAAGATTGTCCATATTATCTTCATAGAAAGCGCAGATGCCATCCACATGAGGCGCAAAAAGCATGTATTTCCCAATATACTGCAGATAATAATCCGTCACCTGTCCGTCCGCATCCGTTGCATAAAACAAATACCTGCTCTCATCCAACTTCCCATCTTGATACCACCGATCTCCCGTGACCTGCCGTACCTTATAAGGCAATGTAGAAGTATAAGATTCCTGTATTGTCTTCATTCCATTAAACTCCGACATCAGAAGAACAACTGCTAATGCAATGCAGACAATCACCCCTTTCTGATACCGATCCTTGCTATCCACACTTTTAAAAGCCATCAAATCCGAAACCTGTCCGATTCTATAATAAAAAGTTCGTTCCAGATCCCCGGTTGCGCATAAAACCAGACCTCCCGCAAAAAGAACCACAATGCTGGAAGCATAACGTTCAAATCCCGCCAGCCTGATTGCCTCATCAGAAGGCATGGAGAAGATATACAGACCCAATATACCAGCATAATAAATTATAACTACAACATCCAGTGCAATTAAAGCCTTCCATAGTCTCCAGTTCTTTTTCAACACTGCCCAGGCAAATATACTGCCTCCTGCTGCCATCAGATTAAACGCCAAAATCCCCATAAACGGTCTGCTTTTCAAATCAAAAACCGACCGTATAAACAGACTAACAATCTGTCTGACTTCCTCCTGAGTTTTCCCACCAAATACGGTATCCACCTGCCGCGTCACATCAAACTTATTTTCAACTCCCTTGAAGGCCGCGGCCATATGCCAGCTCCATAATAACCAGGGAATCAATGCCACTCCAATGGAAAAAAGTACCGCAAATCCATTCTTAACCAAATCTCTATCCCTGTTTCTTAACCATATAAATATAAGATAACAAAACCCAATCCCGGCAAAGATCGTTCCAGTACTCTTAATAATCATTAAAAGCCCGGCAACGGGCGCTATTACAAAACATGCCTTTACCAATTGTTTCTCATAACGATCAACAACAGCAAATAAAACCAACGTAAAAATTGGCAGCAAAAAATCAACCAGCAGATTGCTGATTCTTATAGTAATATTAAACACAGAAAGTGTAGAGCAGCCTGCCGCTAAAAACGCATAGAGTAAAAACCTTTTTTTCTCGGTTATAACGCCAAACAAAGCATAAAAACAGGAAAAAATCAGAAGTCCCTGAGCAATCAGCATTACTGCCTCAGAGTGCCCCGCAAACCGGCAGATAAAATAGATAAACGAAGTAGTTCCCAATGGATAATTTTTAAAATCGATGAGCGCAGAGGAAGCATCCGGAAATGCATTGGTGCTTAACATCTGCTTTAGAACCACTGCCCAGTGAGAAAAATTGTCATAGTGAATCAGCCTGCTCTTGTATAACAGATAAAAAAAGAACAGGCTGCCAATCACAAACAAACTTTTAAATAAAGTAATCTCTGCATGGATTTTATATTTCTTAAATAGAATTCTGACCCCATAAATTCCCGCAAGTAAAACTCCCCCTGCCAGAAGAATCACGGCTCCAGGGTATAAATACCCCGCAAGGCCCGCGAAATAACCCCCGCAGGCCAGAGAGGAAAAAACGAAAATAGGAATAAATTCACTCTGAAGCTGAAGTAACTCCTTTGCAAAAAGCATATAACCAGTCATTGAACCTATCAGCAAAATTATTAATCCACTTTGAAGCAGCCATAACATTTTTTATTTCTCACCTTCGTCCGTTTTTGAAATATCAGACAGGATTTTATCGATTTGATTTTTTTCAATCAGTTCATCAATATTAGTAACTGCCAACAGCTCTTCCACCGAATGCTGCCGGTATTTTCCTGTTCTCTTTAAAGTCAGTTTGATTCCTTTCTCTGTATTATAATCAAACTGATCTTCCTCATTCCCATTTGCATCAAAATTCAGAACAGAAAAATAATTGAAATTAAAATTAACTACTTTGCAGGTCGCTCCATTGGAAAAAGCAATCTCCTTATTAACCGGTATCCGAGGTAATTTTCTCTGATCGTAAAATGTTTTGCTAATCCTCTTTTTTATATTTCTTATCATATCGTCGTAAGCAGTGATCCAAAGATTCATTTCCATTGGCAGACTGTGAACCCTGTCATAAATAAGCTGCATATACTGACGCCTGCTGCCTTCATCTTCCGGTTCTACTAAGGCTGAATAACGCCAGCCCCCTTCAACTTCATCCTTTTTCACATACTTTATATTCCCGCAAAGACGGGCCTTATAATGGTTGGAAATAACAGTAAAATGAATGACTTCCTGCTCCGGTAAATATACCGGTGTTTCCATACGAAATGCCACTCCATTCTCAGATAAATCCACAGTGACAGCCTCATACTCCTGCCCCTTATACTCCACCACTATTTTTTCATTTGCCATAAAACGTTCCGATTTTCTATAAGCGGGTCTTCCAAGCATAAAAAAGATAGCATAAAACAGTGCGACCATATTGTATGCGATCCAGAATATAATGACGCTGCTGTATAAAAGTGCCCAGCCATATTTTCCGTTAACAAACCGTATCATGGCTGCTGCTGATAAAATAAGAAGAATCATGTGGGGAATCGCATAAAGAATATAGCCAAACCGTGATTCATTCACATTTCTCTTCTTATTGGTAACCTTAAATTTTCTCTGATGAATATGAAGCGTCTCAAGTATCACAGGAATAATCAAATATGGCATGAAGATCGTGTCAATGACCTGACTCCATCTCTGGTTTCTAATATTGCCTGATAAATACCGCATTGAAGTGCTATAAAAAATATAAGCAGGAAGCCAGAAAACAATTACATCCCAAAATCCGCTGTTTACAATCTTAAAATCAAATAAGGCAAACAGGATTGGTGAAAGAATAAATATCAGACGGTTAAAAAATGACCACCAATACAAAAAGCTGTTTAAATAAGTGATTCTTGCTGGCAGTGAAAGTTTCTTTGTAACGATAGCTTTTGTATTCTGCAGGCTCTGAATCACGCCTCTTGCCCAGCGAACTCTCTGTTTTAACATGGATTTTACTGTAGTCGTTGTCAGTCCTGCTGCCTGAATCTCATCTGTTGCATAAGTGATATAACCAGCTTTCTGAATACGTATACTTGTCTCAAAATCCTCAGTTATGGTGTTATAAGGAAAGCCTCCGATTTCCTCCAGCGCTTCTCTTGAAATTACCGTATTGCTTCCGGTATAGGCCACTGCATTGGAAGAATTTCTCATAATGTTCACTTCTTTTGAAAAGAAGTCCTGTTCATTTGGTATGTTACCTTCTGCATAGAGATTAAATTGAAATAAATCCGGATTATAAAAACTTTGAGGGGTCTGGACTATGCCCATCCGGAATTTTTTATCTATCTCACCTTCCGCTCTTAACTTCCAGCCCCCATCTTCTTTCTTAAATCTGGAAAGCAGAAAATAAGGAACTGTTTTCATTAAAAACGTTCTCTGTGGTATCATATCCGCATCGAATGTGGCGATTAACGGGGAATTGGTCCTGCTTAGAGCGTGGTTTAAGTTTCCTGATTTTGCATGTTTATTATCAGCAAGTCCCAGATATCCAATCTGAAATTCTTCCGCCAATTTCGCAATCTCTTCTCTGTTTCCATCGTCGCAAAGATAGATGTGAACCTTATTCTTATCCGGATATTCCATAAATGTGCAGGCATTTACCGTTTTGTACAAAATATCTGCAGGTTCATTATGAGTAGCGATAAAAACATCTACGTCAGGATAATATTCCGCCGGTACTTCCGGGCATTCCAGATGATACCGGTTCATACGCATTTTCTGGTAAAAAAGTTCAAAGGTAGTAAAGACAGTAACTGCTTCCGCAGTATACAAAAGAAGTCCAAAAATCATATTTAATGCGCCCTGATGATAAGGCAGCGTAAATACAAGTCTCCAGATTAAATAGATTGACATCAAAATAATTGTTACGATAAAAAGCAAATTTCTTTTTCTATCTTCTTGTCTCATCATATTCCCCCTCATATGCAGACAGATTAATTTCCTGCCTCACCAAAAGAAGTTATCATGTGAAGTCCGAGCCTAATCATATACGGTTTACGGCTTTAAGTCAACAGATCTGCGGTCAGGAATCAGTGGATGGGAACGATGTAACAATGATTCCAATAAACACCTCCTGATTCTGTTTCTGATATCACAGGGAAAAGACCGTTAAAACTTCCCTAAAACGGGGGGGACCTTATGCGGAATTATTGTCATTAACTGTTCTTGACTAATGTCAATAAAGCAATTATAATATTGCAATAATACCATATTTTGGATATTACTAATTCTTACCATTGTTATATAATGTTGTTATAAACGGAATTATTTTACAATGCGTTTAAGGATTTTTATGGAATAAAGGTATATGAAGAACAGAGGTAAAGAAGGGAAAACACATGCTGAAAAAGTTAAAAGTTGGAAAACGGTTATTACTTACATTTCTTATTGTCGTATTATTTTCTGGTCTTGCAGGAACCATAGGAATCCTGCTCATCCGCACCGTTAATCAGGAGTATAGTACTGAACTTCAGGATTATGGTTTCGCGCAAGGAGATATCGGAAGCCTTGGGCAGGCATTTCAGGCACATCGCGCAACAGTTTTATACATAATCTTTTCAGAGGATGCATCTGAAACAGAAAAACAGAAACAGAACTTAAGCACACAGGTTGATACAATTAATAAGATGATGAAACAGGTAGAGAGTCGTATGAAGACTCCCGCTGAGAAAGAACTTTACAACCAACTTGTTGAAAAAATGACCAAATACGAAGGTATTCGAAGTAATACCATAGAACTTGCAGGTAAATCCACCCAGGAAGCCATGTCCACTTTCCGCAGCCAGGCAGCCCCTCTGGCAGCTGATATCGCCAACACCATCAATACGATGCTGGCAAATAAATCAAATGACGGTAATGCTAAATCACATCAGCTGGAAATGCAGACTAATATCTTCATAATTATCATGATAATTATCATACTCGGGTCCATAGCAATCTCCATATTCATTGCAATCTATATCACCCGCGGTATTATAAAACCCATTGATGAATTAAAAGACGTAGCTGACAAGATGGCTCAGGGTAACTTAAACTGTCATGTTGAGTATACTTCTAACGACGAACTGGGACATTTAGCCGAAAGCATGAGAACCATGATGGAACGGATTTCCTACTATATGAATTATATTTCCGTAACCACACAGCGGATGGCGGATGGAGATTTTAATATTCCTCACGATCCGGAAGAATTTAAAGGTGAATTCCGGGATGTTCAGATTTCCATTCAGGATCTGACTGATTCCCTTAATGATGTTATGATTAAAATCACTCAGGCATCAGATCAGGTTGCAAGCGGTGCAGAACAGGTTGCAAGCAGTGCTCAGGCGCTTAGTCAGGGAGCAACTGAACAGGCTTCCTCCATTCAGGAGCTGGCAGCAACAATCAACGATATTTCAAGCAATATCAATCAGAATGCTGAGAATGCAAAAGAAACAAATACTCAGGTTGAAACGACTTCTGCCGAGGTAGAGTTCGGTAAAACACGAATGGAACATTTAAATTCTGCAATGGATACCATCAGCGAAGCATCTTCCGAAATCAGCAAGGTTATAAAAACCATTGAAGACATTGCTTTCCAGACCAATATCCTGGCGCTGAATGCAGCGGTAGAAGCAGCAAGAGCAGGTGATGCAGGCAAAGGCTTTGCCGTAGTCGCAGACGAAGTTCGAAATCTTGCCAACAAGAGTCAGGAAGCTTCCAAGAATACGGCTGCACTAATTGAACGGGCACTGGCTTCCATAGAATCCGGCAATCACATTGCAAAAGAAACAAAGGAATCCATGGATCGCATTGTATTATCATCCCAGACAGTAGCCAACCTTGTTTACCAGATTTCCACTGCATCCGAACAGCAGGCCACTGCAGTCAACCAGGTTACACAGGGCATTGACCAGATTGCAAGCGTAGTTCAGACGAATTCCGCCACGTCGGAAGAGAGTGCTGCAGCAAGCGAAGAGATGGCCGGTCAGGCTCAGATGCTTAAATCTCTGATGAAACAGTTTCAGTTAAAAGATTAAATTAAGCGATAAGAAGGAAAAAGAAGGTATGCCCGTCAATGTGCATACCTTCTTTTTTTATTGTTGTAAGAAATCATCGGTCAGCCACCGTTTCACCTCATCATCTGTTCCGAGAACATAATGCTCACCCTCTACGTGATGCTCCGTCCCCGACAGATAATCGATCCCCATTCCTTTTAGGTCATAAGTAAATGCCGTCCGGCTCCGTTCTGAAACAGGATCCGGTTTTGGTATTGCGGACAATAAAGATCTTGTATAGGGATGGATCGGCCTTAAAAATATTTCTTCTGTTGTCCCCGTTTCCACCAAATGGCCCAAATGGAGAACTCCAATCCTGTCAGAAATATATTTTACCATGGATAAATCATGAGCGATAAATAATATGGCTGTCTTCGTCTGTTTTTGAAGCTCTTTCATCAAGTTTACAACCTGGGCCTGAATGGAAACATCCAATGCACTAATTGCCTCATCTGCAATAATTAATTCCGGTTCCATAATAAGCGCTCTTGCAATTCCGATCCGCTGTCTCTGACCTCCCGAGAATTGATGGGGATAACGATTGGCATGTTCCCTGGAAAGCCCCACCATATCAAGAATCCGATATACTTTTTCCTCTCTCTCCTGCAGGGTTGTGTACATGTGGTGAATATCAAGTCCCTGAGCAACAATATCCAGAATTTTTTTTCTGGGATTTAAACAAGCCATGGGATCCTGAAAGATCATCTGCATGTTAGTTCTTAAATGTTTTGTATCCTGAGGGGAAAGTTTTCCCGAAATTTTTGTTCCCTGAAACCACACCTCACCAGAAGTGGGCTCATACAGACGGATAACAGACCTTCCGATGGTAGATTTTCCGCTTCCTGACTCTCCCACCAGACCATAGGTCTCTCCTGGGTATATTTGAAAAGAAACTCCATCAACAGCTTTTATGGAAAACTTCCTGCCAAGCTTAAAATGCTGCTTTAAACCTTTCACTTCCAAAAGCGGTTTTCTATTCTCCTCCATGCAAATTCACCTCCTCCCCTATTCTCTTAATTCTTTCCTTTAATGCCTCTGGCATTGACACAGCAGGTGCGTTTTCGTGAAGAAGCCATGTTGCCGCATAATGAGTCTCCGTGACCTGGAACATAGGCGGTTCCATACGGTAATCAATATTTAATGCAAACCGGTTTCTCTCTGCAAATGCATCACCCTCTGTTTTATTTAACAGATTGAACGGACTTCCGGGGATGGTATAAAGCACCTCGTCATTGGTATCTAAATCCGGCATGGCAGACAACAATCCCCAGGTGTAGGGGTGTCTGGGATCATAAAAGATCTCCTCAGAAAGCCCTTTTTCTACCACTTTCCCCGCATACATCACAGCAACATAATCCGCCACCTTCGCCACTACTCCCAAATCATGGGTGATGTAGATGACAGAAATTCCTGTTTTCTTCTGAATATCTTTAATCAGTTCCAGTATTTTAGCCTGAATGGTCACGTCCAAAGCAGTAGTAGGTTCATCACAAATCAATATCTCAGGATCACAGGACAAGGCGATTGCAATTACCACTCTCTGCCTCATTCCTCCGGAAAGCTGATGGGGATAGCTTTTCATTCTCTTTTCCGGCTCTGTAATCCCAACCAGATCAAGAAGTTTCACCGCTTTTTCATATGCTTCTTTTTTACTGGTTTTATAGTGATAACGCATTCCTTCCATAATCTGACTGCCAATTGGCATGGTTGGATTTAAAGAAGTCATAGGGTCCTGAAATACCATGGCGATCCGTCGGCCATTAATCCGGCGGCGCATTTCTTTTTTACTGAAAGACAATAGTTCTTCTTTTATCTCCTCCCCACTCTTACGTGAGGTAAAATCAATGGTTCCGCTCTTTACTTTTCCGTTTCCGCTTAATATACCCATAATTGCCTTTACAGTCACTGATTTACCGGAGCCCGATTCTCCTACGATAGCCAGCGTTTCCCCCTGATATAAATCCAGATTGACTCCTCTGATGGCATTTACTTCGCCGGCAGAGGTCTGAAACGAGATGGATAAATCTCTGATTGATAAAACCTTATCTTTATTCATAATCTGCCTCCTACATCTCTTTCATCTTCGGGTCAAACGCATCTCTCAGTCCATCTGCCAGCATATTAAAGCTGAGCATAATAACTGCCAGAACGATCACTGGTGATATGATCATATAGGGATGGGTTGTGAAGGACTTAAACGCATCGCTGATCAGTGACCCAAGAGAAGCTAACGGTGCCGGAACCCCCAGGCCGATAAATGCAAGAAATGCTTCCGTAAAGATTGCGTTTGGTATGGAAAACATGGACATTATGATCAGCTGACCAAAAATGTTCGGAAGTATTTCCTTAAAAATCAAATAGAAATCCCCCGCTCCAAGTGTTCTGGATGCAAGAATAAACTCCTGCTCCTTCAGCTTTAAAACCTGGGCTCTGGCGACCCGGTTCATACCAATCCAGCCGGTAATCGCAAGTGCCAGAGTAATGGTTGCAAGCCCTGGCTTAACACCAGCATAAGAAGGGTAACAATGACAAGGGTTGGAATTCCATTTAAAATCTCCGCAAACCGCTGCATGGCGTTATCCACTGCACCCCCAAAATATCCGCTGATCAGACCGTAGCTCATACCAAAGCACATATCAACAAGAACCGCCACCAAAGCAATGTAAAGGGAGATTCTTGTTCCCATAAACGTCCTGGTAAATATATCCCTGCCCAGTACATCTGTACCAAACCAGTAATAAGTATTTTCAAGTCCGGTAGTCTTTTGCGGATCAACATACCGGTTAACTGTTACTTTACCAGTGGAGGTGTTCATGGTCTCTGATCCATCCATAATTCCCCACTTTTCCAGAACCGGAACTCTTGGTGCAAGATTCTGGTTTGCTATGATCTGTTCATTGTATGTATAGCCATTCATATATGGGCCCGCAATTGCCAAAAAAATGACAAAAACTATAGCAATAAAACCCGCTGCTGCTCCTTTATTTTTTAAAAAGGAAGATATAACATCTTTCCAGTAAGACTGTGCCGGATAAACCCGGTCAATTCCAATCCTGCGGTTATCAGCCATAATAAAATCATCCGGCTTAAATTCAAACGATACTGATTCCCTGTTATGACTGCTCATAGTCATCCTCCTTCGCCAGCCTGATCCGTGGATCAATGAGACCATATAAGATATCCACAGCAAGCATGATTCCGATATACATGGCACTGTATATAAATGCCAGAGTTACGATCACATTATAATCATTGGACTGAATGGCCGTGACCAGAAGACTTCCGATTCCAGGAATGGAGAATATTTTTTCCACCACCAGAGAACCGGTCATCAGACTGACAACAAGAGGCGCCAGAACTGTGACAATGGGAATCAGTGCATTTCTTAATCCATGAATCAGTATGAGCCGCCAGCCCGGAAGTCCTTTGCTTTCTGCAAGAAGCATATAATCGGAACCCAGAACCTCCAGCATTTCCGTTCTGGTAAACCTGGCTACGGTTGCTACTGTAAACATGGCTAAGGAGATGGTAGGAAGAACGGAAGATTTCACCGCTTCCTGCTGCTGATACAATAAAGGAAACCATTTAAACTGATAGCCAAGGGTATAGGACAGTCCAAGTGCAAATACATACGATGGTAGACTGACTCCAAGAACAGAAATGACCGTTGTCATGGTATCAAAAATCGTATTATGCTTTAAAGCAGCTATGAGTCCCAATACCAGTCCCACCACAGTTCCAAGTAAAACTGCCTGCCCTCCGATTCTGATGGAAATAGGAAGTCTGGTTGCTAAAAGAGTAGTAATAGACGTATTCTTGGAAATGGTATAGGATACCCCAAAATCACCGGACAGCATGTTCTTAACATAATTTAAAAACCGTATGAATACCGGTTTATCCAGACCGTACTTGGCATTTAACAGCGCCACCTGAGACTGGGTTAGTTTCTCATCATTGAATGGGGAACCCGGCATCAGTTCCAGCATCAGAAATAATATAAGCAGGATAGCCAGCAAAGTGGCTGCTGAAATGCAGATTCTCTTAACAATATATCGTTTCACAAACGTTACCCTCCCAAATTAAGCAGCCAGAGGAATAACAGGCAGGACCTGTAACCCCTCCGGCAGCCAGAATATAAAACTTACAAAGTCTTATTTCTTAGTCGTATTCTTAAAATAACGGTTGATCGCGATGGAGTGGAATTCCACGCCTTCAACACCAGCTTTTTGCATTACTGCATTTCCCTTCTGGTAAACCGGAAGAATCACTGCATTGTCACAAACAATCTTTTCTGCACCAATTAATGCTTTCCATCTTGCTGCAGGATCAAGTGCAAGATCCCCTTTCTTAGCAGACTGGATAATGGAATCATATTCAGCATTTGACCAGAAGCCATAGTTGTTGGGGCTGTCGGTAATCCACATGTCAAGATAAGTCATAGGATCCGCATAGTCCGGTCCCCAACGGGTAAGACCAAGTTCAAAAGTACCTTCCTGCATCCGCTCTACACGGTTTTTCTTAGGCATCTGCTCTAAGTTAATGGTGATTCCCGGAAGCGTGGTCTGAATCTCTGACTGAAGGAACTGTGCCACATTAATGGCAGATTCCGTATCTTCCACAATCATGGTGTAAGTCAGGCTCTCAACTCCCAGTTCTTTTTTCGCCTCTTCCCAATATTTCAAAGCTTCCGCTTTATCTGTCTTAAAGTAGTTGCTTCCTGCATCTTCTCTATAATCTTTTCCGTCAGGACCTGTTGCAAGAAGGGTTGGTACTGCAAAATATGCCGGAATTGAACCATCTTTTAAAATATTTTTGCAAACTGCCTCTTTGTCAAAGCAAAGGGACAATGCCTTTCTTAAATTAAGGTTTTCAAGGCCTGCCACTTTGGTATTGGGTGACATATACCATAAATATCCTGCCATAATATTTTTAAATTCAGGATCTGCCTGGAACTGTTCCACCTGCTCACCAGAAAGTGTAACTAAGTCCAGATCTCCATTCTGATATGCAAGCATTGCCTGCTGGGAATCCTTAATAACCTGATAATTAATACCATCAAGTTTTACCTTTCCTGCATCCCAGTAATCCGGATTTTTCTCCAGAGTAATAGTAGTTGCTGCCGGCTCATAGGCGGTAATCTTAAATGGTCCGTTTGACAGCAGTGTATCCGGTGTACTTGCATACTGATCTCCACACTTGGTGAAAAATTCTTCATTTACGGGATAGAAGGTTGGGAAAGCCATTAAAGATTCAAAAAATGGCACCGGTACGTCAAGTTCTACTTTCAGTGTCTTATCATCAACCGCAGTTACTCCCAGTTCTTCTATTGGTTTTTCACCAGAAGAAACTGCATCTGCGTTCTTAATGCCCGCGATTCCAACAATAAAAGCGTATTCACTTGCCGTTACAGGATTCACTGCCCTTCTCCATGCAAATACAAAATCCTTAGCTGTAACAGGTGTTCCATTAGACCACTTTGCATCCCTTAAATGATAGGTAAGAGTCAGCCCATCTGCGCTCTTATCCACACTCTCCGCCAATGCGGGAACCGGTTTCCCGTCTGCATCCAGTTCATAGAGTCCATCCGTTGTATCCGCAATTACTTCGAATGATGTTCCATCTGTCGCTATCTGGGGGTCCATGGAAGCAACCTCCACATCGATATGTACGTTTAATGCATTCCCTTTTGCCGCTTCCGCCGCCTTCGTTTCCGCCGCAGCCTGGGTTGTGCCTGAGACTGGAGCCGCAGGTTTGGAATTGCCACAAGCGGCCAAAGACCAGACCATTAGTCCGGAGATTCCCAGTGATACCATTTTTTTCATGGCTTTCTTCATTTAATTACCTCCCAATGCAATTAATTTTAAAAAAATAAAGGCATCTGGCAGAATTATTTTCTGTTCAGACGCCTTAGTCTTAATTTTCTATAACTTTATGATATTTTTATATATTTGTCAATAGTTTTCGATATCCATTGCTTATAATAAAATCAATAAGTTAATTTTTGAATTACTTACTTAATATTTTAAACTAATAAATTAAATATATTAACATTATCACCTCATTTTTTATATAAATATGCTGGTACAAATAAAATAAGACGCAGAATCTTATCAATTCAACGTCTTGCTTTCATTCCTTTATGTTTCCATTATGTTTCCAATCCGAAACGCTCTTCCAATATACCTCTAAGTACATCAACGATACCGCCGGCATCAATTCCGGTCTCATCAACGGTGATATCCGCGTACTTTTCATAATAAGGAATCCGCTCTTCGTACAAATCCTTTAGTGTCATTCCATCTTTCAGCACAACTCCACGATCCGTTAAATTACCAAGCCGTTCCTCTACTGCTTCATAACTAAGTTTTAAATAAACCACTGTACTGATATTTTTAAGATGTTCCATGGCTTCCTTTCCGTAGATCACACTTCCACCAGGGGCAATGACACTGTTATGAACGGAAAGCTCTGCATTCACTCTGTTCTCCACATGAAGAAAGCCCTCTTGTCCCTCCTCAGCAATGATCTCTTTTAACAGCCTTCCCTCCTGTTCCTGGATTACGATATCCACATCAACAAAGGAATAGCCCAGGCGCTTTGCTAAAAGAACTCCTACTGTACTCTTTCCTGAGGCCGGCATTCCAATTAAGGTAATGTTGTCAAGATTCTGGTTTCTTCTCATTTCCTTTTCCTCCTGTCCTTTGACTTCTTATCCGATTTTCTTACTGAATAGCCAAAAGTGCCCACCTTTTTTCCAAGCTCAAAATATTCTCCATGGGAATAAGTAATCAGTTTGGACTGATTCAGATGAAATTTGTTCTGCTCATCCATATACCGGTTGTCTACCGTTACGCCTACTACCTCAGCGAGAAAAAGATCATGACTTCCAAGAGGCTTGATCTCTGTAACTTTACAGGAGAGAATCACCGGGCTTTCTGCGATTCCCGGCACTCCTATATTTGTTAAAGAACAGGGGGTTAATTTCATATCCGCAAATTTATCCACGTCCCTACCAGATTTCACACCGCAGTAATCTGCTGCCCGTACCAAATCGGCAGTCACCAGATTTAAAGCAAACTCGCGGGTTTCCTTAATAATATTATAGGAGTAGCGCTCCCGCCTGATGGAAATGGACAGCATGGCAGGAGAAGAACAGATCGTCCCGGCCCAGGCTATCGTAATGATATTGGGCTTTTCTCCCTGCCGCATACAGCTCACCATAACTGCAGGTACTGGATAAAGCATATTTCCAGGCTTCCAGTCTATCTTGCCGGATGGCTTTGCCTGCCCGGACTCTCTGTTATTCTTATCTTTCATGATTCCTGCCTCCCTCTATTCTTGCACTGCAAGCATAATACCAGGAATCAACTGCTTTTTCCTGGATACAACACCAGGAAGACTTACCAGATGATCTTCACTGCTGTCTGTGGAGTCCTCTGCACGGAATGCAGTTGCAATCAGTTGTTTCGCACCCTGTCCCTCACAAAGAAGTACCGTGGATTCTGTAAGGATATTGGTCAGCATGAAGAACATCATATCTACCCCATGCTCCTCTCTGGCCTTTTTCATATAAGGAAGCATTCTCTCTTTTAATTCATCCAGTTCCTTGGGGTTTAAGGAGCTGATCTGTCCTACTCCAAAGTTCACCTTTCCAAATGTAAACTTCTTAAAGTCCTGATAGAAGATCTCTCCGTCTGTTTTCCCTTTTAAATTGCTTCCTGCTGCAAACATGGATGAAGCGTATTTTTCCACCTCAATCCCTGCAATGTCTGCAAGATTAAGAGCCGCCCTCTTATCTGCCTCTGTGCAGGTAGGAGACCGAAACAGCAGCGTGTCGGAAATGATGGCGCTGCATAATAAACCGGCAATCTTGGGTTCTATCTCCACGTGATTTTCCTGATACATCTGGTATATAATCGTAGCCGTACATCCAACTGGCTGGTTGCGGAAGAATACCGGGGCTATGGTTTCCACAGTTCCAAGTCTGTGGTGATCGATAATCTCCAGCACCTCAGCACTTTCCATTCCCTCAACTGCCTGGGACCGCTCATTATGGTCAACCAGAATCAGACGCTTTCCTTTGGCGCCAAGAAGGTTTCTACGGGATATCATACCTTTGTATTTTCCATTCTTATCAAGAACAGGGAAATCGCGGTGGCGTTTGCTGGCCATTACATCCTTAATATCGTCAATATAATCCTCTACCTCGAAGGTAATCAGTCCGTCTGTTTTCATAAAATAACTGATGGGAATACTCTGATTTACCAGACGGGCAGCTGTGTAAGTATCATACGGAGTTGTCATAACTGCACACCCACGCTCCTGGGCAAGCTTCTTTATGGTCATGGATACTGCAGCACCTTCACAGACAATAATGCAGGCTGCTTCCATCTCAATGGCACACAGCTGGGATTCATAGCGGTTTCCTAAAATAACCAGATCACCTTTGGCAATATAATATTCCATCATGTCAGGATTGGCTGCAGCAATTAAAACTTTTCCGTTATTAAAATAATCGCTGACATCACCAACCACCATGTTTCCTTCTAAAGTCTCCACAATGTTGGCATACTGGGTATTGGCTTTTGATAAAATACTGCTGTCATACACATTCATATAGGACTTGGCAATATCACCTACTGTAATAAGCCCCTCTAGCATTCCATCGTCAGTCACAGCAGGAATGGTCACAGCATTGGCCTCCTGCATTAAATTCCAGGCATTTTTCAAAGAAAGGTTTTTCTTTACCCCTCTGGTCTCCCTTATCTCAATATCCAGTACCTGGGTCTTTACATTCTCAATCAGCTCCGGAGGCTCAACTCCAAAATAATTAAGTACGAACTGGGTTTCTTCATTCACCCGCCCAGCTCTTCCCGGTTGATAGTCTTCCTTTGTCAGCAGCCTTTTTAAATTGGCATAACAGACAGCTGAACAAATGGAATCTGTATCCGGATTTTTATGTCCAATTACAATTGTTTTCCTGTTTCTACGGTTCTCTTCCATGCGTTCCTCCTTTATTTCATAATCTGTTTACACAGCGTTCATATTGTGTTCACATGTATTTTTTATACTAATTGTATAGAAATCAAACAAACAAAAACGCTTAAATAGTCAAATTGCACATAGATTTTTCATAATTGCCCCGACTGCCTGGCAGCCGGGGTCTCCTCATTTTACAAGGTTTTATTCTTTGTGAAGTATTCCCATTATATCATAATTTAGTAAATTGTAAATAAGCGATGACTGCTGTTAACATGCTCTTGGTGAGAACATTTCCCTCTCAGGGCAAATAATGATAATCAAAAGTAATTCCATTATATGGAGTGTTATTGTAATTACGATAGTAATACCAATGCCTTTATGCTACAATAAATTATTATATTCTAAATCTGCAGGCAGGTGAAATAAGTTGAAAATTGTCATTGAGGAATCACAAGACGGGGAAGAAGACCAAATAATTATTAAATGCCGGGAGATGACTGACGAGTTGATTCATCTACTGGCTATGATTAAATTACATGATGCACTTATTGCTTACGATGGAACTAATATTCACCGTCTTCAACCGAAAGAGATCTATTACATTGAAGTTGTTGATAATAAAACTTTCCTATATTGCAAAGATAAGGTGCTTGAATCAAAACAAAAATTATATGAATTAGAAAGCCTACTTTTAAAAAGTGACTTTCTTCGGGTATCAAAATCGATACTGCTTAATTTAAGTAAAATCAAAACGCTAAGTCCTGCGCTGAGCGGACGCTTTGAAGCGACTCTTTCCAATAACGAAAAAGTTATTATTTCCCGGCAGTATGTAAGCGATTTAAAGAGAATTCTCGGAATATAGGAGGCGTCAGCATGAATATAGAAAATTTGATAAAAACAATGTTTCGTTCCTTCTTCATTATAGTAACAGGGATTATTACTTCTATGTACGTATTTTGCCTGGTATTTTATCCAGATGCCAGCTTTTCCCTGCATGACATTGGCGGAATACTAGTGATGGCTTTTGTCAGCGATCTTCCATATCTCCTTTTTTACTCAAGCAAGGAACTCAGTAAAAAGCAGATGTACATTCGTAAGTCAATACACCTGCCAGTACTTTTATCCGTAGTTTTGTATTTTGCCTGCCTTTGGGACTGGATCAGTATTAACCACACCAAAGAAGTGCTGACATTCGTTTTGCTTTTTCTTTTCGTATATATTATGGTTTATATAATTTGCAAATATCAAGATAAAAAATTAGCAGACAAGCTAAATCATCGACTTAGAGAGCGTTACCGTTCACAATAGAATATCACGATAAAGATGGCAGGCTATTTACAGCTTACCATCTTTTTTTTACAACTTACCTTTTACTATTCACAGCATACCTTTAGACCCATTGCCGGCACTTCATTGTTCTGGTACAGTGATTACCAAGAGAGGTGACTAAAAATGGATAAAATTATTGAAGTATCAAATTTACAAAAAAATTACTCAAATCTATGTGCTGTGAATAATATTAATTTTTATGTTGAGCGAGGAAAACTTTTTTCATTTCTAGGTAGTAACGGTGCCGGTAAATCAACGACCATTGACATCTTGTGCACATTAATGAATTTTGACGGCGGTGAAGTTACCATAGACGGACTTAATCTTTGCCATGACAGACAATCTATAAGAAGTATAATTGGTGTGGTTTTCCAGGACAACGTACTGGATCCGTTGCTTACTGTACGGGAAAACCTCCTCATAAGGGCGGAATTCTATCAGTCGGACAGATCATTGATTCAGAAATCCGTCTACGAGGCTGCTCAGATAACCGAATTAAATGAATTTATTGATCAACCCTATTGTAAGCTTTCAGGAGGACAGCGGCGAAGAGCGGATATTGGTCGGGCACTGATTAATACACCTAAAATCCTTTTTCTCGATGAACCCACAACCGGCCTGGATCCGCAAACACGAAAAAGCATTTGGAATTCAATTAAACTGCTTCAGAAAAAAACAGGAATGACAGTATTTCTTACAACCCACTACATGGAAGAAGCTGCCGAATCGGACTATGTAATTGTACTGGACCACGGAGAAATCGCAGCAAAGGGGACGCCTGTTGAATTAAAATCAAAGTATGCCACCGATTGTTTAAGGCTTTCCGTATCAAATGAATACGCATTACGTCAGATCCTGTTGGATTTTAAGCTTAATTTTACCATTTCAGCAGGTGAGTTTATTATAAATCTGCCTGATACTATGAAAGCCTTGCCTGTATTGGAAAAATGCAAATCCTGCATCAGCAGTTTTCAGGTTCTACAAGGTACTATGGATGATGCTTTTATTGGTATTATGGGGAGGGATTTAAGGAAATGAATATTTTAATCAAGCGGAACTTAAAAATCTTTTTTCGCGATAGAAGCGCAGTATTATTTTCCCTGCTTGCTATTTTTATCATTATCGCATTATACGCAGTGTTTTTAGGCGATGTGTGGCTGGATGACTCCATGCAGAATATAAAAGGCACCAATTATTTAATGAATACCTGGCTTTTAGCAGGCCTTCTTGCAGTCGCGTCTATCACAACAACTATGGGTGCATTTGGCATTATGATTGACGATAAAGTCCGTAAAATTAACAAGGATTTTTACTCTGCTCCAATTAAAAGCAGCCAGATTACAATTGGATATATTGGCAGTGCATTTTTAATAGGTGTAATATTATCGATTATTACGGTTTTTGTATCTGAAATATATATAGTATTACGTGGAGGGCAGTGGATGACGTTTATTGGGCTTTTAAAAGTCATATTACTTGTGATTTTCACAACAGCAACAAATACTTCTATTGTCTGTTTTATTGTTTCCTTTTTCAAAAGCCACAGCGCATTCAGTACTGCCAGCACAATAATAGGGACTACAATTGGATTTTTAACAGGTATTTATCTCCCCATAGGAGCCCTGCCCAAATCCGTACAATTTGTCATAAAATTATTTCCTGTATCCCACGCTGCTTCACTCTTACGCCAGGTACTTATGAAAGAGGCCATGGAGGCTTCATTTTCAGAAATACCAGCAAATCATCTAAATGAATTTAAAGAGTATATGGGAGTTACCTTCCACTTTGGTAACTCTGTTGTCCCGTGGTGGCTCAGTATCCTCATTCTGGTCTTCACAGCCACTTTATTTTATGGTCTGTCAATCATTAATCTATCAAAAAGAATTCAATAATAGTATGAAGCTACTTTTATCTTAAAAGACCTCATTCCCAGATAATTGGAAAATGAGGTCTTTTATAGACATATTTAATTTATAATAAAAATATATAAATGGTCATCAGTCAAGAATCAGTCTTGCCGCGCCGAAAATACCGGCATCGTTGCCAAGTGTTGCAAGAACGATTTTGCTCTTGCTTTTTGATATAGGGGTAAATTCATCGTAATGGCGGTAAATCTCATCAATCAGAAATTGTCCTGCCTTTGATACGCCTCCGCCTATAACAAATACTTCCGGATCAATGACCATGGTAATCTGAGCCAGTGCAAGACCAAGATAATGACCCACGATATTGATCACAGTCTTTGCCAGTTCATCTCCAGCCTTTGCCGCATCCAATACTTCCTTCGCAGTTACGCTATCTCCGAACTCCCGCAATGCAGAAGGAATATCCGTAGAAGCCATCTTCCGTCTCGCTTCCCTTGCAATACCGGTTGCACTTGCAATCTGCTCTACACAGCCTACGCCGCCGCAATTGCAATGTTCTGTCTCTTCATCCCGGATATGGATATGACCGATTTCACCTGCCAGTCCGTGCTTGCCGGCAATAATCTTCTCTCCTATGATTACGCCTCCGCCCACACCTGTGCCCAGGGTGACCATAACGATGTCTTCGTAGCCCTTACCACCGCCCTGCCACATCTCACCCAGGGCAGCCACATTGGCATCATTTCCGCACAGCACCGGAATTCCGTCCAGCCTGCTGCTCAGTTCTCTTCCCGGATATAAATCACGCCAGCCTAAATTGACGCAGACTTCTACATATCCATCCGGCATAACCGGTCCAGGAACTCCCATTCCTATGCCTTTGATCTCATCAAGAGAGAGCTCAAGCTTTTTAAGTGTTTCCAGAATGGAAGCAGACACATCATCAAGAATGTATCTTCCGTTCTCTTCCGTTCTGGTACCAACCTCCCACTTATGAAGAAGTTCCCCTGTTGTTTCAAATATTCCGATCTTAACAGATGTTCCTCCCACATCTATGCCAACACACTTTTTTCCCATATCCAGATACACTCCTTTATGCTTTTGTACCACAGAGGCAGTTTAATTATAAGGATTTTGCCACTTCTGCCACATGCTCAGGCGTAAATCCAAAATGGTCAAATAACAGATTAGCAGGACCGCTTGCTCCGAATCCGGTCATGGTCACATAAGCACCGTCAAGGCCTACATATTTGCCCCAGCCGAAATCGCTTAATGCTTCCACTGCCACACGTTTTCTAACTTCTTTTGGAAGTACAGATTCCTTGTACTCCTGGCTCTGCTCCTCAAATAAATCCATACATGGCATGGAAACTACGCGGACTTTCTTTTCAGGAATAAGAGCTTTTGCCTTTACAGACAATTCAACTTCCGATCCGCTGGCAATCAGAATCAGATCTGGTGTTCCTTCACAGTCATCGATTACATAGCCACCCTTTAATGCCTCTTTGCTGCTTCCTGGCATAGGAGTCAGATTCTGTCTGGTAAGAACCAGAGCGGTCGGAGTCTTTTTGGAAGTCAGTGCAGAGTACCATGCTGCTTCTGTCTCTGTTTCATCACAGGGACGGAATACATGGAAGTTTGGCAATGCACGTAACATGGCAAGCTGCTCAATTGGCTCATGAGTAGGACCATCTTCACCAACACCGATGCTATCGTGAGTGAATACGAAGGATAACGGTACTCCCATTAAAGCAGAAAGACGTGCCATGGGTTTTGTATAATCACTGAAAACAAAGAAAGTAGACACATAGGTACGAAGTCCGCCGTGAAGCATCATACCGTTTCCTATGGCTGTCATTCCAAGTTCCCGAACTCCGAAATGCATGTTTCTGCCAGCCGGGTTCTCCTTGCTGTAATCTCCCATATCCGACATATTTGTCTTATTGGAAGGAGCTAAATCCGCAGAACCACCGATTAAGTTTGGCATATATGTCTTAATTCTGTTTAAAATCTGTCCGGATAAATTTCTGGTTGCATCTGCCTTCTCCGGCTTTTTCCAGAAATCAGCGCATGCCTCGATGGATTTCTCTCCTGCATCCGGGTCATGGTAAGCATTCCACAGTTCTTCCATGTCTGGATACTCCTGGCAGTAAGCAGCGAACATTACATTCCATGCCGCTTCTGTCTCAGCCTTTTCCTCAGCAAGCTTTCTGTAATGGCTGTAAACTTCCTCCGGAACATAGAATGGCTCCATAGATGGCCAGCCTAAGTTTTCCTTTAATGCAGTTATGTTATCAGCACCCAGAGGTTCCCCGTGAGCACTTGCCTTACCCTGCTTTGCAGGACAGCCAAAGCCGATCTGTGTCTTTATGGTGATAAAGGAAGGATGCTCGGTATCTGCCTTTGCCTCTTCGATTGCACGTCCTATGGCTTCTAAATCATTACCATCCTCAACCGTAATAATCTGGAAACCAAATGCTTCCATACGTTTTTGTACATTCTCTGTAAATGCGATATCTGTACTTCCTTCAATGGAAATTTTATTGGAATCATAAAAAACAATTAATTTACCCAGACCAAGAGTTCCTGCAAGAGAAAATACCTCGGAGGAAATTCCTTCCATCATGCAGCCGTCTCCACCCAAAGCAAAGGTGTAATGATCAACTACCGGATAGTTGTCCTTATTAAATACAGCAGCAAGATGACTTTCGGCAATTGCCATACCGACTGCCATACCCATACCAGCTCCAAGAGGACCTGTGGTTGCCTCAACTCCCACTGTATGGCCATACTCCGGATGTCCAGGAGTTTTAGAACCAAGCTGGCGGAAATTCATCACATCCTCTTTGGATAAATTACCATATCCAAACAGATGAAGCATAGAGTACAACAGCATGGATCCATGACCTCCAGACAGGATAAAACGGTCTCTGTTGGCCCATGTTGGATCTGCCGGATTATGATTCATGTGATTTGCCCATAATTCATACGCAGCAGATGCGCAGCCTAAAGGAAGTCCCGGATGTCCGGAGTTGGCTTTCTGGATTGCATCGGCAGAAAGGATGCGGATTGCATTAATTGACATAGTATCGATGTTGCTCATTGGTATTGTCCTCCTATTTGTAATCTTATTTCTTTCATGTTCTGGGGTCCGGATACGATCAGAGTATTGGGAAATCTGCCGTTTCGGATTTTTGTTATGGGAAAATCAAATGTACTGGAAAATTTAAGCCTTCCTGACATGTTATAGACTCTGCAAGAGTCTTCATTATACAAAATTACCAGGTTTCCGTCAATATCAGCATGGGTGTACTGATATTGGAAACCACTGGTAAACATCAGGTTCCCATTGGATTTATATACAGAAAGCTTATAAGGATTTTCCCCTTCAGGGTTATCGGTAATCATTCCTGCATACTTGTCCGAGTAAAATACACTTTTTATCTCATCTTCAGCCGGAATCTGCTTAATCAGCTCCGGAGAAAGTGCATTCTTTGTGGAATAAAACGAAATACCATTATCTGCAAACGCACAGGAGTATGTGTCATCAAGAAACCTTACCTGCGCTACAAATGTGGACTCATAAGGTTCATCAAATCCCCCTACAAGCCTGTCCGGAACACTTTTACCGATTTCTGCAAAATTATGAAAGGCAACTCTTCCATTCATTGTTCCATTCTTTAAAAATGCATAAGATCCAATCAGCTGTGTTCCGTCAGGGGATAAGCTGATATCCACCGGATAACCGGAATCTCCTCCTAATAAAGCTTTGATCTTCACATCCAGAGAACTGCCATCCCGTTTATAAAAATACACATAATTGGAAGTAGTATCTTCTAAGATCGCAGCCACCACTCCATGGGCTGATACAGACGCCTTTATAATAGGCAGTACCGTGTTTGCCACTCCGGTATTACCCGTCTTATCAAAGACATAGATGGAATTACCCTGTTGATCCGCAATGACCGCATAAGAGCCATTGACACTGGCAACCGGTGATTTCATCTCATAGCTCTGTATCCATACCTCTTTCCCCTGGTTATCAATATAGGAAGCTCCATCCTTGCTGTATTTTAACACATTGGTTCCAAAGTCCAAATATCCAACGTAGCTTCCTTCATTGAGCGATTTTTCCCAGACGACGCTGTATCCAGTATACTGATAATAATTCAAATATGTATACAGACTGACTGCACCTGCAGACAGGATAAAAAGCACCACCAGAAAAATCTTTAACTTTTTCTTTTTAACCTTTGTGCGGGCTCTTTTTATGATTTCATTGCTGTCCTCGTCCTTTTGCGGTGAAGCCGGGACAATCTGACGCCGCAGCTGGTCTTTCTTTATCTCTCTGTTCATAGAGTTCATATCGCTCATGCAGTTTCTCCTAAAAATGCCCATATGTAATTGTAGTATACATCAAATTAGAGAGAAACGCATTAAGTTTTTCTACGGAAGACGCAATTTCTGGCCCGCAACTATCTTATTTTCATCTTCCAGTCCATTCAGTTCGCATATTTCCTTTAATTTATTAACGCTCTTATATTCAGCAATACAAATCCCATACAGCGTTTCTCCTTCTACCACGGTATGAATCCGTTGGCTATCCGTCACTGCTGCCTGGGTTGCAGGTTGTGTCTCAGGTTTAGCTGCCTGTGTCACCTTCTCTTCTACTACCTTTTGTGTTGCTGGCTCTGACTCTGCGGCTGCAGCTGTCTCACTGACTGTCTCACCCGCTGTTTCCCCAGCCTGTGCCGCTGTCTGCGCCTGTGTGGCTCCCGGCATGGTTTCAGACATGGTTTCCTTGCTGACTGCAGAGGTCGGATATACTTCTCCATCAGCTTCCTCCACCACTACTCCCGATTCCTTTTTTTCACCCTTTTGCTGGGTCTTATCACCCAGGAGAATTTTTTCTGCCTTGGCTGGAATTGCAGAGACTACCACACTTTCCATGCTTTTCATACGCTCATAGTTGTTAAACATAACAATTCCGCCAGCTAATACGACAACTGACATGGCCATGCACATGCCCCGGAGAAGTCCGACAGTCTGATGCCTGTCCACTGCTTCTTCCTTGTTCTCGCCCATTCGCTTGCGGAATTCTTCAATTACCTTATCATTTGTATCGGTTTCGATACGTTTTACATCCTTGCGCAGTACCATATAATCCTGCATCATTTGATTGCGTTCATAATAGATACTGTACCCCTGAAGCTTATAAAAACCATCTTCCGAGGTTACATAAATTGTTTCATCCCCCTCTGTTCCACAGCTTAGATACATTAGTTTGTTGGGACCTCCAAAATACTGCATGTGCTGCTTCCAGTAATTTAAAGGACTTAAATCTTCTCCCGGACTTCCACATATAAACCAGCCCTGTATAGATCTTTTTGGAAAAAGCTGGTCCATGTTTTGGGAAGCTCTTTTCCATGACAGTTCTGTAAAGGACACCTTCAGGCCCTCTTCCGTCACATCTTCCATCTCCAATGCTCCGTCGATAAAGATATACGGCGTCCCGTCACTTAACTCCATACTGCCAAGCAAAAGTCCGACCCGCAGTCTCTGTCCAGTTACAGGAAAAAGACGTTTTAAATATGTGTTAACATAATCCTCTACATATAATTTTACGATTTCATCCCGTTCCCCAATCTGTCTGATGTTTTTGGGCAGCTTCGGGAACGGATTGTATAATTCATCCATTGGATCACCCCGCTATTCTATTTAATCCAATGAATCATAGCATAAGGCATTTGAAAAACGTGTCAAAGAAAGTACGAGTTTTCCCATAACTTTTCGACAAGACAAATACTGCGGCTGATGCAGTCTGCCATACGCATGACAACAGAAAGCCGGATACTCTGAAGCATAAGCGGATCGTAATTTCCACAGCTTCCCACAATACCTGTAATAAAAATATCCCCTACAGCCCGAAGCTCTTTGCTGACTCCAAGGCCTGGTTTTAACGCCCCTTTTCCAAGGGTGACATAACCAATATGCTCTATATTTCCAACAGAGGCATCCACGGCTACCACTACATGATTGGGATATCGCAGCTTTAAAATAGTCTGATAGGTATCCAAATTCATGGCGTGAACCGGACGCTCCAACGTGCCCAGTAACTCTAAATGCTCCAGTCCCATTTCATTTAGCTTATAACCAATTAAGGGCCCAAGGCTGTCTCCCGTGGAACGGTCGGTACCTATGCATAAAAACAGCACACCTGCCGATTTTCCATTCTCCTGCTCCGAGCATATCATGCTGTAAAGTCTGGACGCAAACTCCTCTGCTTCAAAGGTCTGCCTGGTGTCATAATAAAAAACATCCCGATTTCCCCGGATTGCAATTCTTTCCCATAATTTCATAATATACTGCCCTGCTGTCCTTATTTTTCTCTGTTCTATTATAAGCCGGGTTCTTTAGAATTATTCACCTCAATCCTTCAGAAAAACGCAAAAAAAGTACAGGCCTGCCGTTTATGCCGGCTGGTTCCTGTACCTTTATTTTAGTCTTTTATGCTGTTATAAATTTCCTTGGCTTCACTAATGGTTTGTGCCTTCCCCATCCGTATCATATCTGCCAGTTCATCAAGCTTCTCCGGGATCATATATTCAGATCCGATATAAGAGGCATAATTATCATTGATAAACAGCGTCTGCTCCTTAACCCGTATCTGAGCTTCTTTCCAGTTATTAACCGCCTCTTCGTGTTCCTTCTCAAGCTGTGAGATTTTTTCTCTTTTACTGCTGGCTATTTCATCGGAAATAATCGTACTGGTTACCTTATCAAATGTATTCAATGCCTCCTGTTTCTTGTCCGCAATGTCTGCAAGATCCTGTTCTGTTTTTGCAATCTCATCATCAAACTTTTCCAGATTATAGACCTTTTCGTTACGATCCTTTTTTATAGAACGGATAATGGCACGAAGCTTTCTCCGATTTGATTTTATAGAATTTTTAATCGCCCTTCCCTTTTTTAAAGCCTCTGGGTGTCTGACTCTTGTCCGATTGTTAATCAGAATATAAATCCCGCCAAAAAGCAGGATGGAGACAAAATAAATTCCTGCCAGATAAAATGATTTTCTTTGTGGAATGAGAAAATAGATTCCGCAGGGTATGGCAAGAAAAAAAATAAGTGCTGTAAAAAGCAGGATAATGGTTTCAGAAAACCCTCTGGTAAAAAACAAAGCATAATACCAGGTGCTCCTGCAGTAAGACGGAACATGATCCCGTTTAAAAACAGATTTTAACTCAGTTAACAATTCTTTGTTTTTATCCTTAAGCTCCTGAGTCTCCTCTTCAATCCGTTCCTTAATTCCCTGTGTTTTGGCTTTTTCCCGTTTGTTTCTTAATCGCTTTAGATTGTCCTGTTCTTTCGCGATCTCTCTGTCATAGGTATCGTTAATTTCCTGTACCCTTTTTTTTACCGTAAGGCTGATGGCATCGGTCACAGCCTTTCTCTCTGCTTCCAGTTCTCTAAAAAGACTCTTTTCTTCCAGACGGTATTTTTCAAGCAAACTCTTGCTTACCGATAGTTCCTGAACGGCTCTGCATGCCTCTCCAAGAAATCCAACCTGATCTTCTATAGGCTGTGCCATCTTTTGTCTTCCTCCTTCGGTTTTTCCTCTCACAATTTTATCATAGGTTGATTTGTTTTACAATGTCCTGAATTTCTTCCTTGCCATATTCGTACACATAATGCTATAATCGTTTCATCAAATGACTGCCGGTCACCGAAATTTGTCAGATAGAAGGGAAAATTATTATGTTTCGTATGTGGGCAAAATTAATAACCAATACCCGGATCGTAAAAGATACCGTCATCTGTATCTCCGATTACAGTCTGTCCAGAACTTCCATGGTGTTTCAGTCTCTGGAGGAGATCTGCTATCAGTTTGATCTAGGAAAGCCCATATGGCTTGATTCTACTGTAAAGGATTTTAAAGTTCATTCAAAAGCACGATTTACTCAGGATAATTTTATAGAACCCATTGATTTTGATTTTCTGGAGATACAGATTATAGAAGAATAATACTTATTGGTAAAAAAAAGTCCTCCATTTACATGGCAGGACTTTTTATATTTAAAACAGTTTATAATCTCTTTAAAAGCTCTTCTCTTTCCTTCTCAAACCCAGGCTTTCCAAGGAGAGCAAACATATTCTTTTTATAGCTTTCCACACCCGGCTGGTTGAATGGATTTACTCCCAGAATATAGCCGCTTACACCACAGGCATATTCAAAGAAGTAAAACAGCTGTCCTAAGCTGAATTCATCCTGATCCGGAATGTTCACCATCAGATTCGGGACATCTCCGTCACTGTGCGCCAGAATGGTTCCATTCATCGCGCTCTTGTTCACGAAGTCCACGCTCTTTCCCGCCAGATAGTTCATTCCGTCTGTATCAACCTCTTCTTCCTTTAAGAGGATCTCTGCCGGAGATTCTTCTACATTTAATACAGTTTCAAACATAATTCGGGACCCATCCTGAATAAACTGTCCCATAGAGTGCAAGTCTGTGGTTAAATCCACTGCTGCCGGAAAAATACCTCTCTGATCCTTTCCTTCGCTTTCTCCAAACAGCTGTTTCCACCACTCGGAAACATAATGAAGGCTTGGCTCATAATTTGCCACGATCTCAACCGACTTTCCCTTTCTAAGGAGAATGTTGCGGACCGCTGCATACCGGAGTGCACCGTTTGATTCATAAGGTGTGTTTACTGCCTCCTCTCTGGCTGCTGCCGCGCCTTCCATCAATTTATCAATATCAGCACCAGATACTGCAATCGGAAGAAGGCCGACTGCCGTAAGCACTGAGAAACGTCCTCCCACATCATCCGGAACAACAAACGTTTGATAACCTTCCTGGTCCGCTAAATTCTTTAACGCACCCTTCGCCTTATCCGTAGTGGCATAAATCCTTTTATTTGCCTCTTCACGTCCATACTTTTCGATCAGCAGATCCTTAAATACACGGAATGCAATTGCAGGCTCTGTGGTTGTACCGGATTTGGATATAATATTAACGGAGAAATCTTTTCCTTCCAGCACGTCCTTTAAATCCTGAATATACTTGCTGCTAATGCTGTTGCCGACGAAATAAATCTCCGGAGTTTTACGCTTTCCTTTTGGTAATACGTTATAAAAGCTGTGGGATAAAAATTCGATCGCTGCTCTTGCACCAAGATAAGAACCGCCGATCCCGACAACAAGCAGTACATCAGAATCACTCTGAATTTTTTCTGCTGCCGCCTTTATTTCCTGGAATTCTTTTTTATCATAATTGACCGGTAGATCAATCCACCCCAAGAAATCGTTACCTGCACCAGTTTTGTTCATCAGCACATCCTTCGCACACAGTACTGTGGCTTTCATGTTATCCATCTCTTCTGCTGATACAAATCCTGCTGCTCTGGAATCATCAAAAACTATATTTCCCATTGCTAATATTCTCCTTTTCCTATTATGTCAGGTTCCTGTCTGCCTGTTTAGGAAAATTATATCATAGAACTCATCGAAATGCGACTTTATTTTCTTCTGCCCTCCGAACGTTCATGTTAAATATTCCTGGAGAATTTCGCCAATCAGCTTTAATTCTTCCGGATTTAAATCCTTAAGCCAATCCTCTCCCTGTCTGTTTCCCCGCTCCTTTTCCCTGCTTGCTGCAATCTGTTCCAGACTCTTTTTTAAATAGTCCACATCACGGACGGAACCTTTTACTTCCGATGCATCCAT
>SVDT01000384.1 GCA_015057775.1 Paenibacillaceae bacterium | reverse complement strand
CCACTGCCGGTGCTGCTCCCGAAAGCGTTCAAAATACGGCCAGTCACCAACTGGAATAATTGATAAGTTTTTATCAAAATAATCGACTAGTACCCGGTCCTGATATAAAAGATGAGAAAGCATTTCTTTAGAGAACCGCTTTATTCGTGACTGCAAAACCAACTCAGCATTTTTACCGCACACATCCACCGGGTCAAACTGGATACATCCTGCCTGACGGATAAATTCCATAATTCCCTGCTTTCCCTCAAACCGGTAGTCTCCAAGCAGACCCTGCTTTAAAAGCAGAAAGCGGCAAGCCTGTCTCTTTGTAAATGATATCATTTCCATCTCTTCCCTCTCTTTGCAAATGTCCCTTATATATGTATTACTCTCAGAAAATACCAGTGTACTTAGCGTAATTACTGATGTAATATAGAAAAAAAACGTAAGGGGTAATACATAATGCCAAATTCATATTTTAACAAAAATAACTCTGATCAGAACGGTCTGGTACTGGGTGTCAGCGTTGGTTTAATCTGTGCTTCAGTAATTAATAATCTATTAATTGGATTAGCAATGGGAATTGTCTTTGGTATGTTATTTCAAAAGGGATTTTTTAGAAAAAAACTGTGATACATAGCTGTTTTATTTCGTCACTGTATTTATTGTATATCTTCACTTAGTAGGAATGTTCCCTTTTTTAGTATATTAACTCCAACACCCCCCGCAGTCAAGAAGAGCAGATCGGAGCGGTCATCTCTATCTGATTTCCCTCACTGTCTTTAAATTCGCAGACCCAGTTTGCCCCGATTTTGGTAACGGGAAAAGTAACCTTCCTTCCGTTCAGCTTCTGCTCTAAAATATTTTTGTCTGCAACCGCCAGGCTTGGAAGGCAGTTATTGCCGAACGTATGATATTCTCCCATTTTTTTATAAGCGAATAATCCCAGCCGGAAACCATTGATATCGAAAACACTGTATATTTCATCTCTGACAGTAACTGGCTGTTCTAAAAAAGCTTCATAAAATTTGATGGCACGATTCATATCCTGTACACATAGGTAGAGAGAGTTTAAAATACATTTCATAGAATCGGCATGCCCAATTTCATATTCCGGCGCCATTCAGGAATTTCACTATCATCGCCCCAATACTCATCCAACTGTATGATCTTACCTCGTTCCATTTCAAAAAATGAAACAACATGGAAGGATACCTCAGAAGACCAGATATGGGCCACAGTAATAATCTGGTCACTATTCTCCTCCATTCTTTCCATTGCGCCATTCCATTTCCCCGGATATTCACAGTTGGCTTTTATAAATTCTGGAACAGTGAACTGTTCATTTGTACAAAGCCAGCGTATTACCCCATTCTTATGAAAAAATTTCAGAAGCTCATCTGCATTTTGTTCCGCCACATACTTCCAATAGAGATTCATTCTTTTTCTTTCATTCATACTTCATTCCTCCAGTCAGACTGCGCAAAATTCATTGAACGCAAAATCATCCTATCACAGAAAAAAAGACAGCTGTATGTCATGTTTTACAAAGAAAAGGTATTAAAATATTTCAGTAAAACATCATATAAAATAATTTATTTTATAAATACACCAATATCACAATAATACGTTTTATTCACAATATTTCCACACATCTCACAAATTTTCAGCTTTACATAATCATGTTTTTAGGTTATACTTACTATAACTCTTCTTTGGAGCATCGTTTCCCCAATTTCTACGATGCTCTTTTTTTGTCCTCATTTCGTTATGAATCATAATACATAGAGAACTTCTTGAACCTTTCTTCATGAAATGTTATAATCATTTCATTACAAGACAGGAGGTATTATATATGAACTTTACCTACACCCCTAATAAGATTGCACTTTATCATTCAGACAGTAATCTGCTGGCTGAAGTTACATTTCCAGACGTAGATGACAACACGGTTAATATTAATCATACCTTTGTGGATGATTCTCTCAGAGGACAGGGCATCGCAGGTCAGCTGATGAAAGCGGCGGCAGATCATCTGCGCTCGGAAGGAAAGAAAGCAGTTCTGACATGCTCCTATGCTATCACATGGTTTGAAAAGCATCCGGAATATCAGGATCTGCTGAAATAAATAGCATAAAAATAGCAGGTCTGATACAACAGATCTGCTATTTTTATATTATGCCTTTATTTTTTTATTTTACCATCTATGAATTTTATGAAGCTTTCTGCATCTCCTTCCATAAAACCCTTTTTATCAAGAGGAATAAACATTCGCCCTTCTATAATAAGTATAATCAAATTTTTAGTCTCTATATGTTTTAAAATATGTTGATACGAAATCTCCCGTTGATTTTTATTTTCTGTAGTAATCAGAATGAGGTCATTAAACTCAACCATGCATTCACAACCATACTTTCCATACATTACCTGCATACGCCGCTGATTTAATTGAATCACTTTTTCCAGCTTGGCAATCAATACTCCTGCCAGAAAAACTGGAGCTACCAAATTAAATACGGTCAGCACTCCAATGTTGTGCTTCATAAATCTCATAACAAAATTAATAATTATCAATAAGTACACAATTAAAAACGGGATTATCAGCTTCCGGTAATAATCCAGCATAACTGCATAATGGTATTCCTTCATGACCTTTTGAGTATGTATACATCGGTTTTTCATCTTTCTCCCCTTGAAACTATATTTTACTTTTTAATTTTATCAACTAAATGATTAACAATCAATGATAAAATGGGATAAAGATAGCTCTTTTTCCGCCCTATGCCTCATTTCTCCGATTTTCCAACTTTTCTATCCCTATTTGGGGCACACCAGCAAGCATATCTTTGTTCCTGCCTCGCCGTCATGATCTTGCGCGGCATAGACAGTATCTTTTCCCTACGTATGCCCTGTTTCTTCAATTTTGTCATTCCTTCTATACCAATTGAGGCATAGCAGCAGAAGAGTCTTTACCTGTGCCCCCATATGAGAATAAGCCAGGTAAGTCAGCATAAATTTGCGCTGTCTACCCGGCTTACGATTTCACTTTGGTATTGTATATTAATTTTTATTCTACCAGGGAATTACATTGAATAGTAACACAGCTGCAAGTGCACCAATCACAGGACCTACTACCGGTATCCAGGAATATTTCCAATTGGAATCACCTTTTCCTTTAATGGGAAGTAATGCATGGGCGATCCTGGGGCCTAAATCACGGGCTGGATTAATGGCGTATCCAGTTAAACCACCAAGAGACATGCCAACGGAGACAATGATCCCAAATACAAGAAG
>SVDT01000383.1 GCA_015057775.1 Paenibacillaceae bacterium | reverse complement strand
AACCCCGGCAGCCATCGAAGCATGACCCGGATTCCAAAATAGGATCCGGCTCCCAAAAAAATCAACTGGTAAAAAGGTATGGCCTTGCCTGTATTTCCTCTAAGAATCTGTTCTATATAATAGCCAGCCATCGTATGCTGATATAGGAACTCCATAATTCCTCCTACAGCCACAGCAGCCAGATAAAGGGCTATTAATCCTTTTCCGATATCTTTGGGTCTCTTTAAGTCGAAAGCCGTCATTACCATCAGGGTACTGACTCCCAGATAAGTAACTGCCATCTCAAGCAAAACAGGCAAATATGGAAAAGCAGCGGCAAACACGGCCCACGCTGCTCCCAAAACTGCCCCCAGAATCAGCCTCCATCGGATCAGACGGTACTTCATTGCGCGTCTTACGATAGACAATACCAGAAAATCCATGGTAAAATTAATAAAGAACAATACATCTATGTACAGGTTAAGTTCCGTTGCTACGTTCACCTCCCGCCCTGTAGGAACATTATAGCCAGTTATCCATTCAGAATTTGTCAAAACCACGGAAAAAATTCCACTTTTTCATCGTCTTTTTCCAACCCCCTGTGTCACTTCCCGACAGTATTTTACAGTCCCAATCTGATATTTTTGTCTTACCCTCACTTATTTGGAAATGATCGGCAGGGCTGAGAATGATTCTAAACCAATCCCGGACAGCAAAAAAACAGCCGGACACGATTCAGTTCCGTGTTCGACTGTTTTTTCATACAAAATTATATTGTCGATTTTTTAAAAGCTTTAAGAGAGCTGGGAAAGACGTTCCTTCACCTGTTCCATCATCTGAGCATATTTCTCAAGTTTTGCTTTTTCTTCTTCGATTTTGGCCTCAGGCGCCTTGCTTACGAATTTTTCGTTGCTTAACATGGCACGCACACGGGTCAGTTCCTTTTCCAGACGTTCTTCTTCCTTTTTCAGACGGTCAATTTCTTTTTCAATATCAACCAGTTCTGCAAATGGCATATAGATGACAGCCTGATGAATCACTGCTGAAACCGCATCCTCGCCGATTCCTGACTTGTCCTTTTGAATGAACACCTCGCCTGCATAACCAAGGGTTGCAAAGAATACTTTGCTGTGTTCAAAGATATCAAGTATTTCCTGGTTCTCAGAAACTACATATACCTTTGCCTTCTTGCTGGGAGGAACATTCATGGAGGTTCTGACATTTCGGATACCTCTTACTGCTTCCTTAATGGTTTCTACCGCCAGCTCTTCCGCTTCAAATGCATATTCTTCCCTGTATTCCGGCCAGTTTGAGATCATGATCGACTCTTCTTCCTCCTGAAGATTACAGAAAATCTCCTCCGTTAAGAACGGCATATAGGGGTGAAGAAGTTTTAAGGAGTTAATTAAAACCGTTTTTAAGGTCCATACAGCAGCATTCTTTGTGGTGTCTTCTTCATTCCACAGCCTTGGTTTCACCATCTCGATATACCAGTCACAGAATTCTTCCCAGATAAAATCATAAACTTTGGAAAGAGCAATTCCAAGCTCATATTTATCCAGATTTTCTGTCACATCCCTGGCAAGAGTATTGGCTTTTGACAAGATCCATTTATCCGCCATGGTAAGCTCAGAAAGTTCTGCCTTTGCATCAGGAGCCTTTTCAATATTCATCATGATAAAACGGGAAGCGTTCCATACTTTATTGGCAAAGTTTCTGCTTGCCTCTACCCGCTCCCAGTAAAAACGCATATCATTTCCAGGAGCGTTTCCGGTAATCAGTGTCATTCTAAGAGCGTCTGCGCCGTATTTATCGATAACCTCCAGAGGATCAATCCCATTTCCCAGGGATTTACTCATTTTTCTACCCTCGGAATCTCTTACCAGTCCATGAATCAGTACGGTGTGGAACGGAAGCTCCCCTGTCTGCTCAATTCCGGAGAATACCATACGGATTACCCAGAAGAAAATAATATCATAGCCGGTTACAAGAACGCTGGTAGGATAGAAATATTTTAAATCCTCTGTATTGTCCGGCCAGCCAAGGGTTGAGAATGGCCAGAGGGCTGAGGAAAACCAGGTATCAAGGGTATCTTCATCCTGGGTAAAGTGAGTGCCTCCGCACTTTGGACATACATCTGGTGAATCCTTGGAAACAATAATCTCATGACACTCATCACAATAAAAAGCCGGAATTCTGTGACCCCACCAAAGCTGTCTGGAAATACACCAGTCCCGGATATTTTCCAGCCAGTGAAGGTAGATCTTATCAAAACGTTCCGGAACGAATTTCAGCTTGCCGGTTTTCAATGCTTCGATTGCCGGTTTCGCCATCTCTTCCATCTTCACGAACCACTGCTGTTTTACCATTGGCTCTACTGTAGTCTTACAGCGGTCATGGGTACCAACTGCATGGGCATGGGGAACTACCTTAACCAAAAGTCCCAGTTCTTCCAAGTCCTTTACAATTGCCTTTCTGGCTTCATAACGTTCCATACCGTTATACTTGCTTCCTGCAAGACATATGGTAGCATCATCGTTCATAATTGTCAGTTCAGGCAGCTGATGTCTTCTTCCCACTTCAAAATCGTTAGGGTCATGAGCCGGAGTGATCTTAACGCATCCGGTACCAAATTCTTTGTCAACATAGGAATCTGCAATCACTGGAATCTCTCTTCCAGTCAGGGGAAGTATTAACATCTTACCAATAATGTCCTGATAACGCTCATCATCGGGATTGACTGCTACTGCCGTATCGCCTAAGAGGGTTTCCGGTCTGGTGGTTGCAATTTCCACAAATCTGCCTTCTTCACCGGCAATGGGGTAGTTTATATGCCAGAAAAAGCCATTCTGGTCTTCATGCTCTACCTCTGCATCAGAAATAGAAGTCTGACACACAGGACACCAGTTTACAATTCTGGAACCCTTATAGATAAAACCTTTTTTGTGCAACCGAATGAATACTTCCTGTACTGCCTCGGAACAACCCTCATCCATGGTAAAACGCTCTCTGTCCCAGTCAGCGGAAGATCCCATCTTGTGAAGCTGGTTAATGATTCTGCTTCCGTAATCTTTTCTCCAGTCCCAGCATTTTTCCAAAAAGCCATCCCGTCCCAGATCTGCTTTCTCAATACCCTGGGCTCTTAAGCTTTCAATTACTTTTACTTCTGTGGCAATGGCTGCATGATCCGTTCCCGGCTGCCATAAGGCCTCAAAACCCTGCATTCTCTTATAGCGGATCAGAATATCCTGCATGGTATTATCAAGGGCATGTCCCATATGAAGATGACCGGTAATATTGG
>SVDT01000382.1 GCA_015057775.1 Paenibacillaceae bacterium | reverse complement strand
TTCATTTTTACTTGGAGATTTAACCATGGGAGCAGGGAGGAACGTTTTTGCGTGGTCTGTAGCCGGAATCTTTGCCAGCTTACCTATACCATTTATTATGGCAGGACAAAATGCACTGCTGTACCGGACTGTTCCAGAGAACATTCAGGGTAGAATTTTTGCAATCCGCAATGGAATTCAGTATTCCACAGTACCCATCGGCCTGCTGCTTGGAGGATATCTGGCGGATTATGTATTTGAGCCGTTTATGGCTTCTGATTATACCGCAGCAGTTTTCTTACAAAGTATAGTTGGAAAAGGAACTGGAAGTGGAATGGCAGTTATGTTTCTGTGCACTGGTCTCCTGGGAGCCTTATCTTCGTTGCTTGGTTATAAGAGCCGCTCTGTGAGAGATTTAACCAGATCAGCTTAAATTTAAATATTATAAATACAAAAAGTCCGGTACCGTGGGGTACCGGTCTTTTTAAGCACTTAAACCTGCTTTATTTCGCCCTTATCCATTTCATAAACCTTATCACACAATGAATTAATATCCTCCCGATTATGGCTGATTATAATGATAAGTTTGCCTTCAGCCTTTAATTGAAGAAGAATTTTCCGTATTTCCATGACTCCGGAATTATCCAGCCCGTTCATAGGTTCGTCCAGTATAATAATATCCGGATATTCCATTAACGCCTGGGCAATGCCAAGTCGTTGACGCATTCCCAGTGAGTATTTTCCAACTGTTTTTTTAGAATCAGGATCCAGTCCAACCATCTTCATGCATTCACGCAACCGGTCAACATCTGCGATCTTACGGATAGAAGCCAGATATTTTAAGTTCTTTAATCCGGAATATCTGTTTAGAAAGCCTGGATTTTCAATTATGAATCCAGTATTTTCAATGAACTCAGAATCGTAACCGATCCGCTTTTCATCCACTAATATGGAGCCTGAAGATACTGGCATGAATCCGCAGATGCATTTTATCAATACAGTTTTTCCGGAACCATTTCTGCCAATAATTCCATGTATTTTGGAAGAATCAAATTCCAGATTAATATTTTTTAATATTTCCTGACCTTCCAGTGTCTTACAGACATCAATAACTTTTATGGATCTATCCATTAATTTTACCCTTCCTCCCTATCTTTTGTTTTCCTGTCCCAAGCGTCAGGCAGATACCAATCAGACAAATCAGCGTGATTCCAAAAAACAATGAAGCATAACCAAGTGTGAGACCGTATTGGACGTTAATTCCGGATAAAGCTTTTAATTGAGTCAGCGTTACAGGAGAGATCAGAAAGGTTTCAGCTGAAAACGAATTTGATATTACTACATCCAAAAGAACAAAAAATGCTCCGATTATTACACCGACAGGTTTATGAGAAATGAAATTAAAAATATAAATAATTAACCCAAGCCATATCACACAGGCAAATTCCAGAAGAAAGCTTATGGTGGTTGCTTCTGCCGGAGAAAAGACACCAATAATATAACTGTCAACGATAAACGGTATCTGAAACTGTGCAGCTGCATTTGTCTGTGCCAGTGTGCCCCATATCTTCCCCCAGTCATTGGAAAAACAGATATGTGGAAGCAGGCTCACCATACTTGTAACCAGAATAAATCCAACATAAACAAATGACATAAAAATAATATAAAAAACATTACCCAGCTGCCACCACATCCTGCCGGAACGATATATGGTATAGTAATAATTTTCACCTTGAAAAGGTGCTGTACAAAATAAATATACAGCACCACTCATGAATACAATCTGGCATATATAATCATTGGTTAAATGAGAAAATGCCCAGGGTGCAATACTGATATTTACTGCATTAGAAAAAACTGTTACAGGCTCCAGGTAAGAGTAAATAAATATTCCAATAATAATAAATAAACTCAGAACTCTCAGTTGAAGCCCTTCCCGTTTTAGCTGAATCCCAAATATTCGAATTCCTTTAAATAAATTGTTCATTTTTAATCAACCTCTTTGCTCTTTTGCAGAATAAAAATCCAGAAGCAATAACAAGGACAAGGACCATAAGAGTTGTTATAAAAATTGTCTCCATATCTGTTCCAAAGCTACTTCTTGCGTGAAGCAGCAGATCTAAACGAAAAATATCAGGTACATTTAAAATTACATTTAGTCTCGTCAAAAAAAATGATGAAATAAAGGGAGTTACAAAAATCATATAGCGGTTACAAACATATGAGGATACCAATAGTGCGATGCTTGACCATAATACTCCGGAAAGGAATAGAAGAAAGACAGCGGCTATAAAGAATGTGATACCATTTCCGCTCTTCATTAGGGCATAATATGGCAACCCCTGTGATTCTATCAGCGTCCGTTCGTTTATCAGGTCTGTGAACCTTGACGCAAGAAATATAAAAAAAATCCCTCCGGCTGCTAATGATAACCCGCCGGATACTGCTGTTGTAATGACTTTTGAGATGCAGTACGTCTTAATATTTATTTTCGACACCAGAACGGTTATCATATTAGAACGGTATTCCTCACAAAAACTGGCTGCATAAGGAATGCAGGACAGCATGGGAATGATATATACGCTATAAAACCCACCAAATGAAAAGGAATTAAACCAATAATAATTTACATCAGCATGACCATTCCAGAGAAATGGGAGCTGATTCCAGGTATCCAGAAAAATGCATAAAACAACGCCTGCTGCAGCCGGTAAAAACCCTTCTTTCATTGCAGTTGCAATTCCCCGGCTAACCATGCTGAATAATTTATGCTTATTCTCCATTGGCAAGATTTCCCCCTGTTACTGCGTTTATTCTTTCTGCATTGCTTGTCAGTCCGTCTTTATCTGTAATGTCCAGCTGAATGCACCAATATGGTCTCAGTTCAATGTCAGACGGATCTTTCCAGCTGACTGGTACGGGAATATACTCCAGCCATATTCTTGATATAGTAGTTTTGTCCGTCAGAATAATATTATTATATTTTTCCTCCACCTTTTGTAATGCTTCTTCGGCGGTTATTATTGCTTTTTTCTCCTTGATTTTATCAAAACTGTCAAAGACGTTATTGAAAGTAAAATAGCGGATTCCATCACGGTCTACCATAATTGTTACATTAACTTTATTGTCCCAGAATGCATCAATGTTCATGGATATACCTGGTTCCAGAATAGCATTATACAGATATAAATCGTCCACCTTTATTGCATATTGAATGTAGTACAAATCATCTGCAGCGGATAATCCATCTATTTTATTTGAGGATCCGTTCTTTAACTCTGCCTGATAGATATCGTTCTTAGTT
>SVDT01000381.1 GCA_015057775.1 Paenibacillaceae bacterium | reverse complement strand
AAAAAAATCAGTTAGTAATTATAAGGTGCCAAACCAAAAGCCTGTGAATATATTAAAATAAAAAGGGTAGTTCGATCAAATATGCGTAATATTTTCATTTTGGTTCTGGCGTTGAGTACAGATACATTTGTTGCCAGCATTGCCTATGGAGCAAACAGGGTAGGCATTTCATGGATAAAGGTAATTGCAGCTAATGCAATCTGCAGCGGCTGTCTGGGGGCAGCCCTGTTATTCGGCAACGTGATCGATAATTTTGTGCCGGAAGTGTTCGCAAAAGGAGTAGGGTTTTCCTGTTTATTCTTTTTGGGAGTGATGAAGCTGCTGGACTATACCATAAAAAAATACATCAACAATCATGTTCATGTTCACAAAGACCTGACTTTTTCTATTTCGGGACTTAGCATTATTATTAACATATACGGCAATCCTATGGCAGCTGACTGGGATGATTCAAAAACCCTGTCATGGAAAGAAATGATTATGTTTGCATTTGCCATGTCCATTGACAGTCTGGTGGCTGGCGCCCTGTCCGGTTTTCTTATGATTAATCCGGGGTATGCAGCCCTGGCAGCTCTTTTAGTGGGGATTGCCGTGATGTATGCCGGACTTTTTCTGGGAAAACGGCTTGCTGCATTAAAAGGCTGGGATTTATCCTGGCTCAGCGGCGTTCTGTTTTTATTTCTTGCTTTTAGTAAGCTTTAAACATATTGACAGCATAAAAAAAATTTGCTATAGTTAGGTAAATGAATATTAATTCGGATTGTTACTGGAAAGCAGGCAAAACCAATTTTGATTAAGAAAATAACATGTTATTTTCATAGTCAAAGTTGGTTTTTTTATTGATAAGAGGTAATTTATGAATATTGATAAAATCATTAATAACAATATTGTAACTGCAATAGAGCCGGATGGTAAGGAAGTCGTTATCATGGGCAGAGGAATTGGTTTTGGCACAAAGGCGGGACGCCCCATTGCAGAGAACAAAATTGAGAAAACCTTCCGGTTAGACAGCCAGAACAGTCTGGATCAGTTTAAGGAACTGCTTGTGAAGCTGCCACTTGAACACTTAAAGGCATCGGCAGAAATCATCGCCTATGCAAAAAGTGTACTTAACAGGACTTTGAATCAGAATATCTATATCACACTGACGGATCACATTAATTTCGCCATTCGCCGCTTTAAGGAAAATATGGTTTTTTCAAATCCCATTCTTAGTGAGATTAAGACATTTTATAAAGAAGAGTACTTAGTGGGCGAATATGCAGTTGCACTGATTGAGAGAAGTGTGGGAGTACGGCTTCCCGTAGACGAGGCTGGATTTATAGCAATGCATATTGTAAATGCAGAACTTAATACGGCTATGAATAAAACCATGGATATGACAAAGCTGATTCAGAATGGAGTCAAAATAGTAAAAGAATTCTTTTCTATGGAACCGGACGAGGGATCTTTAAGTTATCAGAGGTTTATCACCCACCTGCGATTTCTTGCCCAGCGCATTCTGACCGGAGAGCTGTTAAACAGCGGAAATACAGAATTCAGCAATATCATAGCAGGAATGTATCCGGAAGAGTATGAGTGCAGTTTAAAAATCAAGGAATTTATTTTAGAATCATATCATCATGATGTAACAGAAGAAGAGACTGCATATCTGGCAGTCCATATCAAAAGAATGAGGCTTTAGAAGAAAGGGGTACCAGTCGGCATGTTTGAAGCGTGGAAGAAGTATTTAAAAAAAGGGGGCGGTAAAAAGGAGGAAATTCTGGCGCCTGTGGAAGGATTGGCGGTACCGTTAAGTGAAGTGAAAGACCCTGCGTTTAGTCAGGAGATCCTGGGTAAAGGGATGGCTATCATTCCTTCAAAAGGCAGAATTGTGGCACCGGTAAGCGGAGTGCTGTCAGTGATGTTTGAGACAATGCATGCAGTCAGTATTACGGCAGATAACGGGGCAGAAGTAATGATCCATGTTGGCCTTGATACGGTTCAATTAAAAGGAGAAGGGTTTCAATCCTTTAAAAAACAGGGGGAACGGGTAAAGGAAGGGGAACTGCTGCTGGAATTTGATTTGGAAGGGATTCAGGCAAAGGGGTATGACCTGATTACACCGGTCATTATTTTAAATACCATGGAGTATCCCGATATGAAATGTCATGTTGGAAAGCAGATTATGGAGCTGGAACCAATCATTGAATTGTAGGTGGCAAAATGAAAGAGTATCGATATGTAGTGGAAGATCCAATGGGACTTCACGCCAGACCCGCTTCCGTAATTTTTATAGAAGCAGGGAAATACACGTGTTCCATAGAAGCTGATTGGAATTTACAAAAAGCCGATTGCAAAAGTCTTCTGGCTATCATGGGACTTGGAGCAAAAAAAGGGGATGAAGTCATCTTCCGCTTTGAGGGAGAGGATGAAGATGCTGCATACTACGCAATACGGTCTGTTTTAGATAAAAAGTGATCGTAACCTGCTTACAGGCAGGTGAGGATAAAAAATGTCCGGCAGGACAAAAAAAGAAAGGGGTTTCTTTTTATGATGAAGTATTTGCAAAAACTAGGTAAGTCGTTGATGCTTCCGGTAGCGTGTCTGCCGGCAGCAGGGATCCTGATGGGAATTGGTTACTGGATTGACCCAACGGGATGGGGGGCAAACAGCGCCATTGCTGCCTTTCTGATTAAGGCAGGCGGAGCCATTATTGATAATATGGCGATTCTATTTGCCATCGGTGTTGGCGTAGGAATGTCAGACGATCATGAAGGTACTTCCGCTCTGGCAGCCCTGGTATCATGGCTGATGATTCAGACAATTCTTTCCCCAGCAGTAGTTGCAATGTTAAAAGGCATTGATGTCAGTGCTGTGAATCCGGCATTTGGAAAAATCAATAACCAGTTTGTTGGTATTGTTTCTGGTTTAATTGGCTCCAGCTGCTATAACCGGTTTAAGAGCACAAAGCTCCCTGATGCACTGGCTTTTTTCAGCGGGAAACGTTCTGTTGCCATAGTTACGGCGTTGTTTTCCCTTATTGCCTGCCTGGTACTGTTTTTCGTATGGCCGGTAATTTATACCGCATTGGTAATATTTGGTAAAGGAATTCTGGGTCTTGGTGCAGTAGGAGCAGGTATCTATGGCTTCTTTAACCGTCTTCTTATACCATTTGGTCTTCACCATGCTTTAAACTCTGTTTTCTGGTTTGACGTTGCCTCAGTAAATGACCTTGGAAACTTCTGGACCGGAAAAGGCGTGCTGGGTCAGACTGGTCAGTATATGACAGGCTTCTTCCCAGTCATGATGTTTGG
>SVDT01000380.1 GCA_015057775.1 Paenibacillaceae bacterium | reverse complement strand
ATGGCGTCAGATGCGTTCCAACGGTGTAGAGGAAAAATACATTACAGGAGATGCCACTGACAGAGAAAAATTCCAGAAATGGGCAGAAACCATGCCAAAGCTCATTGGAAACCCTCTTTATCACTGGAGCCATTTGGAACTTCAGAGATATTTTGGTTACACAGGCTACTTAAACGGAGATACAGCAGAAGAAGTCTGGAATTTATGCAACGAAAAGCTTCATCAGGATTCCATGAGTGTGCGTAATTTAATCAGACAGTCCAATGTAACCTTAATCTGTACTACTGATGATCCTGCTGATACACTGGAATGGCACCAGAAAATTGCTGCTGATTCTTCATTTGAGGTAAAGGTTCTTCCAGCATGGAGACCGGACAAAGCCATGAATGTGGAAAAGCCTGATTTCGCAGCTTATATTGCAAAACTGTCCGCAGCAAGCGGCTTGGAAATCAAAGACTTCGCTTCTTTAAAGGCTGCTTTAAAGAACCGTATGGAATTCTTTACAAGCCAGGGCTGCTGCGTTTCCGACCATGCCCTTGAGTACGTAATGTATGTGCCTGCAGATGATGCAGAGCTTGATGCTATCTTCGCAAAGAGCGTTTCCGGAAAAGCTGTTACGAAAGAAGAAGAACTGAAATACAAAACTGCATTTATGATATTTGCAGCAAAGGAATACAATCGTATGGGATGGATCATGCAGCTTCATTACGGCTGCAAGAGAGATAACAATGCGTTTATGTTTGAGCAGTTAGGACCAGATACCGGATTTGACTGTATTAACAACTACGCTCCTTCCGCACAGATGGCTGATTATCTTAACGCCTTAAGCGCTACTGATGAGATTCCAAAAACTATCATCTATTCCTTAAACCCCAATGATAATGCTTCCATCGGAACAATCCTTGGCTGCTTCCAGAGTCAGTACCCAGGAAAGATTCAGCAGGGTTCTGCCTGGTGGTTTAATGATCACAAGACCGGCATGACAGACCAGATGACTTCTCTTGCCAACTTAGGATGCCTTGGAAACTTTATCGGAATGCTTACCGACTCCAGAAGCTTCTTATCTTATACCAGACACGAATATTTCCGCAGAATTCTTTGTGAACTGGTAGGCGGCTGGGTAGATAACGGAGAATATCCGGATGACCAGAAAGCTTTAAAAGAAATTATCGAAGGCATCTCTTATAATAATGCCATGAACTATTTTGGATTCTAAATTATCAGAATAAAGACAGGGTGCCGCAAAGCATAGCTAATTTCAGCTGCTTGACGGCATCTTTTCTTTTCACTTCACGATTTATGGTCATTTTGGGGAATCAAATATACCGTTTCACTACCATTATGCTCGGAATCCGGCTGTTTGACAATTAAGAGATTATCCCCATAAGACAGCATGACACGTATATTTGATGATTCGTTTTCTAAATCAAAATTTTGAAGCTCAATTTTCCCAGTGCCTGTATCCATTCTGTAAATCTGGTTCGTATTTCTTTTATATAAGTATTTATTAGTAGAAAGCCCTGAATAATCACGAACATACTCAACGTCAGTTTCATATAAAAGAGCCTGATTATCTCCTTTATCAAAATCACTAACAATGGTATTACTGGAATAATCCGTAATAGTAAAATAGTGATTGAATACGCTAAATGAGCCTATCCCACTGGCTAATTCATACTTTTTTAGCAGATCGGTTATATTGCTTTCACTTATAAACTTAAAATCAGAATCATATTTGGTAATAAAGCAATTCAAACTGGAACCGGACTTGCTTTTTTCTATGGCATATAAATAACTCCCATCACTGGTGATATATATAATTTGACGGGGTGAGTTTGCTTCACTTGAAATCTGGGCACCAGCTTTTGAATCCAGTTCAACCCGTTCCATATTCTGATTACGGTTCAGTGTTTCCACAAAAGAATTAAAGGCTTTATTTTCTGTTTTATCACCTTGAAGAGATATCAGGTTTCCGTCTAAGACTGTTAATGGTATAAGCTTCTGGGAATACATATTTTTAGATACTTTATACATTTTATCTTCCGAGAAATTTACAGCATATAAGTCATTCTCCAGATCAGATCCATTATAAAGACTTAAATAGAAATAGAGCGTGTCATTGATCAATGCATTGCTCATCCCTTTTAGAGCAAAATTATCTACCGTTAAAATCTTCTGGTTACTTCCATTCTTAAAATTATAAATATAAAAAGTGGCATCTGACTGGCTCATCTCCATATATAATAATTTGGTCTCATAAATTTCAATATAGGTTCTCAAAGCAGAATCATCAAAGGTCACGTTGTATGCCTGGACTTCATTTGATGTGGAATTTGATATGGATTCGCCGGTATTTTCATGATTGGGCCGAATATGACATCCGGAAAGGAATAGGATGCATACCATGGTCAGCAGCAGGATAAAACCTTTGATTTTCTTATTCATATATTCAGGAACTCCCTCTTAGTGCCTTAAAAAGACCAAAGGGAAAATATCCCCTCAGTCTTTTAAGAAATCTGACATTGTGTAAACTTAATACATAAATCCAATATTTACCCGGCTGTATGCTTTATATAAAGTAGAGGCTGACTTCGTGTATGTCCATGATTCTCCGTCCAATCCCGAGCCAGAATATCCAATCCATGGATCGCCCAGGGCAAATGCGGACTTATCACTTTTTGCTCCATACACTGACATGAAATGACCGTTTGTTGAATAGAGCCAGCCGTCGCTGGTTGAAAAGGTCAATCCAATAATGGGAGCCGCTTTTGATGTGGAAACACCATTGTATAAAAGTCTGCACATCTCAGATGAGGATTCATTGTATCTTCCCACGTATCTGTTTCTTGTCTGCTGCCCGTTTATATAAGTTATCATATCAGCTAGGTAAGAGCCATTGGTGGTAGTCCTGCATCCTCTGGCAATATCCGACTGATTGCGGGCAACGCCGAGATAATTTAATGCTGCCTGTACAGTTGCCGGGCCGCAATTGTAGTTTGTGATCTGACTGTATACGGTATATCCGTTTAAGTACTTCCAGGAAGTGGCTGCCTGGCGTGAAAGGCTTTGGTTCAGTAAATCATCCTTCTTAACGCCTGATTTATCCTGTGGTCTTGCAGATCGGGCTCCTTGGGGAGCTTTCAGAGAATCCCCGCTTACAGTGCTGCTCTCTCCTCTTACAGATACTGTTTTCGCTTCTATAAATTCTTTCGCGGAATCCTCTTGAGCTGCAAAGGAGATGCTGTTGGCTGACAACGCCATGGTCAAAGTCAGAAACATTAATAGTAGCTTTTTCAT
>SVDT01000379.1 GCA_015057775.1 Paenibacillaceae bacterium | reverse complement strand
TAGTCGGACTTGGACTCACATTCGTCTATAGAAGCATTCACAAATCAAAAGCAGCATAAATTGGGGAACACAAAATAAATAAAACGCGTCTTCACCAGGTAACTTAACGGAACCTGACAGACGCGTTTTTTTATACTCATAATTACTGCACTTCTTGTCCATCTGCCGGAAATACAATTCCGGCCATTCTCCTTGCCTGAGTCAGAATTTCGCATACGCAAAGAGTATGATCCAGATAGCGGTAACAGGTGGTAAGATCACCGGAAAGAATCATTTTTTCAAATTCCAGGAACTCGCTGATCATTCGATGACTGCAGGAATGACTCGTTACTGTCTCTTCCGATCCGTCATTTAAAATCACACGGCCCCCCTCACAGATATTGGCCGGACTGTCCTGTATCAGATAACCTTTGTCCCCCTGAATAATACAGGAATTTGGCGCACTGCAGTCCTTGGCTCCGGTCAGGGTGCAAAGAAAGGTTCCGTAATCCAGTAAAAGCACTCCGGAGGTATCAATTCCCCTTTCTATATTCGCAAAATAATGAACCGATTCAGGCATTCCAAAAAGACCCGCAGCATAATGGAGGTTATAAATATTAATATCCATCAAAGCACCTCCGGCGCACCCAGGATCAAAGGCAGGAAGCACCTCCCCATTTTTAAAGCTGTCATACCGCCTGGAATATTGGGAATAGCTGCACCGGACCAGTCTGACGCTTCCAAGAGAAGGAATCAGTTCCTTTACTCTCCTGTAATCCGGCTGGTATAAAGTGGTTACAGCTTCAAACAGAAATAATTGTTTCTCTCTGGCTGTCCGGCTTAAAACCGTGGCCTGCTCTATGGTAGGAGTAAATGGCTTTTCCACAATTACATTTTTTCCTGCCAGCAATGCCTGATATGCGTAGGTAAAATGAAGATGATTGGGTAATCCCAAATATACCGTATCCGCTTCGCTCCTTAAAAAATCTTCATAATCCGTAAATACCTGCCCGATTAAATAATCCTTTGCAAGGGCTCTGGCATCCGCTTCGCTCCTTTTGGTGCAACAAAGAGATAAAACTGAGGTATGCTTCAGATGATGGGAAATGGATAAAAAATCTTTTACAATGATTCCTGAACCGACAATTCCAAGCTTCATAGGCCCTTCTCCTCAACTTGACTTAACTCACCTGTAACAGAATCAATCACAAGTCCATAGACCCGGATCTCTTCCGGAACCAATGGATGGTTTCGGATCAGTTCCACTGATTTTTTAATGGATTGGTCTAAGTCTTTAAATCCACCCAGCCAGGATTCAAAATCAATTCCATAATACTTAATTAAATCAATATCCTTCTGCCTGATTCCCCGTTCCTTCATCAGCTCTATCAATTTGCTGCTGTCTGTATATCTGGCTCCGCAGTCCGTATGGCCTATTACCAGAATTTCCCTGACATCCAGCTCATAGATCCCAATCAGCAGGCTTCTCATCACGCTTCCAAAGGGATGGGAAATAACCCCTCCTGCGTTTTTAATGATCTTTGCATCTCCATTTTTAAAACCAAGTGCAGCCGGAAGCAGCTCTGTCAGCCTTGTATCCATACAGGACACGATTGCCGTTTTCTTTTCCGGATATTTATTAGTGATATATTTTTCATAATTTTTATTTTTAACAAATTCTTTATTATATTCCAGTATCTCTTCTAACATATTTTGTCCTTCTCCTTACATGAGTCATTCATCATTGGTACGAAAGATTCTCCAGATCACACCTGTTCCGGGAACAAAGAGATTAGGGTCGCCTTCGATATTTAGACCCATATCAACGATATACATGGATTCATTGGGTCCAAACATCAGATAACTTGGCCTCTCAAGTCCGCCTCCCTTGGAAAGAGACGCAGGAAATCCACTCATATTGATGGCAAATGTACTGATGGTTCTTGCCCTCATATCAATTTTGGATATCCGGTGACCGGCACCGGCATAGGATAATCCGTCACCAACAGCCGTTTTTATGGTACTGCCATACTCTGCCACATAAACATCTCCGTATGCTCCGAATTTCTGATTATAATTAAAATCAAAACTCATCAGAGTGGAATTAGGAGGAAAGGTTACATAGGGTCTTGGAGGAATGTTTGGCTGATTTTTTAACAGCAGCGTAGGCTGATAACCGCCTGTAGGTGTAAATCTTGGAGAATTTACCGGTTCTCCTCCTGAATAATCAGGCCAGCCATACCATACATCCGGGGTTATGTAATAGAAATCATCGGTTGCATTCTCTATGGGTCTGCTTCCTACCGGATTAAACCCGTTATTCACAGCATACAACTGACCGCTGTTATTAAACTTTAAAAACGTGGGATTACGAAATCCCCAGGCTACCTGCTCCAAATTAGAACCGTCAAGGTTTGCCCGTAAGATACTCCCCGACGCTTTGATATATCTTTTTCTTATTTCAAACTCAATATTAGGAATCCCATAGGGAGAAAAGGCACCAGTATAGGCAGGATCATCGGTAACTGCTTCCGTAAGAATATTATCTGTTGTAAAATTCTGACCATTCAGTATGACATAATCTCCAGTGTAATCACATAGCAATGGAGAAACCGGTACCCACTCGTTATCATTCCCTACAACGCCACTATTGGTAACGGTTCCCTGCCCAAAATAGATCTTATAGTCCGGCGAAAAAGCAACCGGGCCATTGTAATGATCACCGTTGCTTGGCAGACCCATAATAATGTTCTGTCTTTTCCCATCCCGGAATATTCTGGTGACGAAACCTCTGTGGGATACATAAAGAACACCATTTAAATAATTAATTCCCGAAATAGGAGTAACAAAATCTTCCGCTATCAATTCAAGCTCCCCATTCACCAGCTTCAAAACCTGGGGAATGCCTGTAGACAGGCCGGAGTCAGCAATATAAAGACTTCCCTCCTCGTCAAAAACAATGCCTGCCGGTGAATTGAGATTTTCTAAAAACACTTCTATCCCATACCCTTTTACAATATAAATATCAGCAGGGTTTAAATAACGTCTGGGAGCAGGATCGACGTCGTTACAAGTGTGAATCCTGCTGCCGTTATTCTCACGAAACATTCACTTCACCTGGTATTTTTTACTATTATATTCACCGCACCGGAAAATATCAATCCTGATTGGCTGCATCTGTATGGAGTAATGGCAGATATGCTTCGTAGCCTTCCGTTTTCATCTGCTCTTTGGGAATAAATCTCAAAGCTGCACTGTTGATGCAATAGCGCAGTCCACCCATCTCTTTTGGACCATCTGTAAAAACATGACCAAGATGGG
>SVDT01000378.1 GCA_015057775.1 Paenibacillaceae bacterium | reverse complement strand
TGGTAAATGGAGATTTCCAAAGTTCCTGTCTGTTCCATCACACTCAGACCATGAACTATGGCATTTTCCACAATGGGTTGCAAAATAAACCTTAAAACCAGATTTTTCTCCAGTCCCGGTTCCACATTGTAATACGCTTCGAATTTATTTCCAAAACGGGTTTTTTGTATATAAATATAATTCTGAGTATGGGAAAGCTCCTGTTCCACAGTAACAAATTCCCCGTAATTTCTGCCCAGACTATAACGGAAATTCTCACCCAGCTTTTCGCAAAGATCACAGATAAGAAAAACTCCGTTTACAGCAGCGATGGAACTGATGGTCTCCAGAGTATTGTATAAAAAATGAGGATTAATCTGTAGCTGAAGATTACGCACCTGGCTTTCCTTGTTTTCCAGCTGCTGAACGTAATTTTTCTTAATCAGACGGTCCAGTTTTAAAAGCATCTGATTAAACTGCTTATCAAGGACTGCAATCTCGTCACTGCCCTTAATCTCCTCATTAATGGTAAGATCCCCGGTTTCCGCAATTTTTATCTTATCAATTAATCGTGATACACGTTTTGCAAAGCTTCTGGTAAATAAAAAAGCGGTCAGTGCAATAATCAGCATAACCAGCACCAGTACCGGCAATATGGAGTTTTGTATTTCCTGCCGTTTGTGATCCAGCTGGCTGTTGTTAAAGAGAAAAATCAGTTTCAGCCCATAATATTCCTCTGTACTGGTACCGATCATGGTATTCTTGCCATAATTCCCCTTCTGTTTCAGCTCTTCAAAGGATTGTTCCTCTATGATGTCATTGTACGATGGATTAGAAGAATATACAATCTGATTTTTCCGATCCAGCACAATCACATCATAGGCATAAGAATAATCTTCTCCGATTGCTGGTTCAAACAACTTTTTCGTATACAAGTCCAGTTTTACAAATCCCACGTATTTGCTCTCATAATTGTTCACATCTACATCTACAATATTTTTAATCAGAGACAGTACCTTGCTTTTCTTACCGTCTCCAGTGGCATAAATAAAATAATACTGGTTGGCTGCTTCCTTGCTTATATACCAGATCTCCCTGCTGGCCTCTGTAATCATGGCAACTCTGGTTCCATAAATTTTATTATCCAGATTATTTGAATAAATCATGCAATTCCGGACTTCATATCCGTCCAGATGAAAGGATTTATTCACCTCAATACTGACATCATTCCCCATGACGTAGGGGTTTTTCTCCCCGCTTCTCCCCTGTAGGGTATTTAAAACAATGGTATTATTGGACAGCTGCTTCAAACTGTACTGATACTGATTTAATTTACTCTCAAGAGACGTTGTATACTGGGCAACCAGCTGGTTATGTGAGGCAATCAGTTCCTCTGTTATCATATGGCTGATCTTTCGAAGCATCAGAGAACTGATAAAAAGGATGGGGACGATACTTACAACAGCTGTAAATGTAACAAGCTGGGTAAATATGGTGCCTGAATGAAACAAATGTCGAATAACGCTTTTAAGCCTGTTTTTCATAATCCACCTCATTAAATTAACGAAAAGTAATAAGCCAAAAAAGAACAGGATATGTATCTCTACACATTCTGTTCTCCAAAAAAACTCGATTTAAAACAATTGCATTCTATTCGTTCTTCAATATCCTGCTTCGATATATTGTTCAATTAATTTATCCAACTCCACACTTCTAAGATAAATCACTTCGCCATCCTCGTGATCAATACTTGTATTTAATCTTTCCCTTGCAACTTCAATATTCTGAATTAACTCTTCTTTTGACATTATCATTTCATGATTCTCCTTTGCTCTTTATTCGTATCTGTCTGTGTTTGCAGAAGAGCACAAGAGTAGATATCACTACCAAAATCAATGACAGCGCCTGAGACACCGGTATGCCAGTACTAAAGAAGATCAGCTGATCCGTACGGAGTCCTTCGATCCATACTCGTCCCAATCCATAGCCCAGCAGGTAGATAAGAAGCATTTCACCATCGAACTTTTTGCGTTTCCGATACCAAAGCATAAAAATCAAAACGCATAAATTCCACATTGATTCATAAAGAAATGTGGGATGAACCTGAATAAATTCCACACCGTCTTTTACAATTAAGTGGTTTAAAAGCTCCTTAGATATCATATTCTCATTAACAAGCGCCCTTCTGATTCTCATAGCAAACAGGCCGTCTGTATATCCGCCGAACGCCTCGCAATTAAAGAAGTTTCCCCATCTTCCTATAATTTGCCCGGTAATTAATCCCAAGCAACCAGTGTCCGCCAAAGAAAAGAAGGAAAGTTTCTTCACTCTGGTGTAAACCGTGAGGGTAATGACAGCTCCTATGACGCCACCGTAGATTGCCAGCCCTCCTGCTCTGGTATTGAAAATCTGAAGCAGATCATCTTTATAAGTGTCCCAGTCAAAAACCACATAATAGATACGGGCCCCCATAATAGAAATAATGATTGCATACAATGCAAAATCCAGATAAATATCCGGGTCCTGCCCTCTGCGTTTTGCATCGCTCGTCGCGACCCAAAGACCTGCCAAGATTCCAATTCCTATGATAATACCGTAAAATGCAATTCGGAATCCAAATATCGAGATACTGTTTTGCAAATGGTCAATGGTAATTCCCAAATGCACAAAACTAATATCTGCCGTATTTGCCATTCGTCTTCTCCTTTCGATGTTTTCTTTATTTTACCCCGCTAAAACACAAAAATCAAACATTATCGCCCGACATATTCAACTATATTTCGACAAGCCCTTTGTTCTTTTTGTTTTTCTCTTTTAATTTCGTGGATAATATGATATTCTATATTAGTTGTAGATAAAAATCAACCATGAATATAAACAATATTAGGAAGGTATTTGATATGAAATTAGGTATTGTCGGCTTGCCGAACGTAGGGAAAAGTACTTTGTTTAATTCACTCACAAAGGCTGGGGCAGAATCTGCCAACTATCCTTTCTGTACCATTGATCCAAACGTAGGAGTTGTTCCTGTTCCGGATGTACGTTTAGGACAGCTGGCCGCATTGTATGATTCCGCTAAAATCACACCTGCAGTCATCGAATTCGTAGACATCGCAGGCCTTGTAAAAGGAGCATCCAAAGGAGAAGGACTTGGTAACCAGTTTCTCTCCAACATCCGTGAAGTTGATGCCATTGTCCATGTGGTACGCTGCTTTGAAGACCCCAATGTCATTCACGTAGACGGAAGCGTAGATCCGCTCCGGGATATTGAAGCCATTGATTTAGAGCTGATTTTCTCTGATCTGGACATCCTTGACCGCAGAATTGCCAAATCCACAAAGGGTGCAAT
>SVDT01000377.1 GCA_015057775.1 Paenibacillaceae bacterium | reverse complement strand
TAGTACACAGGAAAGCAAAGAGACTGCATCAGGGCAAACGTCAGCCGCTACGGAAGAAACAAAGAATGTCAACGACGACGGAACGGTTAACAATCCGGAAAAAGTTGCAGTGGATGCCAACAAGCTGGTAATGTGGTCCTTATTCAGCGGAGGCGACGGCGGCTTTATGTCAAAGATGATTGAAGATTACAATGGTACCAGTCCTACGAAGCAGGTACAGTCCATCATGTTGGTATGGGCAGACTATTATACCAAGCTTCAGACGGCTGTTGCTGCTGATAAAGGACCTGATATCGGCATATCCCATGCTTCTTCTCTGCCTCAGTTAGTGGAAGATGGTGTAGTACAGCCGATCACTCCCTATCTTAAGGAATTGGGAATTGATCTTAGCCAGCATTATTCCCAGGCTTCCATAGATGCTGTTACATTTGACGGAGAGGTTTACGCGGTGCCGCTGGATACTCATGCAGAGATAATGTATTTTAATAAGAATATATTAGAACAGGCAGGAGTAGCCTTAAACGGAAGCGGAGGAGTCGATATCAAAAGCGCTGATGATTTTTATGCTGTCTGCGATAAAATAAAATCCGTGATTCCAGCAGATGGTTCCGTTATCGCCCTTACCAGCAACGGAGATGACCCTTACCGCTTATGGTGGGCATCCTATTTCCAGATGGGAGGTACTCCTATAGTCAGCGATGACGGCAAAAAAGTGACTCTTGATAAGGATAAAGCCGTTAAGGCGGCCGAGTTTGTAAAAGGACTTTATGACAAAGGTTATGTTAAGGAAGGTATTGATGACCACCAGAAATTCTTCCAGAGCGGCAAAGCAGGAATCTGCATTGGCGGAACCTGGGCCGTTGGAGCCTTTGAACAGACAGATAACTTAAACTTTATACCAGTACCATTTCCTAAGCTCTTTGATACAGACAATTGCTGGGCAGATTCCCATACATTCATTCTTCCAACAAAAAAAGCAAGGAATGAAGCAGACTGCAAGGCTGCCGTGGAATTCATGGTATCAGCGTCCATGAAAGGCGGCGTTACCTGGGCTGGTTCCGGTCAGATTCCGGCATGCAAAGAAGTTCTTGCAAGTAATGAATATAAGGCTCTTCCATACAGAAGCAGTTACATGTCCGAAGTTGAGAAAGCAATTCTTCCTGCGAAGGTATCAACTTTTAACGGTATGAAGAAAGGCATGATTGACAGCCTTGATACGATCTGGACAGGAAAGGGTGATGCCAAATCCGGCATTGACACTCTTTACGATGAGCTTGAATCAAATCTTCCGTAATAACAGGTAAGCAGAGGGGGATTATTTCCCCCTCTGAACAAGGCGGTTTGTATGGTTGGGAGGACTTAAACCTTGAGCAGAAGCAGAAAAATAAGAGATATGGCGACAGGTCTTGGATTGTGCTTTCCTTTTTTGGCCTTATATACAGTTTTTACTATTTGGCCGGTCATTCAGGGGCTGTATGTAAGTTTACATAAATGGTCCTTAATGGGGAAGGTAAAATTTGTAGGGCTGGATAACTATATTAAGTTTTTATCGGATCAAAAATTTATTGATGCACTAAAACATACGATTATATTTGTTGCACTTTCCGTTCCATTTCTGGTAATCATGGCTCTGATACTTGCTCTGTTTGCCAATCGGCCGGTAAAGATCAGACGTGGATTAAGGATCGCATTTTATCTTCCAAGCATTATCTCAGTTTCAGTTGCGTCCTTTATTGCTAAATATATGTTTGCGCCCTACATGGGTTTTGTAAACGGTATTCTTCATTTGACCGGCCTCTTAAAATCAGGGTCGGAAATCCAGTGGCTGATCGATACAAATCATGCATGGGCGGTAGTCACCATAATGACCGTATGGTGGACTGTCGGTTTTTCCATGCTGTTATATTTATCAGCTTTGCAGGATATCTCTCCTGAAATATACGAAGCTGCGGAAATCGACGGGGCTGCAAAATGGCAGCAATTATTCTCCATCGTCCTCCCGTTGCTAAAACCCACCACGTATTTAATCGTGATGCTGCAGATTATTGCAAGCTTTAAAGTATTCGGTCAGATCCAGCTGATCACGGCCGGAGGACCAGCGGGAAGCACCAAACCATTGATCCAGTATATTTATGAAACGGGCTTTACCAAAAATAATATGGGATATGCGGCTGCCATGTCATATGTACTGTTTGCTATTCTGGTGGTGTGTACCCTGATTCAGAAAGCAATTCAGAAAAAGGGGGAACAAAAAGATGAAGCGTAAAAAAGCAAAAGCCGGAAGTCTTATTTTGACCGTTTTGTCAGCCGGGCTGGCTATCATTTTTCTGGCTCCTGTGATCTGGGCTTTCTTTGTATCGCTGCAATATGAGGGAAAGCAGATTAAAAGCGTAGTCAGCTGGTTTTCTCCCCCATACACCTTTGGGAATTATCTGGATCTGATTATTGGCTCAGATGTTGCCAAATGGCTTCTTAATTCCGTGGTGGTTGCGGTTCTTGTTACAGTTTTAACCCTTCTCTTCTCTGCCATGGCTGCTTATGCTCTGTCAAAAATTAAATTTATGGGGAGAAATAAACTGTTCTTTTACTTTTTACTGGGGCTCATGGTTCCAGGAGAGGCCACCATTGTTCCGCTGTTTATTACAGCCAACAATATTCATCTGATTGATACTTATGCAGGTCTCCTTCTGCCATCTGTGGCAGTTTCCATGAATTTAATTATCATGGTTACTTTTTTTAAAGGTATTCCTGATTCCCTGATTGAAGCCGCAAGAATAGACGGCGCCGGGGAGATTACAATTTTTTCCAGAATCGTCATGCCGCTGTCAAAGGCAGTCCTTTCAACCATCAGTATCTTTGCATTTATAGGGAGCTGGAATAACTATCTCTGGCCCTTACTCTGTTCTATGGACAGTAGTAAATTTACATTGCCTGTGGGAATCCCCATTTTTGCCGGAACTTACACCGTGGATTATGTGAAACCGATGACGGCCAATATGATCGCATCAATTCCTGCTATTATCATATACCTGATTTTTGAAAAACAGATTGTACAGGGAATTACCATGTCCGGCGTCAAGGGTTGACATAAGTATAAAACAGATAAAGGAGAATTAACTTCATGTTATGCTATCAAAAAGATTATCCAAGACCACAATTTGTCCGAAATGACTGGGCCAGTTTAAACGGAATCTGGAACTTTAGCTTTGACGACAGCAACAAAGGAGAGGAAGAAGGCTGGTATAAGAGTTTTCACAGGGAAACAGAGATATGTGTCCCCTTCACCTATGAGACGAAGAAAAGTAATATTCGAGACGAAGAAATTCATCATTA
>SVDT01000376.1 GCA_015057775.1 Paenibacillaceae bacterium | reverse complement strand
GAATCTCTGGAAAGGCCTTGGCTGGGGAGCCATCATGTATCTGGCTGCAATTGCAGGGATTGATCAGGAGCTTTACGATGCGGCCCGTGTGGATGGCGCCAATCGGTTCCAGCTGATGAAACGCATTACGGTTCCATGTCTGCTTCCTACGTTTTTTGTACTGTTAATGCTGTCAATTGCCAATTTTTTAAATAACGGTATGGACCAGTATTACGTATTTCAGAATTCTTTTAATAAGACCCATATCCAGGTACTGGATCTTTACGTATATAACGTGGGCATGACAGGTAGCAGCTTATCACTGGCAACTGCTATCAGTATGCTTAAGAGTCTGGTCAGTGTCACCCTGTTACTTACTGTGAATTTTGTTTCCAAAAAAACCAGAGGTGAAGCCATTATTTAGGAGGGAAGAACCGTGACAGTAAGGGAAAGAATCTTTCATATCGTCAATTATCTGATGTTCGCAATCATCACACTGATTTGTGCATATCCGTTTTATTACATGATTATCAATACTATCAGCGCCAATGATTTAAGTGCCAACGGATTCATTAACTTCCTCCCCAAAGGATTCCATCTGGAAAACTACAAACAGGTGCTGGGGCTGCGTGGACTTTCTGCAGCTGCTGTGGTTTCTGTTGCCAGGACGATTTTAGGAACTGCATGTACCGTGTTTGCCTCGGCTTATTTAGGTTTTCTGTTTACACAGGAGAAAATGTGGCACCGGAAATTCTGGTATCGTTTTTTTGTGATTACCATGTACTTTAATGCAGGTCTGATTCCCATGTTCATTACCATGAAGACACTGCATCTGACCAATTCATTCTGGGTGTATGTGATCCCCACCATCATACAGCCGTTTTATATTATACTGGTAAAAACTTATATTGAGTCAATTCCAAAATCACTGCAGGAAGCAGCGGAAATTGACGGGGCTGGAATTCTTACTGTATTTGCAAGAATCATACTTCCAGCAGCTCAGCCGATTATGGCGACCGTGGCGATTTTTGCAGCGGTTACCCAATGGAATTCATTTCAGGATACGTTAATCTATGTAACGGATCAAAGACTGTATTCTCTGCAGTATCTGTTATATACATACATTAATCAGGCCAGCTCCCTGGCAGCAATGGTGAGAAGCGGAGGGACAGGTGCAATAAGCGGGGCAGTTCTTGCCAGCAGGCAGACACCATCCTCCATACGAATGACGGTTTCGGTAATAGTCGTGCTTCCGATTTTATTTATTTATCCCATATTCCAGAGATTTTTTGTAAAAGGAATTATGATTGGTTCTATAAAAGGTTAAGGAGGAGAGGTAAGATGAGAAAGAAACAGATCAGTGTGATTTTGTGTGCAGTTCTGGCTGTCACCGCTGTTTTAGCCGGATGCAAAAAAGAGGCGTCTGTAGAAAATATGACAGGCAACAGCAGCTATGATCAATTAATTACGGTGGATGTATTTGATACTCTGGCTAATTATCAGGGAATCCAGAGCGGATGGTTTGCAAAAGTTGTAAAAGATAAATTCAATATGGAATTAAATATCATTGCTCCTAATGTGGCAGGCGGCGGAGATACATTGTTCCAGACACGCTCTGCAGCTGGGAATTTAGGAGATTTAATAATTACAAAAACCGAGAGCGGCCGTTTTGAAAATATGGTAAAAGCCGGACTTTTAATGGATATGGCCCCGCTTTTAAAAGATAAAAATGTATATAAAAATTATGAAGATGCAATTTTAAATATGAATAAGGGATTGGTAAAGGAGGGTGTTTATGCGATTCCCAGTGAAATTTCCAGTCAATCCCCCAACGTATCTGCAGATGGAATCGAGCCTCTGGTAGCCCCCTATCTTCGTTGGGACGGATACAAGGCAATCGGTTATCCCGAAATGAAAACACTGGAAGACATGATACCCGTGATGAAGCAGCTGCAGGAGCAGATCCCTAAGAGTGATTCCGGTAAAAAAACGTATGCCCTTTCTCTGTTTAAGGATTGGGATGACAGCATGATGATGATTGCCAAGAATTATGCTTCTTTATATGGTTATCAGGAAATAGGGTTTGTAATGGAAAAATACGATGGCAGTGACTTCCAGAATATCGTTGATTCAGACAGTTATTATGTAAAAGCGCTGCATTTTCTCTTTAATGCCAATCAGGAAGGGCTGATCGATCCGGAATCTACAACTCAGAACTATGATATTTTATCGGATAAATACCGTGATGGGCAGGTGCTTACATCATTATGGTCCTGGCAGGGGCAGAGCTACTATAATACACGGGAACGAAAAGAAGAGGGAAAAGGGATCATGCCTGCTTTCATTGAAGATATGGCACCCTATACCGATGGCTGTTATTCCATGGGGAATGGTAAGGCCGTTATCGCAATTGGCAGTCAGGCAAAAGAACCGGAGCGTCTTGCAGCTTTTATCGACTGGATGTATTCTCCGGAAGGAATGGAACTGGTAAGTCAGGCCAATGGTGCAGCGGGTCCTATGGGACTGACCTGGGAGATGAAAGACAATAAGGCAGTTTATACGGATTATGGCTGGAAGGCTCTTCCTAACAATGATGTGCCAGTACCGGAGGAGTGGGGCGGCGGCAGCTGGAAGGATGGAGTAAGCGCTTTGAATTATAAACCGTTAGCAATGGTGGATACGGACCCTGTAACCAATGAGCCTTATTTAACCACGATGTGGAGTTCCGTGCTTGAGATGAATCATACACCGCTGGATACTGACTGGCAGAAGCATGCGCAGGGAGCGAAAACAACCATCGAATTACTGGAAAAGAAAGGGGCTCTTTCGGTAGCGCCAGGTACTTCCTATATTCAGCCGAAGGAAGACTCCGATATCACAACGCTGCGGGGACAATGCAAGGCAGTCATTGTGGATGATTCCTGGAAAATGATTTTTGCAGCAGATGAGGCTGAGTTTGATTCGTCATTGCAGCATATGCAGGATACCGTGCATGGTCTTGGCTATGACCGGGTGCTGGAAGTGGATTTAAAGAATGCAAAAGACCGGGCTGCAACCAGAAAAACGGCAATGGATGAATATGCCCGCCGCCACAAATAAGATAATTACAAAGAGCTGTGTGGCTTACGGAGCGGACATTTTCATGTCCACTCCGGCGCGGGATCTCCGGTATTCTGCCGGGCTGATACCGGTATATTTCCTGAACTTTTTATGAAAATAGTCCACATTTCCATATCCCACCATTTGTGCTATTTCATAGACTTTATAATGATCGTTCATTAAGAGACGTCTGGAGTTTTCGATCCGCACTTCATCTAAGTAGACATTAAAATTCTTTCCTGTGGTTTTGGTAAAAACTTTTCCAAG
>SVDT01000375.1 GCA_015057775.1 Paenibacillaceae bacterium | reverse complement strand
CTACAGTAGAAGAGATAGCAAGAGAAATCGGGGCCAGTAAAGAAGAAGTGGCAGCTTCTATAGAAGCTGGAGCTGAGGTGGAATCGCTATATCGTTCTGTCAATAAAAATGACGAAAACAGTCTGCTTCTCATTGATAAAATTGAAGAAGAAAGCTCTGCACAGGAAGAATTGTTAAACCGAATGGTGCTTCGGGAATTGCTAACCGATTTATCGGATAAAGACAGGGAAATTATTATACGACGGTATTATTACAATGAGACCCAGAGTCAGATTGCTGATAAGCTAGGTATTTCCCAGGTTCAGGTTTCCAGGCTGGAAAAAAAGATTTTAAAACAGATGCGCGAAAAATTATAGAATAAAAAAATTTCATACGGCTCATACTAATTTTGAAAAACCAGAGAAAAGGATGTGAGCATGTATGGAATCCATGAAACATAAACTAGTCATGACGCTACTGGTCATATGCTTAATTGCAATCGCAGCTGCAATCTGGTATATGATCGCCGTTATGCCCGATGGGACTCAAAAGGAGGGAACACTTGTTGAGGCCGCTCCCGGATGGGAGATGGTTGCATGAGTAAGACCGTATATTTAAACATCAGTGAAATTACAGAGGTACATCATAAGGAAGTGCAGCTGAAAGATGTAGCTGATGTTTATTGTGACGATTCTGCTGTTTTAAATAAGTGTAATGCGCTGCGGATTAAAACCATTCATTCAGATCGTAACAAGCGTTATATTGAGAGTACACTTGATGTGATAAAAAAGCTGGTGGAAATGGATTCGGCTATTTCTGTTAATAACGTGGGAAAGGTTGATTATATCATAGATTACCACAGACCCAAATCTCCAAACTGGGTGTGGCAGTGGATAAAAACAATTTTTGTCTGCGTGATCTGTTACTGCGGTGCTGCTTTTGCAATTATGACATTTAATAACGATGTAAGTGTCACGGATGTGTTCAAGGAAATTTATAAAATTATTATGAGAGAAGAATCCAATGGTTTTACAATTTTGGAAGTCAGTTATTCGGTTGGACTGGCTGTTGGAATTGTTGGATTTTTTAATCATTTTGCAAAAATTAAGATCAATACCGATCCGACCCCACTGGAGGTGGAAATGCGTCTTTATGAAGATAATATCAGCAAAACTCTGATCCAGAATGAAGGGAGAAAGGAGTCTGATATCGATGCTTCCTAAAGAGGTGTTGCTATGCTTAGTCGGATTAAGCGCTGGCGGCATCATAGCAGCCGGCGTTTTTGCCTTTTTGGCAATCATTGGAGTGTTTCCCCGCCTGATTGGATTTACTCATACAAAGAAACACATTATGCTGTATGAGTCATGTATTATTCTTGGAGGTGTGATTGGAAATATCGGTGACATTTACGAAACACCCATTGGATTTGGAGGTAATATATTTTTAGGTATCTTTGGATTGTCAGTGGGAATATTTGTAGGCTGCCTGGTAATGTCTCTTGCAGAAACATTGAAAGCACTACCTGTTTTTAGCAGAAGAGTTAATCTGGGAGTTGGCCTGCAATATATTATACTGTCTATCGCCCTTGGTAAATTGACAGGCTCCCTGTTATTTTTTGCAGAACGCATTGGACAATAATCGCAATTTTTACAGAATGGAGGAAACGAATGGAAGTTAATAAAAAAGCCTATGAAGCCTATGTAAAGGAAGTAACTCCGGTAAATAAAAAACTTCCCAATATCATCAAAGCTTTTTTGGTAGGAGGAATTATCTGTACCATAGGTCAGATTTGCACAACACTGATTATGAACCAGGGAGTGGAAAAGGATACTGCATCTGCCTGGACCACTTTGATTTTAATTGCGGCCAGCGTGATTCTTACAGGATTAAATATCTATCCTAAAATAACCAAGTTTGGGGGTGCAGGAGCATTGGTGCCAATCACTGGTTTTGCAAACTCCGTGGTAGCACCTGCGGTGGAATTTAAAGCAGAGGGACAGGTATTTGGAATTGGCTGTAAGATTTTTACCATTGCCGGTCCGGTAATTCTTTACGGCATATTAAGTTCGTGGATACTGGGAGTGATTGCCTATGTCCTGAAAGCCTTCGGCATAGTGTAGACCAGACTGAAAGAGAAATGGAGTGAGTAAAATGCAGGTTGGAAAAGCAAGCATAAAATTTGAAGAGCCTCCGGTGATTGAGAGCATGGCTTCCATAGTCGGAAAAAAAGAGGGGGAAGGTCCCCTTGGCAAGCTTTTTGATGTAGTGGAGCAGGATGATATGTTTGGGGCAGATACGTGGGAGAAGGCAGAAAGTGCACTGCAAAAGCAAACCGCAGACCTGGCAATTGAAAAAGGAGATGTCCGGAAAAAGGACATCCGTTATTTGTTTGCCGGGGATTTACTAGGGCAGCTGATTGCAACATCATTTGGTACAGTAGATTTGGAAATTCCTCTATTTGGTCTTTTTGGAGCCTGCTCCACCATGGGTGAGGCATTAAATCTTGGCTCTATGACAGTGGCTGCAGGTTATGCAGACAAAGTAATGGCAATGGCATCCAGCCATTTTGCAACAGCTGAAAAACAGTTTCGATTTCCGCTGGGCTACGGAAGTCAGCGCCCGTCTTCTTCTTCCTGGACAGTGACCGGCTGCGGAGCTGTTATTCTCACCAAACACAGGAAAGAAGGAATAGCGGCGATTACAGGTATTACCACCGGCCGTATGGTGGATATGGGAATCAAAGATTCCATGAATATGGGAGCAGCTATGGCACCTGCCGCATTTCATACCATACAGCAGAACTTTGACGATTTTAATGTAGATGAAAATTATTATGATAAAATCATAACAGGAGATCTTGGCCGGGTTGGCCGCACCATTCTCCTGGACTTCATGAGAAACAAAGGGCATGATCTGGAGACCATCCATACAGACTGCGGAATTGAGATATTCGATCCTGATTCCCAGGATACACATGCAGGAGGAAGCGGCTGTGGCTGTGCAGCATCAACGCTCTGTTCTTATATATTACCAAAAATCAAGGATGGAACGTGGAAGCGAGTTCTTTTTGTGCCAACTGGTGCACTGCTGTCCACAGTAAGCTTTAACGAAGGAGAAACCATTCCTGGCATTGCTCATGGAGTTGTGATCGAGCATATAGACAACTGATCTGGAAAGGAGAACGCTATGGAATTTGTAAAAGCATTTTTGGTAGGCGGAGCAATCTGCGCAGTGGTTCAGGTTGTGATGGACAATACCAAATTGATGCCCGGGCGGATTATGGTGCTTTTAGTAGTAATCGGAAGCATTCTTGGAGCTCTTGGAATCTATCAGCCCTTTAGTGACTGGGCAGGAGCAGGAGCAACG
>SVDT01000374.1 GCA_015057775.1 Paenibacillaceae bacterium | reverse complement strand
TCAATGGTATTTTTGCTTTCCTCATTCCGGCAGGCCTGATTCTGACCGCAGATTTAAGCTATGGAACTTCTTATCTTAAGGTGGTTCTGGACATTCTGTTTTATGTCTTATTTACCCCTGTCTGCGTTACCATGATGGATAAAATTATGTGGACCAGTGAGAATACGTTAAAAGCAAAGGATGCCTTAAACAGGGTGATGCTTATAATAGAAGAACCGCCTTTAAATGAACCGGAACATGGGGGAATACCAAAAGATTCATCTGTGGAATTTAAGAATGTTACTTTTTCCTATGAAAAAGGTAAGGAAGCCGCTTTGAATAATGTATCTTTTCAAATACCCCAGGGCGCCACTGTGGCGATTGTGGGACCCTCAGGTGGAGGAAAGACCACAGCGGCCAGTCTCATTCCCCGGTTTTATGACGTTGACAGCGGAAGCATCTGCGTGGGTGGAGTCGATATCAGGGATATGAATACGGAAAAACTGATGGAGAAGATCAGCTTTGTATTCCAGGACAGCCATCTTTTTAAAGATACCATTCTTAATAATATCCGGGCTGCAAGGCCTCAGGCAACAAAAAAAGAAGTGGAACTGGCGGTAAAAGCAGCCTGCTGCCAGGACATTATTGATAAATTCCCGGATGGTTATGAGACTGTGGTGGGCACCAGGGGTGTTTACTTATCAGGGGGAGAATGCCAGAGAATCGCCATAGCAAGAGCGGTGTTAAAAGATGCCCCCATTGTTCTTCTTGATGAAGCCACGGCATTTGCTGATCCTGACAATGAATATCAGATTCAGAAGGCATTTGAAACCCTGGTTAAAGGAAAAACAGTCTTAATGATTGCCCACCGTCTTTCCACTGTCCGCGGAGCAGACAAGATTTTAGTGATGAATCAGGGACGGATCGAAGAGGAAGGAAATCATGAGGAACTGATTCAAAAACAGGGGCTGTATGCTTCTATGTGGAAGGACTATCAGACTTCGGTATCATGGAAAGTAGGTGAAAAACATGAGTAAATATTTACAGAGACGTTTTGCTCTTAGTGAACAGGGAGGAAAAGATCTGACTAAGGCAGTGCTTGCCTGTACGGCAGCAAATCTGGGACTTATTTTTCCTATGGGACTTTTAATTCTATTTCTTGAAAAACTGTTGCTGCCTGTAACAGGAGGAAAGGGAGTACAAATAGGAATTTTTGGATTTATCGGGCTTAGCATTCTCTTTTTGATTCTTATTTTTATACTTCAATATTTACAGTATAATAAAACCTTTCTTGCTTCGTATCAGGAAAGCGCCAATTTGCGCATTCGGCTGGCAGAAAAATTAAGAAAAATCCCTCTTTCCTTCTTTGGAAAAAGAGATCTGGCAGATTTAACCACTACCATAATGGGGGACTGCGCCTGGATGGAGACTGCATTTTCCCACTTCATACCGGAACTGATCGGCGCCCTGCTTTCCACTGCCTTAGTAGGACTGGGAATGTTTTTTCTGGATGTGAAAATGGCTCTGGCACTTTTATGGGTGATTCCTGCGGCATTTATGCTTTCGGCGGGAACCAGACCTCTCATTGACCGAATGGAACGGAAGGAAAAGACCAAGAAACTGGCAGCTTCCGATGGAATTCAGGAGTGTATTGAAAATATTCAGGATATAAAAGCCAATAACCAGCGGGAGACTTATTTAAAGGATCTGGATTCAAAAATCATTGCGGTTGAGAAAGGGACTGTCCGGATGGAGGTATTAAACGGCAGCTTTGTAACGGCTTCCCAGATGGTATTACGCCTTGGAATGGCAACAACCGTTCTTACGGGTGCATTTCTCATGACAGAGAGAAAGCTGGATCTTATGGTATTTCTTATGTTCATGGTTGCGGCTACCCGTATCTACGGTCCCCTGACCGGCTGCTTAAATAATTTATCGGCTGTGTATTCCACCCTGCTGCAGGTGGAACGTATGAGATCCATTGAAGAGGAACCGGTACAGGAAGGTGATGAAATCAGGAAACTGAGTGGATATGATATCGTGTATGATCATGTGGGATTTTCCTATCATCAGAATGAAACTGTGCTGGAGGATATTTCTTTCTGCGCCAGACAGGGGCAGGTTACCGCGCTGGTTGGCCCTTCCGGCGGCGGAAAAAGTACGGCCGCAAGACTGGCAGCCCGTTTCTGGGATGTGGAAAAAGGAAGCGTTACCATTGGGGGAATGGATGTAAAGGGGATTGATCCGGAATATCTCTTAAAGCATATCTCTGTGGTATTTCAGGATGTGATGCTTTTTAACAATACAGTTATGGAAAATATCCGGATCGGCAGAAAGGATGCAACTGACAAAGAAGTCATGGAAGCAGCGAAAGCGGCTCAGTGCATGGATTTTATCCAACGGCTGCCGGAAGGTTTTCAGACCAGGATCGGTGAGAACGGGTCAGCACTTTCTGGTGGAGAGCGGCAGCGGCTGTCCATTGCAAGGGCGTTATTAAAGGATGCACCAGTTATTATACTTGATGAAGCCACAGCCTCCCTGGACGTAGAGAATGAATCTCTCATACAGAGCGCCATATCAAATCTGATTCGGAATAAGACCGTTCTTATTATCGCCCACCGGATGAGAACGGTTGCTCAGGCAGATAAAATCGTGGTATTAAAAGACGGAAAAGTGGCTGAAGAGGGGAGTCCGGAGGTTCTATATAAGAAAGGCGGAATCTACCGTCATATGACGGACTTACAGAATCAGAGCCAGAACTGGTCAATTGGATAGAGGAGGATTGTGTTGTAAGATTGTGGGATTTATGGTATAATTACCATGCAAAATCACAGCAGTCATAAGAAAAAGGAGGGTATTCACATGAAGTTTTTAAAGTGTAATCATTGCGGAAATATTGTAGCGGTTGTAGAAGAAAAAGGCGGCACAATTACCTGTTGCGGAGATAACATGCAGGAGATGAAAGCCAATACCACAGATGCAGCCACTGAGAAACATGTGCCGGTTATCGAAATTGATGGCCAGAGCGTTACGGTTACGGTTGGTTCTGTAGAGCATCCGATGCTGCCTGAACATTTCATTGGCTGGATTGTATTAGAGACAAAGATGGGCAACCAGAGAAAGATTTTAAATCCTGGTGACAAACCAGTTGCTAAATTCATGATGTGTGAAGGCGACGAGGTTCTGGCAGCCTATGAGTACTGCAATCTTCATGGATTGTGGAAAGCAGAGAAATAAATAGAATTAAAAAGCTCACAGACCTTTGGTCCGTGGGCTTTTTGGTCGTATCCAAGGAAACAGACAGCTTTAAGACAGGAGAGTACCTTTCATGAACAAGAAAGAAGCAAGCGAATTAAAAAAGCTTTTTAC
>SVDT01000373.1 GCA_015057775.1 Paenibacillaceae bacterium | reverse complement strand
ACGCAGTATCAAGTATACTGCGCCATTTTTGTACAATATGTCCAATTAAACTATTAAAATAATATGTAATTAATGCTTTCATATTTAGATATAAAAATAGCCTGCAAACTGTAATTTTTAAGTTTGCAGGCTATTTTAATTACTCCAATTTAAATAATCCAGAAATTTTCGTTACATACAATCCGTCTGTATGTTTCGAATTTAGACCATTTATTATGAAAAGCGATTTTATTATCAGCTCCCAGATCATGAAATTCATGCAGACAGTTTGAAAGATCTTCTTTGGAACTGATTTTTAAAGCAAAGCCTCTTTCATCGAGAATTGGTAATCCTGAATAACTATAATCATCAAGGCTTATGATATCCTGGATTGTTTGGTTTCGCACCAGAACTGCAACGGAGTCATCCAAAGATATTACATCAAAAAAGTCGGGATAATGGAAGCTGTCTCCTGAAACAGAAACGACGTCCCCCTGACGATAGGTGGTCTCTTTTGTCTTCTGTCTGGAGAGGAACGCATTTTCCAGGTTAAAATAGAATTCCTCAAAAATATATCCGCCAGCCCGTAATCCTCCTTTTTCAAAATATGGTTTTTCGTCCCCGTTTTCCACCTGATCCACCACTCCGCAGGCTGATGTCATATGGCTGACACGGTCTATTAAAATCAGCTCTCCAAGGGTTTTATTTCTTTTAAATTCATCAACCGGTATCCGTTGGGAAAATTCAAGCAGACAGGACGCAATTTCATTTTTACCAATCTCACGGGCAGGTAAATGCTCCCCTGTATTAATATCCACCTGGTACTCAATGCGTTTGACCACTGCAGGAAGCATTCTTGTTCCCAGTTTCAGCAGATAATCGTTTCCTTCCTTAAGCGGAGCTTCATCCATCCATAAGATGGAGGCCTTCACTTCTTTGCTTACAGGCAGCTGTTCCTGATCCGTCAGAACGTTTCCACGGCTCACATCTACTTCTCTGTCAAGCTGTATGGTAACTGCCTGGCCAACGGTTGCCTGGTCAGCGGAACGGTCTCCCACCAGAATGCTCTTTACTTTTGCAGTTTCATTTCCTGGAAGTACCGTAAGGCTTTGTCCAACCGTGACGGTTCCTGATTCCACCTGGCCCTGAAATCCGCGAAATTCATGGTCAGGCCGGCAGACTCTCTGGACTGGCATATAAAAACCGCTTCCTTCATCCTCGGTAACCTCTGTCTGTTCCAGACAGGAAAGGAGGGTTTCTCCCTGATACCAGGGCATATGTTCTGATTTTACAGTTACATTATCTCCTTCTGTAGCGCTGACAGGAATAATCGTCACATGGTTTAAAGACAGATCCTCAGTAAGGGCCTTAATGCTCCGGCTGATCTCTTCAAATCGCTTCTGGCTGTAATCTGCCAAATCCATCTTATTTACTGCAAAGATGAAATGACGGATTCCCATAAGGGAACAGATTCTTAAGTGGCGCCTGGTCTGTACCAGAACCCCCTGCTTCGCATCCACCAGAATGATTGCCAGCTGGGCGAAAGAAGCTCCTACCGCCATGTTTCTTGTATATTCTTCGTGTCCCGGTGTATCCGCAACAATAAAGCTTCGCTTCTCCGTTGTAAAATACCGGTATGCCACATCAATGGTAATTCCCTGCTCCCGCTCTGCCATCAGACCGTCTAAAAGAAGGGAATAATCAATTTCACCGCCTCTGGAACCCACCTTACTGTCAAGCAGCAGCGCTTTTTCCTGATCTGCATACAGCAGCTTGGAATCGTAGAGTATATGACCGATCAAAGTGGATTTTCCATCGTCCACACTTCCGCAAGTAATAAATTTCAGCAATCCGTTCATCAGAAATAGCCCTCCCTTTTTCTCTTTTCCATACTGGCGGCTCCGCCGTCTTTGTCAATCACCCGGCTGGTTCGTTCTGATTCCACGGAGCTTAATGTTTCATCAATGATCTGATCAATGGTAACCGCATCGGAAAGAACGCCGCCAGATAGGGGATAACAGCCAAGCGTCCGGAAACGAACCTTTTTCAGCTGGGGAACCTCTCCGGGATATAGCCGCATACGGTCATCGTCCACCATAATAATATCATCATCACGATAAACCACAGGCCTTTCCGCTGCAAAATACAATGGAACAATGGGGATATTCTCCTGTTTTATGTACTGCCAGATGTCCTTTTCCGTCCAGTTGGAGATAGGAAATACACGGATGCTCTCTCCTTTATAAATCTCTGTGTTGTAAAGCTTCCACATCTCCGGCCTCTGATTTTTAGGATCCCAGGCGTGGGCTGCATTCCGAAAGGAGAAGATCCGCTCCTTTGCCCTGCTTTTTTCTTCATCCCGTCTGCCTCCGCCAAAGGCTGCTGTAAATCCATACTTATTTAGTGCCTGCTTTAATGCCTGTGTTTTCATGATATCAGTATAGGATGAACCGTGGTCAAATGGATTGATTCCCCGTGCAACGCCGTCTTCATTGATATATTCCAGCAACTCAATTCCCAGTTCCCTGGCTGTTCTGTCCCGGAATTCAATCATTTCTTTAAACTTCCAGGTGGTGTTCACATGGAGAAATGGGAAAGGCGGTTTTTCCGGATAAAAAGCCTTTAACGCCAGATGAAGCATGACGGAACTGTCCTTTCCAATGGAATAGAGCATAACCGGCTTCTCACACTGGGCGGCTACCTCTCTGATAATATATATTGCCTCTGCTTCCAATTCATCCAGATGGGTTAATCTGCTCATAATCATCTCTCCTCTAATACTTATTCGAATTCTTACCGTTTACCTCAATGATGCGGACGGTACCATCGGGTCTTGTGACTTTCCAAAGAAGGAGATCACCATGTTCTGAAACGTTCATCACAGTACCATTTCCTCCCATATCAGCTCCTAAGTAAAAATCAATGGCTCCAAACCCACACTCCTTTACACAGGAAGCGCATCCCCAGCAGTCTCTGGAATATTTTATAAATGCTTTCCCGTCCTTTTCCTTAATCAGACTCCCCGGACACACTCTGGTGCATGCCAGACAACCCACACATGCTTCTTTAGATATCCGTATGCTCATAACCGGTCTCCTTTCCTATGTCACGGAGCTTTAAAACCAGCGTTCCGTCTTTCATCATGGAGTTAACAAATTTATGATAAGCCTCATCTGACCTGGGAAAATCCAGGTTTTCCTGGAAGGAGTGCCACCTGGTCTCCTTTCTGAAACCTAAATGGGCAATCACTGACCGGCATACAACCAGGCGTTCCAGCAGCTCATAGACAAACATCAGCTCATGCATGTCGGAGGCATTTAAATATCTGGTCAGCTTCGTGAGTTCCAGTATTTTTTCTTCCCCAAGCTTCAGCTGC
>SVDT01000372.1 GCA_015057775.1 Paenibacillaceae bacterium | reverse complement strand
TACCGCAATTCTCCAGTCACCCAGTCCCGCAGGAGTAAGCACAGGAATTAAAACTTTGCCAATCATGGCTGCAAAGCTTTGTGATACATCTGTGACAAACCCATGAAACCCTGTATTGAGTACAAACCACAATACGATAGAGGCCAGAAATATGGTTGTACCTGCTTTTCCAAGGTAATCTTTCACTTTATCCCACACATAAATTGCTACCGTTCTCGCATTGGGTGTCTTATATTCCGGCAGTTCAATTAAAAGTGTATCCTCTTCCTGTGATTTTATCATCTTATGAGTCACATGGGCAATCAAAATCGCAACCATAAGTCCGATTACATATAAAGAATAGGCCGCAATCAACGCATGATTGGGGAAAAACATCTCTGAAAACAAAACGTAAATAGGCAGTCTGGCAGAACAGGACATAAATGGTGTGATGAGTATTGTCCTTCTCCTGTCCCTTTCACTGGGCAGCGCTCTCGCTGCCATTACAGCCGGCACCGTACAGCCAAACCCTAAAAGCATGGGAAGAAACGCCTTGCCGGAAAGCCCCACCCTTCCCATTATCTCATTCATTACATAAGCAACTCTCGCCATATAACCACTGTCTTCCAAAAAAGCCAGAGCAAGAAACAGAATGAAAATATTCGGGAGAAAAGTAAGGATTCCTCCTACACCTGCAACAATTCCATCCACTACCAGGGAAGTGATCCAGTCCGCTGTATGAATGCCCGTCATCATCTGATACATAAACGCCGACAGATGATCCAGTGCAATCTCAAAATATTCCTTCAGGAAATCCCCCACGGTGAACGTCAGGAAAAACACAAGGGCCATAATACCAAGAAACAAAGGAACTCCCCAGAAGGGATGGGTCAGATAAGCATCAATCTTATCCGTCATTGCCGCCTTCTGCTCTTTGTTAACCAGGCATTCGTGAATCACTCCTTCTATATAATCATATTTCTCATTTATAATCTCTTTTTCATAATTATGATCAATAATATTGCTTAAATCAACCGGATGGTCATTTGCCACCTCTTCATCATATTCCAGAAACTTGATGGCATGCCACCGCAGATTTTTAAGCTTTCCATAATGGGCTTTCAGGACTGTCTCCACTTTGGATATCTTATTTTCAATTCGTGGTGTGTACGTAACCACCACTCCCTGAGGTCCTTCCTCGTAATGATGAACCACTGCATGCATGAGAACGTCAAGACCGGTCCGCTTTCTGGCTGAAACCGGTACTACAGGGATATTCCCAAGCATCTCAGGAAGGCGGTGAAGATCAATCTCCATCCCCCTGTCTTCTACAATATCCATCATATTAAGAGCCAGAATCACCGGCTTTTTTAATTCCAGAAGCTGAAGTGTCAAATATAAATTCCGCTCCAGAGAGGAAGCATCCACAACGTTAATAATCACGTCAACGGATTCATCTTCCAGACACTTTCTTGTAACAATCTCTTCTATGGTGTAGCTGGTCAGGCTGTAAATTCCCGGTGTATCAATCACCCGAATGGTCTGGCCTTTATAAATGGTCTCCCCTTCCACGCGCTCCACCGTAACACCTGGCCAGTTTGCCACTTTCAGCCTTGCACCGGTAAAAGCATTAAACAGAGTTGTCTTCCCGCAGTTGGGATTCCCAACAAATGCAACACGGATTATTCTTTTGTCATCACTCATGGCTGGTCTCCTCCTTTATCTCAATTCCCTCTGAGATCTTCCTGCCCAGAGCCAGACGAGTCCCTCTGACCTTTATAATCACGGTGCCGCTTCCTTTTTTGTTTAATAAGGTAACTGGCGTCATCTCGTTGACGCCTAATGCTTCCAGCCTTCTTGTAATGGCATCCTTTACCATAACACTGTATACAATGTAGGTCTTTCCGATATCTCCTTCATGAAGCTTCATAATAATCTCCTCTGAATGCAGCCAGTTCCAAAACCGGCGCACCAGGGTTCTTTCCCTGGATTGCATCCATAGAGATTTTACACTTATTGAGAATCATTGTCAATACTATCCTAATACCTGAAAGATATTTTTTACTGACTAATATCCTGAAGCATCTTTTTCACCTGTACCATACGGTCACGCAGCTTCGCAGCCTCTTCGAAATTCAGTTCTGCTGCTGCCTGATGCATCTTTTTTGTCAGTTCCTTTGAAAGCTTTTCCAGTTCCATTGCATCCATGGATTCGGGATCTTTTTTAAACTCCTTATCGCTAGCTGCAGCAGCTTTTGATATGGCTATTAAGTCACGAACAGCCTTTTTAATGGTAGTGGGAGTGATTCCATGTTCTTCATTATACCGTTCCTGAATTGCTCTTCTCCGGTTTGTCTCTTCAATTGCAACTCTCATGGAATCCGTCATATTATCTGCATACATGATAACGTGACCTTCCGAGTTTCTGGCTGCTCTTCCTATGGTCTGAATAAGAGAAGTCTCTGAACGCAGGAAGCCTTCCTTATCCGCATCCAGAATTGCCACCAGTGTGATCTCCGGAATGTCCAATCCTTCTCTCAATAGATTAATTCCTACCAATACATCGAAAACATCAAGACGCATATCACGGATGATCTCAGAGCGTTCCAGTGTATCAATATCGGAATGGAGATATTTAACCCGGATTCCAACCTCTCTCATGTAATCCGTCAGGTCCTCTGCCATACGTTTGGTCAGTGTGGTGATTAATATCTTATTCTTCTTCTCCACCTCTTTATTGACCTCAGAGATCAAATCATCAATCTGGCCTTCCACCGGACGTACGTCAATCTCCGGATCCAGCAGTCCGGTAGGACGAATGATCTGTTCCACCCGTAAAAGCTCATGCTGGGATTCATAAACAGATGGAGTAGCCGAAACAAACATCATCTGATTGATCTTGGCTTCAAACTCTTCAAAATTCAAGGGCCGGTTATCCAGGGCTGAGGGAAGACGGAAACCAAAGTTCACAAGAGTGGTTTTTCGTGAGCGGTCTCCTGCATACATTCCTCTAACCTGAGGAAGGGTAATGTGGGACTCGTCCACAATAATGAGAAAATCATCGGGAAAATAATCAATTAAAGTATAGGGTGGTTCTCCTGGTTTCCCCCCTGTTAAATGTCTGGAATAATTCTCAATTCCGGAACAGAAACCTGTCTCCTTCATCATCTCCACATCAAAATTAGTCCGTTCAGAGATTCTCTGGGCCTCTAAAAGCTTGTCTTCACTTTTAAAATACTCCACCTGCTCTTTTAATTCAGCCAGAATCGTAGAAGCTGCATGCTCCATCTTATCCTTGGAAACAACATAATGAGAAGCAGGAAATACTGCAATATGTCCCAGCTCTGCCCGGATCTCACCTGTCAGTGTATCAATCTCCGTG
>SVDT01000371.1 GCA_015057775.1 Paenibacillaceae bacterium | reverse complement strand
TAAACAGAGAACAGGTAAGGGCCAGAAATAAAGAAACTCTGATGAATTTAATCAACAATCCAAACATTGAAGAGGCTGCCAAACAGCAGGCAATTCAGCAGATGGTTGATATGACAGCCATTGCCGAGAAGGAGAATGCAGCAGAAACCCTTCTTCTTGCAAAAGGATTTGCAGATCCCGTTGTCAGCATTTCAAATGGAAAAGTTGATGTTGTCATCAATGCCGCCAGCATTACAGATCCCCAGCGTGCCCAGATTGAAGATATTGTAAAGAGAAAAACTGAAGTGGGAGCAGAGAGTATCGTTATAACCCTCATGAAACTGGAAGAGTAAAAAGCCTTTGCAAACAGTTGACAATTTTGCTATAATGATTTCAGAACCCAGAAATACTAAACAGGAGGGAATCGAAGTGGCAGAATTGGAAAACAGAAATACTCATAAAGTATATGAAAAAGATAAAATCGGCGAAGTTCAGATCGCAGATGATGTAGTCGCGATTATCGCAGGTCTTGCTGCGACGGAAGTAGATGGAGTGGATTCCATGGCAGGCAACATCACCAACGAACTGGTGGCGAAGCTGGGCATGAAAAACTTATCCAAAGGTGTCAAAGTGGAACTGACAGAGGAACATGTTTCCGTAGATTTGTCCTTAAACATAAAATATGGTTACAGTATCCCAACCGTCAGTGAAAAAGTTCAGGAAAAGGTGCAGAATGCCATTGAGAACATGACTGGACTTTCCGTTCTTGATGTGAACATCCGGATTGCCGGTGTTGCAATGGATGAGAACAAATAATTTTATAATTTACAGCGGGAATAACCGGTCATACGGTTCATTCCCGCTGTTTTTTTTACCGAAAAGATGAAATTATCCTTGTAATGATATAGGACAGGATTTATAATGGACGATATTGTGAATCGAAAGATTCTTAAGGACAGGTGTTTTTAAATATGATGAATCGTAGAAACGGGGGGCATTATCCGCCGGGTTTGCTGATCCTGGCAAGTCTTGTGATATCTGTGATTATCGGAATTTGTGTTTTAAATTTCTATTATTTTCACGAAGTGGAGCAGAGTCTGTTTCAGCAGACTCACAGAGATTTAAAGCAGGAGAATGATAAAGCACTGAATTATATAGAATCCATGATACAGACCAGATTCGAATGGCTGGAATTGTTTGCATTCTACTGTGATCTGCCGGATGGCTCAGGCAACGAACAATGGTGGCAGCAGGTACAGGATTACGAAAAAGAAGATTCCCGGTTTGGTGTTGCAGATACGTCAGGTACTCTATATTATGGAAATCGTGAAACCCAGGACATTTCTTCCCGTGACTATTTTAAAAAAGCGTTAGACGGTGAAAAGAATATATCCGGATTATTGAAAGAAAGCTTTAAGGGCCAGGACAGTATCATTTTAACCGTCCCCATTATCAGAGACGGTGTAGTTAAGGGTGCGGCGTGTCTGGAGTTGTCTTCCAATAGGCTGAAACAGTATTTAAGCGATACGGATTTAAGCCGCTACGGTGCCAATATGATATTCCAAAAAGATGGAGAGATTTTGATTTCCTGCACGGCGTGTGAAAATCAGATTTCTCTGTTTGAGATGCTTAAAACAAGGAAATTTGGAACGGGTGAGACATTTTCGGAGATGGAAGCCGGAATCAGCCAGGGGCTGTCCGGTTATATTACTTATTATGAAAATGATTACCGCCGCCTTCTTTACTACCAGCCTATGGGAATCAATGACTGGTATATGGCGACCGTTGTGGAGACAGAAGGATATGAGAATACGTTTCATAAGATTAAATCCCTTTCTGCAAAATTTATAGCAGGATCCACCTTCCTTTTGTTTTGCGGAGTGATCCTGATCCTTTTAATTGTTCACACCAGAAAAAAAGAAGAAAAGAGACTGCAGAAGGATTATTTAACAGGAGTTTATACCAGAGAAACAGCAAGAAAACTGGTGGAGCATGGATTAAAAGCCGGCGGAAAAAACCGCTTTTATGCATGCATGTTCCTTGACATCGATGATTTTAAGAAGATAAACGATACCTTTGGTCACCATAAAGGGGATCTGGTTCTCGTTCAGGCGGGACAGATATTAAGTGCCTGCACCAGGCAGGAGGATGTAATTGTCCGGTTCGGAGGAGATGAATTCTGTATCTGGCTTTATGGAATGAGAGGAAGGAAACAGCCCGAAGCAATTGCCCAGCGTATTATTAATGCATTTCATGTCTCAGGAAAGGTACATGCCAGTATTGGAATTACTTTGATTGGAGAGAATGAAACTGAATACGATGCCATCTTAAGAAGGGCAGATCAGGCATTATACGAGGCAAAGGGAAAAGGAAAAAACCAGTATGCTGTTACCAATTAACATTCCATACAGGTGCGCAAAAGTTTCTATTGTATAAAAAACCCTGTTAAGGTATAATAATTCCAAACGTCCAGTTAAATCACCAATAGGAGGACCATGGTAAATGACCAGAAGTAAAATGCGTGAACACTGCTTTAAGATGCTTTTCTGCGCTGATTTTCACCCCGCAGAGGAGAAGCTTTGGCAGATTAATCAATATTTTGAGGAACCAAAAGAGGATGATCTTAATACGGAAGGTGAAGAAGAGATCGTTCATGATGTGGATATGAGTGAAGAGAATTCTGCTTTCTTAAAAGAAAAGACAGAAGCAATTATGAATAAAATTCCGGAACTGGATGAAAAAATCAATGAAGTAGCCGAAGGCTGGAAGACAAAACGTATGGGAAGAGCGGAATTAACCATTCTCCGCCTCGCTCTTTATGAAATCTTATTCGATGATGAGGTGCCGGAAAAGGTAGCCATCAACGAAGCAGTAGAACTGGGTAAAAAATACGGCGGAAACGAAGCTCCGGCTTTCATTAACGGAGTTCTTGCAAAGCTGGTGTAAGTATGGCAGGTGTCTATTCCGTAACCCAGATTAATGCTTATATTAAAAACATGTTTGCCCAGGATTTTGCACTGAACCGGATTTCCATCAAAGGGGAAGTGTCCAACTGCAAATATCATACTTCCGGTCATATCTATTTTACCTTAAAAGACAAAGCCTCTTCTATTTCGGCAGTGATGTTTGCCGGATCCAGAAAAGGTCTTTCCTTTCATCTGGAAGAAGGACAGCAGATCGTTGCAAAGGGAAGCGTTGAGGTTTATGAAAGAGACGGAAGATATCAGCTTTACGCCCAGGAAATTACGAAAGAGGGAATGGGAGATTTATTCGAACGTTTTTTAAAGCTTCGTAATGAATTGGAAGAGATGGGGATGTTTTCCCCTGAATACAAGAAAGAAATTCCAGGATATGCAAGGCGTGTGGGTGTGGTAACTGCCGCCACAGGCGCTGCCATCC
>SVDT01000370.1 GCA_015057775.1 Paenibacillaceae bacterium | reverse complement strand
TATAAAGTCACATTCCGAAAGCTCTTCTCCAATACCGTCGAGAATAACATCTACGATGCCGTCTTCTCTGGCTTTGTCAAGTCTGGAACGTGTCCGCATATAAGCCATTATTTTTGTATCTGGAGCTTCACGCTTGATCCCCCGGGCAATCGATCCCCCGATCAGACCAAGCCCGATAAAGGCAATGACTTCATCATTCATTGAAAACCCTCCCTGAAAGTTTTGCGTAAGGCTGTAACTGCTCTGTCAACTGTTCAAACTGCTCAAAGGTGAGAGACTGAGGACCATCAGATAATGCACAGGAAGGACAGGGATGAACTTCCACAATCAGACCGTCTGCACCCACTGCAAGGGCTGCCTTGGAGATGGGCTCAATGTAAGCACGTACTCCAGTGGCATGACTGGGATCCACAATAATCGGAAGATGGCTCTTGGACCGGATAACCGGAATTGCGCTGATATCCAGGGTGTTTCTGGTTGCAGTTTCATATGTGCGGATTCCTCTTTCACAAAGAACAATGTTGGGATTGCCTTCGGAAGCGATGTATTCTGCTGCATTTAACCACTCGTCAATGGTAGCGCAGAGACCTCTTTTTAAGAGAACAGGAATTCCTGCTTTTCCTGCTTCTTTTAAAAGCTCAAAATTCTGCATGTTTCTTGCACCGATCTGGATCATATCCACGTATTTTACCGCAGTTTCCAGTGCTCTGAGACTGGTCACCTCACAGACTACATTCAGTCCAGTCGCCTCTCTGGCTTCTTTCATGTATTGTAATCCTTCTTCTTCCAGACCCTGAAATGCGTAGGGGGAAGTTCTTGGCTTGTAAGCGCCTCCTCTTAAGAACTGTGCTCCGGCTTTTTTTACTGCATAGGCAGTTTCTAAAAGCATGTCATGGTTTTCAATGGCACAGGGACCTGCCATCATGGTAAGGTGGCCTGGGCCGATTTTGGCATTGCCCACTGTAATAACAGAATCTTCCGGGTGAAACTTCTTGTTTACGACCTTGTAGCTTTCTGTTACCGCAACGATTTTATCAACCCCATCCATCATCTCAATATTAGCACCCTGAAGTTTCGTTTTATCCCCTACAACACCTACTATGGTTACTTCCGTTCCCTCTGATAAATGAGCGGTCAGGCCGTTGGATTCAATCAAGTGCTTTACTTTACTTACAGCCTCTGCAGAAGCGTTTGGTTTCATAATTATAATCATATCTCTTTTTCCTCTTTTCTTACAAATGATTAATCCCCATTGTAATGGATAGCGGGGAAGTTGTCAACGCTTTTATACGTTGAAGTTTAACACTTTAAAGTAAATTATTAATTTAAAAATTTTTAGTGGTAATTTTGCACAGTGAAAAAGGGTAAGATCTAGATTTATTATGATAAATTTGCCTGCAAATTATAAGAAATATTAGTGAAGCCGTCAAAAATAATCTCCTGACACACGGACATTTTTGTATAAATAGCAGTTATATACCAGGAATATGTTAAAAAAAGTTACATCAAACGTGGAAAATGCCATGTAATTTTCTACGTAAATCATTTAATATAGAGATAAAACAAGTCAAAAATATATTTATTTATGCACCAATTGGGGCAGTAAAGGGATAAGACAATGGAAAAATTACAATTGAACAGAACCGGGTTTCTAACGAATTACCTGATATCCGGTCCAAAAGTAACGGATTTTATCAATCATGAATCAGATGACAACCAGCTGCGATATGAACAGCATTTAAGATCCCTCGTGGCGGACTTAAACAAATCCTGCCCCGAAGGCCCTGTTATCCTTGGGGAAAACAGCAGACTTCAGATGCCGTGGAAGTATTATTATCATTATGGAAACTGGTTTGTAGATGAAAGCACATTCTATTCTACATTGCAGAAAGTAGAACTGGATGCAGTGACGGGAATCGAGGTAAAAGAAGACATCACAGTGAATGCTGTTGTATGGTCCTATGCGGCAGTAGATGTGTGGTGCAATGGAGAACTGGTGTGCCGCATGGATACGCCGGTTTATAAGCCCATTAAAAAGAAACAGATGGAGCTTCGGCTGAAAAAAGGAATCAATGAAATTTATATCAGTCTGCAGACACTTGGTGTCAGGGATACAAGAACGTTATTTGGCATTCAGATTATGGATCATATGGAAGAGATCTGTGTTGTACTGCCTGATGAGAAACATACCGATGAACTGGTACGGATGGAAAACTGGCTCAGTTCCATCTCCATTAAAAATTCCATCATGACTTTTAAGGAAAGTGCTCCCGAAGGTGCCTCTTTGGCCTATGACAGCCAAAGTCCTGATTTTGCACAGGTGAAAAGCCGGAAGGAATGGCAGGAGATCAGCGGGAAAAATCAGGTGAAGCTTGAGGCCGGGAAGCCAGGTGTTATTTTAGTAAGTGTAAAAAATGACCATGGAGTACTCACCAGAAAAGTGGAGAATATCCTGGCTCAGAAACCGGAATATGGGAAAGACAAAGGCTTTGAGGAGAATAAAAAAGCTATTTTTCATAGAATTGCAGAAGCAGAAAGTTTGTCCAGAGGGGATAAATTCGGATTTTCCATTTCTAATATTCTTGCAAGAAAAGCCCTTGGAATGGACCGCGGGCGGGATATAGAACTTCTTTTTGAGACTCTGGATCAGATTGAAAGCAGATACGACTGCTCTGATTTTCTGGTGTGCGGCATGGTCCGGTATCTAAAGAATTATCCGGTCAGTGAGGATCTGGCGAAACGTGCAAAAGAAGTTCTTTTAAACTGGCGTTACTGGATGGATCAAAAAGGATCTGACGCCATGTGCTTCTGGAGCGAAAACCATTCTCTTATGTTCTATACCTGCGCCATGAATGCAGGTGAGATGTACCCGGATGAGTATTTCCCGCGGGCAGACATGACCGGCAGAGAGCTTTTTAAAATCGGAAGAGCTAAAGTTGAAGCATGGCTGGCGGATGTGGAGGAACATGGATTTGAAGAATTCTTAAGCACAGTTTATATGTGCGTTACGTTTGCAGCACTGTTAAATGTAATTGATTTTTCAGAGGAAGCCATTTCAAAAAGGGCAGTCAGGATTACCGATAAACTTCTTGAAATGCTGTGCCTCCATACCTATGACGGTGTTGTAATCGCACCTATGGGACGCGTATACAGGGAAGTGATCCATCCCTTTGAGCAGGGAGCCCAGGCACTGATGAATTTAATCAATCCTGACGTCCCTTATTCCTACGGAGAAGGTTGGCTGGGCTTTTATTCATGCAGCAGCTATCAACTTCCAAAAGGACTAAAAGAACTTATGGAGCGCCCGGCAGATATGGATTATTCCACTGGAAATGCGCTCATAAGGCTGAAGAAAACATTAGAGTACTGTATGACCTCC
>SVDT01000369.1 GCA_015057775.1 Paenibacillaceae bacterium | reverse complement strand
AACAGTCCACCCACTACCGGACCGAATAAGTAGGAAATGATTCCATTGGGAATAGATGAAAACGTAATCTTGATGTAGCTTCCCAGCTGAATGGAGAACATGTCCAAAATAATGGCAACTGCGGCAAACATGGCTGCGGCAGTGATTGTTCTTACAGATTTCAGCTCTCTGTAAGAATCGGTGAACAAAGTAACTAATTTTTTCATAAAAAAATACCTCCTTTGCAGACCTCAGACTACGACCGGAGATAAGACACCTATCTTCTGGTGCAGCGGGATGCGACTCGTGTACCGCAAGAAAATCTTTTCGTCCTGCTGACAACTCCCTGTTCAGCTGGCACTTAACGCACACAAGTCTACTCTGCGACTTTTATTTAGTTTTGTATCGCCATCAGTATAACATACATTCTTAAGAAATCAAGTGTTTTTTTCAACACAGGTATTTCTTTCCATTAAGTGGTGTACCAATAAAGCTATACAAATCCCAAGAACAGCGCCTCCAAGCACATCAGTTGGAAAGTGAACAAATAAATACATTCTGGAAAATGCAATGAGTACAGCCAGGATGAGAAAAGGAATTCCAAGCCTTTTATCATAGAGCCAGATGCTGATCGCTCCTTCAAAGGAAGCCAGCGTATGGCCGGAAGGAAAGGAAAAGTCTCTGGGATTTTGAATTAATAGAGGAATGGAGGTATCAATCCAGCAGGGTCTTGGCCTTTCTACAAGGTTTTTCAGTATCATATTTCCAAGAAGAAGTCCTACCCCCAGGCTTAGCAATACGCCAATCCCAATTTTTCTGGTTTTGGGAATACAAAACAGTACCACACCAATTAAAATCCAGATAAATCCATGGTCTCCCAGACTTGTAATACGGACCATGACCTGATCAAGCCATGGATTATGCAGAGACTGCAGTGCATATAAAACATCAAATTCTATTTGATATAACATCGATTCATACTCCTTTGTTATGGAAAAACCCACATATATTTACAATCTTAATTTTTATTAAATCATTTGACAACGGAAAGATTTGCGTATAGGATTAAGCATAGTTGAATTTTCGACAGGAAATACAGGAGGCTTTGTCATGAAACACATAAGACAATTCGGCATTATATTATTTATCTCACTTGCAGGAGAAGTGATCCATCTGTTTGTACCACTTCCCGTACCTGCCAGTATCTATGGTCTTATTCTTATGCTTTTAGGCTTAAAAACCGGGCTGATTCCCCTTGAAGCAGTTGAGGATGTCAGTGATTTTTTACTGGAAATTATGCCCATGCTATTTATCCCTGCGGCAGTCGGACTTTTGGATTCGTGGGGCTCCCTACGACCAATTCTCATACCTTTTCTGGTTATAACACTTTTCTCCACAGTTATTGTTATGATAATGACAGGAAAAGTAACTCAGTTTTTTATTGAAACCGATAAAAAGAAGAAAGGAACGGATCATGAATCAGACAATCGGTGATTTTTTATTTTTCGGCTCGGTTTTAAGCCTGGTCAGCTATGAAATGGGGGTTCAGCTTAAGAAACGTTTTAAACTGGCCATCTTTAATCCCCTGTTAATCTCAATTCTAATTGTAATGGCATTCCTGTCCGTCTTTAAGATTGATTATACGGTCTATAATGAGAGTGCAAAATACATCAGTTATCTGTTAACTCCCGCAACCGTGTGCCTGGCTGTGCCATTATACCGTCAGTTAAATCTGTTAAAAAAGCATTCTAAAGCAATTATTGCAGGAACGCTGACAGGCGTACTCACCACTATGTGTACCGTATTACTTCTTGCATTCGTGTTTGGTTTAAACCATCAGGAATATGTGACCTTTTTACCAAAATCCATAACTACTGCCATTGCAATGGGAATCTCAGAGGAGATGAAAGGGTTTGTGACAATCACGGTTGCCAGTATTATTGTGACCGGTATATTAGGCAGCATTATCGCAGAATCGGTATGCCGGAAGTTTAAAATTACAGATCCGGTTGCAGTAGGCATTGCCATCGGATCTGCATCACATGCGGTAGGCACTACAAAAGCAATGGAAATTGGTGAAATTGAAGGTGCCATGAGCAGTCTTGCCATCGCCACTTCCGGGCTTTGTACGGTAGTATTCGCTTCTATTTTTGCAAATTTTATCTAGCTATGCAATTCCAGGTAATCGCCCGCTGCAAGAAGATGCATTGTCCATGTACTTTTCGCAGACAGGGCGTTATTCTTATAATACCTTGAGTATTTCTTTCAGCCCAAACGTTTTTTCTGTTCGAAATGCATTCTCCAGTGTATTAAGATTTTGATCTGAATGCTCTATCTCTCTGGAAAATCTATGAACCAGCCGTACAAACTCGTTAAAAGTAAGACCTCCATTGCGGATATAAACTGCCTGAGCCAGTTCTGCTATGAATAAGGTACAGATGACAGCCATCTTCGCTTTCACATAGGGCTGCTCATCGTAAACAGCTCCGCAGAAATACGTATAAATAAAGTAAACCAAAAGCTGCTCCAGCCACTGATTCCACTCTCTCTTTCTTTCTGGCTCAGTATCCAGATATTCATAAAAATTTTCTCTTATTTTTCCATAATGTTCTGGCCCCTTTTCAAAAAGTAAGGCTTTTAACTCCCCAAGGGTAACCGGCCATTCCTGTTTTAAAACCTCCAGTTTGTCTAACAGAAGAAACCAGCTTCCCATTATTTCATAGCGTTCCCTGTCAGATACCTTATATTCCCGCTTTTTTGAGCGAAAAAATTGTTCACACTGTGTATTCCTGTATCTGACAATCAGTTCCTCCGTCTGATACAGCGTCCCTTCCCTGATCCTTCTCTGTAAATCATGGACCAGTCCCAAAACCATGGACGCCCTTAACTGGATGTCCCTGCTTCGATTCTGTAAAAGAGAAAAGACCTCCTCTCTCACATCCATAAGCTTTGAAAAAAGGAAGAAATCAAACTCAGGATACGTCTCTTCTCTTTCATCTTCCTTTGTAAGAAAACGGACTGGCTCTTTCAGCCCCAGTATCATCTTTGCGGCTTCTTCACAGGACATTGACAATGAAAGTTCCCGCACCCCTTCGTATTCTTCTGTATGCCTGGGGTATTCCCTGCAGGTCTTGCATAGCATGGAAGGTCCTGCATCTGTGTAAATATCGCAAAGATTTGCTTCGTTTAAAAAAGCGCATCTGCCTAGTTTCTGTTTAAAACAACCCTTCTTCCAATCAACTCCATTTAAAAGCTTTTCGCCCAGAGCCTCGGATTGAGCCCTGTATTTTTTCATAGATTGATCATCTATCATAATTGCCCATCCTGCACAGCAGGTGTCACTGCATTCGGATGCGATACAACGGAAACCGGGATAATAGTGTGGTATTGTAAACTGCATGATCTACTCCAATCCTGTAATTTCCTGATT
>SVDT01000368.1 GCA_015057775.1 Paenibacillaceae bacterium | reverse complement strand
GGATCTTGATAATGAAAACTTATCACTGAAGGACCCCAAAAACCAGTATGCCATTATCGGAATTGTTCCTGCAGTTTTCATGGTTAACACCAATGTATTAGGAGACCGCCCATTCCCTGAGAGCTGGGCAGATTTAATGAAGCCGGAGTTTGAAAACAGCATCAGCCTTCCCATGAAGGATCTGGATATGTTTAATGCATTCCTGCTTCACATCTACCGCTTTTATGGGGAAGAAGGAATTGAAAAGATGGGGAAAGCCCTCTTACAGAGTATGCATCCGGCTCAGATGATCAAATCCCACAAGTTAAAGGATGGAAATAAGATTCCTGCCATTACAGTTGCACCTTATTTCTTTGCAAGCATGACAGATGAGAAAAGCCCTATGCGCCCGGTGTGGCCAAAGGACGGAGCCATAATCAGTCCGATTTTCCTGCTGGCAAAATCAAAGAATAAGGATAAGGTAAAACCTTTCGTTGATCTTTTATATTCAAAAGATATTGGAGATATTCTTTCCTCCAACGGAAAATTTCCGTCTACCAATCCCATGGTGGACAATCAACTGAAACCCGACCAGAATTTCATGTGGATCGGCTGGGATTTTATACACAACAATGATATTGGAGAATTAATTAAAAAAATAGAAAAGCTGTTCTTTGCAGCTGCTCAGAAGGAGTTCTTATGAATCTGATTGTATTTTCAGGTCCGCCCTCTTCCGGTAAGACATCGGTCATTTTAAAAACAATTTCATCCTTTCGTGATAAGAACATTAAAGTGGGCGTGGTGAAATTTGACTGTCTTTATACAGACGACGACGTTGCCTATGAAAAAGCGGGAATCCCTGTGAAAAAGGGCTTATCCGGCGCTTTATGCCCGGATCACTTCTTCGCTTCCAACATTGAAGAGGTGGTTAACTGGGGAAATGAAGAAAAGCTTGATCTGCTCATTACAGAATCAGCAGGTCTGTGCAACCGCTGTTCCCCTTATTTAAAAGAAGTAAAGGGAGTTTGTGTAATCGACAACTTATCCGGTATCAATACCCCTAAAAAAATCGGTCCCATGTTAAAATCCGCCGATTTTGTGGTAATTACCAAAGGTGATATCGTTTCCCAGGCAGAACGGGAGGTATTTGCTTCCTGTGTCAGCTCTGTAAACCCAAGAGCCATTACCATGCACGTGAACGGGCTGACTGGACAGGGAGCTTACGAACTGGCAAGCCTTCTTTATGATGAAAACCAGAACATTCAGACTGTCCAGGGAATGCAGCTTCGTTTCCCCATGCCTTCCGCCCTGTGCTCCTATTGTCTTGGGGAAACAAGAATCGGAGAAGCCTATCAGATGGGTAATGTTAAGAAAATTGATTTAGGCGGTGATAAAAAATGACAAATATAAGCATAAAAAAACTGCTGGAGGAATATCCGTTTGCTGCTGCATATTTTGAGCAGAATAAGCTTGCGATCGCAGGATTTGAAGATCAGACATTTGAGGAATTTTTAAATCATTTCTCAGAGGAAGAACTGGAAGATCAGGCGATTGATAAAGCAAAGCTTATGTCTGACCTGCCTGTGTATCTGGATCAGATGCGTCAGTTTTTGGGAATGGAAAATGACCGGCTGGTGCATTCTCTCACAATTTTACCAGGTCATGATAAATCAGGAACTGTGGAAGGCTTTCAGGAACTGACCGTAGAAACATCCCAGATTATATCCATAGTGGGTCCTACCGGTTCAGGAAAAAGCCGGCTTTTAGCAGATATCGAGTGGACGGCTCAAAATGACACTCCTACCGGACGAAGCATTTTAATTAACGGCGAAGTCCCTGATATGAAGTGGCGTTACTCCTCAAATAACAAGCTGGTGGCCCAGCTTTCTCAGAACATGAACTTTGTTATGGACTTAACGGTAGTTGACTTTTTACGGATGCATGCGGAAAGCCGTATGGTTCAGGATCCTCAGTCTGTAATAGACCGGATTATTGCCGCAGCCAATGATCTGGCAGGAGAAAAGTTTGAACTTTCCACTCCGGTTACCAGCTTAAGCGGCGGACAGTCCAGAGCCCTAATGATTGCAGATACTGCCATATTAAGCTCCTCTCCCATTGTCCTGATTGATGAAATTGAAAATGCCGGAATCGACCGGAAAAAGGCTTTAAAGCTTCTCGTGACATCAGATAAGATTGTATTGATGGCAACCCACGATCCCCTTCTTGCGTTAATGGCAGACAAGCGGATTGTCATTAAAAATGGTGGTATTAATCATGTGATTTATACCAGTGAAGAAGAAAAACAGCTGCTTGATAAATTGGAAAAAATGGATTCACTTATCCAGACCGCACGCCAGGAACTTCGGTCAGGAAATACACTTTCTCCCGACCTGCTGGCAAATTAAAAAGTTTTTTGTTAATCCTCCAATCAGGTTTAAACAGCCTGTATTGGAGGATTTTCTTTCTGATTAAGCCTGTATCCCGCGGATTAGATTAACCATCTCAATAGCTCCCGCTGCGCAGTCAAACCCTTTGTTGCCTGCTTTCGTTCCGGCCCGCTCAATTGCCTGTTCAATGTTTTCTGTCGTCAGAACTCCAAACATAACCGGAATTCCACTGCTTAAGGATACCTGGGCAATGCCCTTGGAGACTTCACTGCAAACGTAATCGTAGTGAGTGGTGCTGCCCCGGATAACCGCGCCCAGACATATGACAGCATCATATTTGCCGCAGCCTGCCATCTTGGAAGCGATCAGTGGGATCTCAAAAGCCCCGGGTACCCATGCTACTTCCATGTCCTCCTCACTGATCCCATGCCGTTTTAAACAATCCACAGCGCCGCCAAGAAGCTTTGATGTTATAAATTCATTGAAACGTGCGGCTACAATGCCGATCCGGATTTTTTCTGATACCAGTGATCCTTCGAAAACTTTCATGATAAATTCTCCTTTATGATTAATAGTGTAAAATGTGTCCCATTTTGTTTTGCTTGGTTTTTAAATAAAACAAATCGTGATCATTTGCCGGAATCTGTATCGGAACCCGCTCAATAATTTCCATACCAAAGCCAGACAGCCCATACACCTTATCCGGATTATTGGTAAGCAGGCGCAGGGTTTTAACGCCCAATTCCCTCAATATCTGAGCGCCGATGTAATATTCTCTGGGATCGCCTTCAAAGCCTAACGCAAGGTTGGCTTCCAGAGTATCCATGCCTTTGTCCTGCAGGGCGTAAGCACGCAGTTTGTTAACCAGTCCGATGCCCCGGCCTTCCTGGCGCATATAAAGGAGTATTCCTCTGCCTTCCTGTTCAATCTGCGTCATGGCGGCAGCAAGCTGCTGTCCGCAGTCACAGCGCATGGAGCCGAACGCATCTCCGGTCAGGCACTCAGAATGAACACGGCACAAAATATTTTCCCCGTCACCGATTT
>SVDT01000367.1 GCA_015057775.1 Paenibacillaceae bacterium | reverse complement strand
ATCCAATACTTTTATCTGATGTAAATTTCCAGTATTAGTAAAAATACAGATTTTGTCCGTATTCAGACAGTTTACCACAAAAGGATTCTCGGTTTCAATGGTTTCTTTATTTCTGTCATAAGTATTTTTATCCAGTATCTTACAATAACCAAATCTGTCCATTACAAAGGTAACTTCTGAAACAGTAACAGCTGCTTCATCATATACGGCTTCCTTTCCGTCTTCAATCAGAGTCTTTCTCGGGGTACCGTATTCTGCCTTAATATAATCCAGATCCTTTTTAATGACCTCATCCATATACTTTCTGCTGGAAAGTATTTTCTCATACTCTTTAATCTTTGCCAGTGTTTCTTTGAATTCTTTTTCCAGCTGAAGAATCTCTAGTCCGATCAGCTTATATAACCGCATCTCGAGAATCGCACTTGCCTGCTTTTCAGTAAAGCACAGTTTTTTTGCATCTTCTTCAAAGCCCTTGACCCGGAAAGAAATATTTGAGATATCACCTGTCATCAGACAGTTTTTTGCATCCTTTAGATTCTTCGATCCTCTTAAAACTGCTATAATTAAGTCAATAATATCGCAGGCCTTTATAAGACCTTCTTTTATTTCTTTCTTTTCCAGTTCTTTATCCAGAAGAACCTGATATTTTCTGGTTGCATTTTTGTACTGGAAGTCCAGATAATTTTTTAAGATACCTTTTAAATTCAGTATTTCCGGGCGTCCTTCCGCTATTGCAAGCATATTGACGCCATAGGTATCTTCCAATTTTGTCTTTTTATAAAGAATGTTTCGGATTTTTTCCACATCCGCATCTTTACGAAGCTCTAAGACGATACGGATTCCTTCCTTGTTGGACTGATTGGAAATATCGATTACATCTGTAAGCTTTTTATTTTCTACCAGATCAGCAATATCTATAAGGAATTTATTGATTCCGGCTCCAACCATGGTATATGGAATCTCGGTAATAATCAGCTTGTCCTTATCGGCCTTTCGCTTGCCAAGCTCTACTTCGATTTTTCCCCGAAGCTTTATTTTACCCATTCCAGTTTCATAGATCGAGGGAAGATCGCTTTTGTTAGCAATAATTCCACCTGTAGGAAAATCAGGACCCGGCAGATATTCCATTAGTTCCCTTACAGAAATATCAGGATTATCTATATATGCCTGAACCGCGTCCACCACTTCCCCCAGATTATGTGGGGGAATGCTGGTACTCATGCCGACTGCAATTCCTTCCGCACCATTAATCAGCAGATTGGGAACTCGAACCGGAAGAACCTCCGGTTCTTTTTCCGTCTCATCGTAGTTGGGAATGAATTCTACGGTTTTATCCAGATCTTTCAAATAAACCTCTTCGGCAAACTTTTCCAGTCTTGCTTCGGTGTATCGCATGGCCGCTGCCCCGTCACCCTCAATGGAACCGAAGTTACCGTGCCCGTTTACCAGGGGAACACCTTTTTTAAACACCTGGGACATTACAACCAGAGTATCATAGATGGAACTGTCACCATGGGGATGATATTTACCCATGGTATCGCCCACGATTCGTGCTGATTTTCTGTGTGGTTTATCATGATTTAAATGCAGTTCGCTCATATCGTAAAGTACGCGGCGCTGCACCGGCTTTAATCCGTCTCTCGCATCCGGGATAGCTCGTGCTGTAATGACACTCATGGAGTAGTTCATATAGCTTTTCTGCATTTCCTCGGAATACTCTGTCTTAATAATTTTTTCTGCCATATTCCTTCTCCTTACGCATCGATCTCCGCTTCATCCGCATGCTCATAAATAAACTGTCTTCTGGGAAGTACATCGCTTCCCATAAGCATTTCCGTTATTTCTGAGGCCATCCGTGCATCTTCAATTTCAACCTGCTTTAATACACGCCGTTCCGGATCCAGGGTTGTTTCCCAAAGCTGTTCTGCATCCATTTCTCCAAGACCTTTATAACGCTGAAGGGTAAATTCGCCGGTATGTGTTCTTCTGTAACGTTCCAGCTCTTTTTCATCGTAGAGATACTGTTCTTCTCCCCGTTTTGGAATCACTTTAAACAGTGGCGGCATAGCGATATAAACATGGCCATCGTAAATTAATTCAGGCATAAACCGGTATAAAAATGTTAACAGCAGCGTATCAATGTGACTGCCATCTACATCGGCATCGGTCATAAGAATAATTTTATCATAACGAAGCTTTGTAATATCAAAATCATTGCCGTAACCTTCAGAAAAACCACACCCAAAGGTGTTAATCATTGTTTTAATTTCAGCGTTGGCCAATACCTTATCAATGGAAGCCTTTTCCACATTTAAAATTTTACCGCGAATGGGCAATATGGCCTGGTACTGCCGGTTTCTGGCCGTCTTGGCAGAGCCGCCAGCCGAATCTCCCTCGACAATAAATATTTCACATCTGGAAGCATCCCTGCTTTCACAGTTTGCCAGCTTACCGTTGCTGTCAAAAGAAAATCTTGACTTGCTGAGCATATTGGTTTTGGCCTTTTCTTCTGCTTTGCGGATCTTAGCTGACTTTTCCGCACAGTTGATAACGGATTTAAGCACTTCTAAGTTCCGGTCAAAATATCTCTGCAGCTCATCGCCTGCCACAGTAAAAACTGCCTTTGTGGCGTCTGCGCTGGCAAGCTTTGTTTTCGTCTGTCCCTCAAAGATGGGATCGGGATGCTTGACTGCAATCACTGCAGTCAGACCGTTTCTCGTGTCAGCTCCTGTAAAATTCGTATCCTTTTCTTTTAATATACCGAGTTCTCTGGCATAACTGTTAATCAACTGGGTAAAACGGGTTTTAAAACCGGCTAAATGGGTTCCGCCCTCCTGGGTGAATATGTTGTTACAGAAACCAAGTATATTTTCTTCAAAGGTATCAACAAACTGTATGGCTGCTTCCACTTCCACTTTATCAACAATACCCTTAAAATAAATCGGGTCATGGACAGCTTCTTTTCCAGCGTTTAATTCCTTTACGTAAGCAACGATTCCTTCCGGCTCATAAAATTCCACCTTTTCCTGTTCTCCTGCTCTTTTGTTAGTATAAGAGATATGAAGATTGGGATTTAAGTATGCCGTTTCGTGAAGACGGCTTTTCAGCCATTCCGCTTTGAAACGTATCTTTTCAAATATAGTCTCATCAGGAAGGAAATTGATTTCCGTTCCAGTCTCTCTGGTTTTTCCCAACGTAGGAAGCAGGCCATCCACCAGCTCCACCGTTGGTATGCCCCGCTCGTATTTGTCATAATGAATCTGACCATCTTTATATACTTTGACACTCATGTAATCAGACAAGGCATTTACCACGGAAGAACCTACACCATGAAGTCCTCCACTGGTTTTGTATGCATCGTTGTCAAACTTACCGCCTGCATGAAGGGTAGATAAAACCACTCGTTCCGCTGAAACACCTTTTTTGTGCAT